>JAIBAE010000110.1 GCA_019695345.1 Bacteroidota bacterium | reverse complement strand
TTTTCGTTCAGGATCGAAGAACACATCATGGAGTACAACATCTGCTGTATAATCATTTTGAACAGTTGGGTTTGAGTCTAACTCTTGGAAACGCACATTCTTGATAACGCCATCAACCATAGGTGAATCGGGTAAATCTTTGGACTTAGAAATAAAGAATGTTGAGCTAGGGAAAAGCTCGCTTGGCGTTGGTTTGCTTAACCAAATTGGGTCGTAACCCCACATGGTAACCAATTTAGAAATTGGATGTGCCTTTGGCACAACAGACATAATTACCTCGGCGTTGGTTCCCGGAGTTACTAATACTACACCAAGTTTTTCATCGTTACCACTTGAATACCACGGACGTTCCATATACACGCGAAGACCGGCTAATCGGAGGTGATCGGTTGAGTCGGCAGAATTACTTTCCTTCCACGCAAACACCGGTACTGAATATAAAACTTTTAGTGCATCTGGTCGGGCTGTACTTACAATATGTTTATCAAGAACTTTTCCGTTAGCAGTGAAGAGATATTTTTTACCATCTTTATCTTTATCGGCTGTATCAGAATCTTGTGCCGGGAAGTATTCACGGAAACGAGATGTACCCACTGGTGTGTAGTTAACGTAATGGTGTTTCGTATCCTTAAAGTCTTGTACTAATGAAAGATAAATTTGTTTAGCAAATCTATCATCGATAACATGTTCGCCAACTTGTGCACTAAATGCTAAAGGTTTCACCGGAGTTGGTGCAGTTTCGCCTTCACCTACAGGAATCTCCTGTCCATCTTGCGGAGCATCCAGATTAAGGTTATCAATCTGGTCTTTCCACTGAGCAACGATGTCAACTTTAACAGTACTCTTACCGTGAACCGGGAATCCTTCATCTTTAATAGAGACAGTAGTTTCGCCAAAGTTTCGCTTAAACTGTGTTTTGTAAAACTGCGGGTCTTCTAACGGTTGTTGAACTGCATGAACTAACATAAGATTGCGATAAGGAGTCAACATCCAATGAACACCGGTTTCCATGTGTTTAAGAGTTTTGTCACGGTTAGCACTGCTTGGCATTTCATCAACCCAATTGTATAGGGCAAAGTATTTTGACGCATCTTTTCCGTTGAGGTATGAAGAGTATTTTACTCTGAACCTATCGCTCTGCGCAACTTTAAGTATAAGTACTCTTGATGAAGCATCCCATTCAGGTGTTGGGTCAGCACCGCTTTTTAACTCAATAAGTTTTATTCTAATCAAACAATTATCAGGATACGCATTCAGCCAATCTGAAGGAGTATGTGCATTTTTGTATTCGATAATCATTAAACCATCGGGATATATATCTGCAACATCTTCTTTAATCTGCATTGCAGAACCATCACCTCTACATATACATAACTTTGCATGTTTTGTGATAGAACCACCGGTTTTCTCGGCTCTTGTACCGGGTACACGTCGCAGAACAATACCTTTTGCTAATGGGTCGGGTAAATATGGTAACTCAAAGGAACCAATTACAATTGGATCCTTCGTCATGGGATCCTGTGTAAAAATCCCTGAGGTTGGATAATTAGAGAAATTGTAATCTTTACTTGTAATAAGATTAAACAATTTTTCTGCTTTATCAGTCGCTCCGCTATCAAAATACTTTTTGTCGAAAACACCGTGAGTTTCAGCAAACGTGTAGTCAACTTTAGGTGCAGTAACAAAGCGTTCGCTATCAACTTTAAAATGCGGATGATCTGTTGTGTATTGTTCAGTGGTCTTTCCTCTATTAGAACGAATTACCATTTGTTCTAATGACTCCGCATGTGAGAGTGGTTCAAATTTACCGCTTCCTATACTCTTTGTTATGGGGTCACGCAGTAGCAAGACGGGATTTTTTACAACATCATACCGATTATACTTATTATTTTTCGATACGGAGTTTGGAATCTTTGTATCATCAGGAACACCTGCAATTTTCCAACTGTTGCCAGATAAGTCAACAGTTCGCATACGAACTGAATACGAATGACCATAGCGTAATCGCGGCAAAGAACTAGGTTTACTAAGGAAGATTGCACTTACGTTAGTTCCATCGGATGAAGGTGGGGTACTATACGGATCTCTAATATCAACGCTGTACTTTTTCCCACCATCTACTATAGTCCCACTTGGGTCTTCTTTAAATTCATCTGGTTCCACTGTTTTCATAGGTCGAGGGGCTGCTAACGACCAACCACTCCATTCAACTAACATTTCGGTTGTGTATAAATCTTCAGTTGAATTATCGGAAGATGAACTTGTTGAGGGACTTATGAAACCCTCATCATCTGAGGAAGAAATGGTTGTATTTAATGTTCCATCCCTCAAGAATGTATAACGCCCAACTCTTTCGTGTAATGAAAACCACTTACCCGGTGTAGCTTCGTCCATTACATCAGCCCGAAAACCTCTGGTAATATCTTCCAAGTACATTACATTGGCAGGGTCAACAGGATTCACAATTGCTTTTTGTGCAATTGAATACACCGATTTAATCCTCTGAACCATAGTATAGGCATGACCTAATTTTGAAACTGCTATTCCATTGTTACGGAGATTTGGCAAGGATTCATTACTGTCGTTCTCAACATTCTCAGGATCTAATGTATTCAAATCGTATGACTTTGGAATAAATAGAGGTAGAAACCTATTTTGAAATCTATTAAGAGTGTTTATTGTATGGAGAAACTTAATACCAGAGCCACCGGGTTCTACAGTTACTACATCGTATAACTTGTTATTACCAACAGTTAACATTCCGTGAAGCATGTCACCTTGTGCAATTGTTTTGGGTGCGGCAACAAACATAGTTCCGTCTAAATAATATGCAGTTCTTGGATACTGGTTTGTCTTAACAATGGGTTCTACTTCTGAACTCCAATTTGGAATTACGTATACGTAACACGGCGAGCCAAGTGTAGCAACTGGTACTGTTGCTAATGGTACTTCGATATCAATAGCAATACCAAGTTTACGTAATAGCCAGGGATACTTATTCACAGTATTTACTATATCATGAAAGTCATATTTAGGAGGATTTAGCTTCACAATAGAATAAGGACTTATCTCACCCTGATACATCAAGTCGTTGGCTAAGTCGTAATCTTTTTGTTCAACTACAGTAGTTGGTGGTGATGTGGTATCATCTACTTCTTTAATTCTCCTATCAGTGCTGTATTTGTTGTTAACCGCATCGTAGTAAAATGGTTTCCCCGTCTTTTTATTGTGGCGTAAGTATCGTGAAGTAAGGTAGTTCTCGTTAACAGCATTACGCGGTTTGTAATACAACGATAATTGTAGAAAGTCTTTTGTTTTATCAGGTTGTGTTTGTCTATTTGCTTGATGTTCTGCTAACTCACTATACAACGATGATAATCCGGAAAGTGTTGTAGTGCATAATTTGGAATTTGGATCTTGCTGTAAGAACAACAAATCATTTTTAATGGTTCTCTGGAACTTTGTACGCAGATTGTTCTTGTTGTTTGGATCTCTTTTATTCAGTAATTCTGTTGGCACAAACTGAGCCACGCTATCAAGAATAGAGCTATAATATTTTATCTTTTCATCATCATTTAGTGGACGTCGTTTATACGTCCTTGTATCTGGTTGTTGCTGCTGGGTTGTGGAATGCGATAATGAGCCAACAGCAGGATTTAACGGGTTTGCAGGTTTTGTTCGTTTTGGTATATCGTAGAAACAATACTCCTTCAACTTGATACTTAAATCGCTTCCTTTTGGTTTGTCTTCAGGATGATCAATAGCTACATCCTGATATGTCTTTTTAATATGAGTAAGAATATTCCGAATTGGGTAAGAACGGACTAACCTATCAGGATAATTTTTCAGTTCAAATGGTCGTACATATGTATTATCTGTAAATAATGCACTCCAATACTTCATTTCTGGTGAGGCACTGGTTTTAGTTGCGTCCAATATAACATCTGGCGCTGCCGAGGCGGGATTTCTGAAACCAATCTTAAAAGTAGCTGATGCCATTTTGTTAGCCCAATTCCTCCAGTCTTTGAATTCACTTAATTTCCCACCAGGGGGAAATGCTGTGTCTGAAACTAACTGAGGTGCCATGTACAGAGTTAACTTTAGATTAGTACCGTTAATTCCATTGGGTAATACAGTCCATATGATTGTTTGCTTTTTCATTAGTATTCTCCTGGTAAGTATGTTTATGCAAAAGCACCAACATACAATTCGAAATACTTGCGTTTATTGTGATCGTCGAAGTATAAGTCTGAATTTGGATAATCTTCCCATGGCATTAGCTGGGTGATAACAGGATCGCCTGCTGAACCTTTAAAGTATTTTTCAACTGAAATTTCAACACTACCGCTAAAAATAAATACACTTATCTCAATAGTTAATGTTGCTGTTCCATAGAGTTTACCAGTACTTATATATGTGAGTGTCATTTCGAGAGTGATACTTGCACTTATCAATCCAAGTACATCAACCTCACCATGAATCCTAACATATCCTGTTAGTGTTAATGTATCACCTTCCATACAGAAGTATACACCAGCAAAAATGCTAACACTTCCGCTGGCTACACCAAAGTTAACAGCAAGTTCAGCTCCTATTTCAAAGGCAGCTTCAATCTTATCAACACCATCCAAAGATAGCGTTAGTCCGAAGTACCCTCCACCACCCAGACAACAATAGGTCATGTGGAAAGGTGAGTCCTTTTTACAGAATTCAAACTTGAAGGTCATTGAGTCACCTAAAAATGGTAACTGCAATGCAGCGCCTAAGGAAATATTTGTTACTGCAAACAATCCAATTGCTAAATCCGGAATACCAATATCAAAACTAATTTTTATACCGCTGGTATCAACATCAATTGCAGGTGGATCTATAAATCCATCCATCGGGATATATTTCTGTAACGTATTCACAAACTCAAGCGGACCTTTAAACTGCAATTCACCAAGGTTACAGAAGATATCTGCCTTTTTTCCTAACTCAGCAGAGAATCCCATCTTAATGATTGGAATGGCAATCAAATCCATAATGGGAGGGATCAGATTGATAGTGAAGTTCTGTAAGTAGCCTTCAACTTTTGCCTCTGGGTCTCCAAACTCTCCATTTTTAAATGGCAATTTTGCGTAAGCACTCAACACAAATGTATCATTGGGATCGGCCGGAACAAAGAAGCCATAGGGATCGCCCTGCATCTTTGGTTTCCAATCAAATCCAACTCGTATACCGTCTTGAAGATTCTCTAAAAACTTAGATACTTCTTGTATAGTTTCCAGTGCATCAGATGGTATAATACCTAGTGGACCAATATTAGTAGTTATCCAATTTAAAAATTCAGGTAACTGAGTTGTAAGTACCGTATAAATATCTCCAAAATCACTTGAACTACTAATTGCAGTTGCAAGTGCATCTATTTGGTCTTTAAGTCCATCTATTAAAGCTTTCATTTCTTCAAGTTTAGCTAGTATACTTGAAGCTTCTGCTGTAGCTTGAGCGTACGCTGTATCGTATGCACTTTTGATTTTGTTATATACTTCGTTTTGGAGATTGTTTAAAAGTGCCGATGGATCTGTTCCTAAGTTGGGAACTACCTGACTTAACAATTGTGGTAGTAATGTAGTTCGTGGGTCACTTCCAGTGATAAGTTGTATAATATCAAAGAGTGAAATTACACCGAAAATCTTTGCATCTAGTGCACCAAGAAAATCTTTTGGATCAAACGTAAATGAACCACCGGTAAATTTATCCAATGCACCAGTAATGTCACCTGCTTTTCCACTTATTGGTCCGATTGCTCTGGAGAGTCCACTTATAGCTTGATTAGGTGAAACGAATCCACCCGATTTATCGCTTGAACCTCCGGCAGAGCCACCAAATGATATGGGAACCTGAGATGCAAATTGTAATAGAACTTCACCAGCATTTTTTGCGGCATCAAACCCTTCTTCAAGAAACTTCTGGTGTAAAGAAATTGACGGTTGTGCAGTGTTGCCCGTCATGCGCTCAACATCCTGATGTCGGATGTCGGCAGTTTTAAGTTTTGGGAAGAACCATGTAACATCCTTTGGTAAGGTTGGTGTTGGATAACCAACAGAGAATGTCATTGACTTTGTTTCAAAACTAGTGTCACCCTTATTTTTGCTCGGGCCAAATGCAACTCGTGCTCCTCCCAAATCTATGGTTGTTCGTGAAGACGGAGCTGAGCCAGCATTGAAGTAATCTGTAATTCTCAATGCTTCGGTATACGGAGCAAAATTTGATATTGACCCCAATACAAAACCCATTGGTATAACAAAGTCAATTTTGTTTCCATCCCAATCGGTACCTGTACAATGAAATAGATAATCTTTACTACCTACTTGTATATAGAACTCATTTGGATAACCATACCCGGAATTACCGCTACTTGGTATTTTACTTGTTGCACCATTAGGGTCGTCTATGTTGGGAGTGATCACGGTTTTGATGTGAACACTTTTAAAAGGAACTTCTCTGCCTTTATATTCAAACAAAGTGTTTGTATCATCTAATGCCATATCCGGCTGACGGACTATAACAAACATTCTCTGTTTTAAATAAGCACCGTACGTTCCTCGTTGTGATGGTTTAGCAAATTTACGTTCTGTGATTTTTACTAATGTACACTTATGTCCGAACGGGAATAAATACCCACGATACATTACGCGTACATAATGGTCACGCCCCATTGTTCCTTTGTGAATCCAGTCAACTAAATCAACCTGACTTGGTACAGGGTCCCACGCTCCATGTACATCAACCCAACCTCCAATAGAACTCAAAAAAAGTTTGTTGGCATCTATTGCTTTGGGCTCATACGTAACATCTTTACTATTCTTTGTTGTTTTAGTATAGTAATCCGATGAGTTAATGACCAAAGCCCAACGGTCTGCACTGGTGAGTGAAGTATGATTCCACGGAGGAAATGAAGTTGTTGGCTTATCGGTATTGGCGTCACCTTTGTAATCTGGTGACCAAATTGCACGTACTTTAGGTACATTGCCCAGTAGGTAATTACCATCACGTTCATTAACGGAATACTTACCTTTAGAATCTTTTTGTCTGAACCATAATCTTGTATGCCATAACTCTGTAAAGTTAATGGATTCAGTTTTAGTACCACCTGACCCATCACTGATATTTAATTTAAAAAGTCGAGATTTTACTTTCTTTGTATGTGTCCAACCGCCATCAATTAATGGTGAGATATATAAACGGTAAGGTAACTCAATAGCTGTTTCTATATCATCCGGCTTCTTGATTTTTGGTCTCATCAATGCAGCAAACATTCCACTATAATTGGTTACCATATCTGTGTATTTTATAGAACCAATTGACGTTGAAGCCCCAGATGCCTTAACTTTTGAACTTCCTCGTTTACTTACTTTAGATGTAGTTAATGTACCAATCCCACTATAGGAGTTATTGATTTTGATGCCTTGTGTTTTAAGTGCGTTAGCACTTGTGTCATTCATCACTGCTGTAAAATCGCTTGGGTCAACCCACTTAGAACCAATAGATGCATTATCCATCAGTGCACCGGACTTAAACTTAATTCCTTGTTTATCTAAATATGAAATAAGTCCCGGATAAATATATAACCCTGTACTAGATTTATCTTTCCACTGTGCTACTGGTACTAACGATGGCTCCCAAGTATCCCAACACAATAAACCAAAGTAATCTTTCTTTGCATCATCATATCTGGCTAACGCCAATGGAATTCTTATACCCTTCGGAGTTTTAAACGCTAATCTACTATTGCCTGATATTCTTGCTTTGATAGGTGGTTGTGGAATCGGTTCGTTTCCTGCTCCCGATGGTATCTTTGAACTGGCACTGGGACTATCTGTACCGGTTACTGTAGGTTCAACTTCGTAGAACGCTTCCTCAATAATATTCTGAGGTTGAAATTCAACTACAATGTAACTATCGGATGAAGAATTTACCGGCGAAAAGAAGCTGTCATCTCCGCTTCCGGATATTTGTAAGTTTTGATAGTAAAATTTTAATATTAATAAATCATACGGACGTATGATTGATATTGATGGTAATTCCACCGAAACTTTTACATCAATGTACTTATCACCAATTTTTGCTAATTGGTAACCTTTTTTTGAACTTGCTTTTGTAACTACAACTTCGTCAATATCCTTAATTCCACCAACAGCCGACGGTGAAACAGATACGGATTTCTTAAAACCATCACCAACGCCAACCGCACCAAAGCCAGCAAATACAATAGGAGTGTATGCTTCAAATTTATGAGGAGTTACAATTGCATCACCAAGATGAGGTTGTATCGTTACAATAGTTGGTTTACAAGATATTCTTTTCTGTATTCCATTCTCAGCGTGAAGCTCAAATGGTGGGGCATCAGGATGGTCTGCCAATTGTAAGCTCATGTTGTTACGGTGCAGCCAAACTGGTGACTCACCAAAGCGTGCTATTAAGGATGTTCGCTTTACATCTGGGGTGAATGCAATCCCGTATTTCATGTTGCGCAAGGGCAAGTAAAATTCACCATGATGATTATCAACATCAATTGGTTGTACCATTGCAGTTGAATTTTCGCGTTCGCTTTGTTCAAACAATGCAGCATATTCAGTACTTCCGTAATTCGATTCTGCGCATTCTACAATACACGTATCAAAAACATTAACATCATGTGTGATATTCCAATGGGTATTCGGTTGGTTGTTTAAGGCAATATCCCAGGTTTTAGAATTACGTTCAAGTAGTAATGTGGTGCGCTTTGAATAACTATTCTTTAGTAGTGATGTCTGCTTCTTATTTTCAGCACTTTCTAGCTGTACTGTTGACCCCGGACGTAACAACACTCCATCGGAGCTGATGTGCAACCCATCAAACGAACAGCAATTCTTTCCGGTTATCGCCAAGCTGTTGTTAGGGAAGTACTCAACAGTTACTTTTCCGGCTACAGTGCAGGAATGTTCTGTGTCCGGTGTACATAATACTTCGTTCAGTGAGGTTTTACCACGTAAGCCATCAAATCCCATTAACCAACGCTCAAACTGAACACTTGCCTCATGTCCGGTGGATTTCATGGAGTGCTTCATTGTCCAACCGGATAGGCCATTCTTAATCTGGGCAACGAAGTCAGCATCCAGATTTGTACCCGCAAAGCGGGCATTACGTAACGCTATGGTAATCTCTTGTTCCGATTGAACTATATCAATTACAGGTTTTCCACTGTACATAGAAGTTTCAACTACCCAACGTTCTTCACCGGCAAAAGAAACGGCCAATCGTTTCCCGTCGCAGTCAATCTCAAACGGACCAACCATAAATGCACTGGTTTTGCGCAAAACGGGTACCGAAGCAAGTAGTGCGGCACTACTGAATTTTAGTAACGACCTCCGCGAAAACTTGAATTCTTCCGTTGGATTGGTAAATTCACTGGATGTTATATCCTGTTGTTGGTTTGTAGTGGATGCAAACGAAGTATTGCTTCGAAGAACATCAAGATTTAGACGGGTACGTTTCATGGTAGCTCCTTACCTAATTGTAACATCGGTTATGTCCGCGAACCGATTTGTTTCCCCAAGAAAATATTACTGAAACTTAAATCTTTTTTCTGTAACCTGAAACAGAAAAATCTTATTTTGGCAAAGAAATTTTTCTAGGTATAGCAAAGGAATAGAAGTCAAAAAATATTCTATTCCGCAATTGCGCCGAAGCGCACCTTCTGCGCGCAAACCCGGTGCGAACCAACCGTTGGTTTATCGCTGTGTTTTTGCAGTGTAAAGGTACGCTTGTTTCTGTGTTACTGCATAATAACACAATGGATGCGATGCTGTAACAATTTGTTCCGCCTGAGTGCCGGCGCACAACGGTTGCTACGGCAGATGCGGGGAACCTAACATTAAACTCCCGAAATGGACTCGGGATAAATAAACGGAGGATATATGAAATCATCTGTTATACGCCTGTTTTTATGTACAGGTGTTGTACTTGTACTAATGTTTGGGTTTACCCATGCACAAGATCCGGTAACGGTGATATTAGTCCATCCGCCTCCAAATCAAATGCGTTTAGCCGATTTATGGCGAGTTACGCTTATAAACACTACCCAACAACCTAAAAAGATTTACCTGCATGGAACAGGTACAGAACAGCGCGACGGTTTAATTGTTGATGCACAAACACGCGAATTTGATTTACC
>JAIBAE010000109.1 GCA_019695345.1 Bacteroidota bacterium | reverse complement strand
ATCAGGCGTTAGGTGTTGTGAACCTTTACCGCACCTTAGGGAATGCAGGACAGGCGGTTGCTGTGTGTCTATTTTGATTTCAAAGGTAATTTCTTTTTTAACGCAACCTAATAGACCGCACCAAACCACACCTAACACCAAATCACAGCTTGCGGGACAGAAACTTAACTCCTTACAACTCTACATTGTGTAAGCTACTTACCAAGTTGTTCAGAAGTATACACTTTTTGGCCTGATTGTTGTCGGGTTACAGTTGTTCAGTCTCAAATAACAGTTTGAATCATGGATGACTCAATTTCTTCGTTGCCAATGCAAACAAATGTTGCATTGCAATCCATTAAATACAAGCAGCTGGAAAATTTAGGCGAATCGCTTAACCAAAAGAGCGAGTTATCGCCTGAGAAAAGGAACGAGTACGCTAAAGCTGCACGTGGCTTTGAGAGTATGTTTGTACACGAAATGTACAAAACTATGCGCCAATCTATGTTGGATGATGACGAAAAAGGTGGCGATGATGACCTATCGTTTGGTGGGGATACAATACAAGGATTTGCCGACATGCAATTTTCGGATTATGTATCGCAATCGGGTACCGGAATGGGTTTAGCAGAAATGTTATACAAACAACTAACCGGCGAGAAGTCTTTACCTAACATCGTAACGCAACATACTGCATCACCAAGTTCCTCGCTGAATCAATTGGAAAGTAAAAGTAATCTGGAAACGAAAGAAACTGAGAAGCCAAAGTCATTTGCTCCTAAGAAAGTTACTGAATCTCCTTCACAATCCTTAAACGGAAATTTTATGGATCGTGTTGAGAATCGTTTAACCAATTACACAAACACTATTGAAAAAGCTGCTGATAAGTTTGGAATTAATCCCGCTTTAATAAAGGCAATAATTACTGCTGAATCTGCCGGAAACCCAAATGCCGTATCGCCGGTTGGTGCAAAAGGATTGATGCAATTAATGGATGGAACAGCAAAGAGTTTAGATGTAAACAATCCCTACGACCCGCATCAAAACATTATGGGTGGCACGGAGTACATAGGAAAAATGATAAAAATGTTTGGCTCGATAGATAATGCAATTGCTGCATATAACGCAGGTCCGGGTAATGTTCAGAAACATGGTGGCATTCCCCCATTTGCAGAAACGCAAGCTTATGTTCGTAAGGTGAAGAAGTATCTTAATCATTTTTCGAACGATGAAATTTAGAAAATTAAATCAGAACACGGTAAACGGCTGGATATGAACAAGGTACTGTCCCGTAGTTGTGTTTTTACATGGGAGTTTATGGGTTGGAGCGGCTTGCGATAGCATAAAGTAAAGAATTTATGCAGTACAGCCGATTATTAGAAATGAAGAAATAGGATTTTTTCAGTTACAAGGTACTAGGATGGAGAATCCGAAATTATTCGGTGAATTGTTAGCATTACTACAAACCGAATGGGAAATTTTAGAGCATGTTGTGGATTTATCGGAACATCAGCAACAAGCGTTGGTTCGTTTTGAAAGCGACCGCATTGAGGTTATAGCTCAGGAACAGGAACGTCTTTCAAAACAAATGCATGAATGCGAAAATAAACGATTTGAAATTATATCAATGGCACTTGGTATCAGCAACAAGGAAGCCCGGGCGTTAACGCTTTCAGAGCTCATTCAACATGTTGAACCGCAGTTTGCAGATTCGTTGGTAAATATCCGCCAAAAGATGAGCGTGTTGGTTACAAAACTTCAGTTTTTAAATACAGTTAACCGAGTGTTAGCATTGCGCGGACGCAATAGTGTAAGGAATACCTTGGATTACATCCGTAACGAGCGAATGCACGTTGTGAATACATCGCTATAATTTGTGTTGAGGTACATGAAATGAATTCAATATTAGAAATAGGTAAACGGGCATTATTAGCACAACAACGTGGTTTGGATATCACGGGCAATAATATCTCGAATGTAAACACTCCCGGATACACACGTCAGGAAGCAATTCTGAGCGAGTCCGACCCAATTAACTATCCTAACTTTAGTTTAGGTACCGGCGTGTTTGCAGATAGGATTCGTCAGTACCGCGAACAGTATTTAGATAAAGAAATGCGCGGAGCCATATCGCGTAAAGCCGGGTATGAAACTGATGGGAACATGATACAACGAATCCAAACCGCAATTAACGAACCAAGCGATTATGGTTTAGATACAGCAATGGATGACTTCTTTGGATCGGTGGAAGACCTTAATTCCAAGCCCGATGATATTGCAAATAGAGAAACGTTTTTAACCAAAGCAAATAATCTTGCTAAAACGTTTAACAGTGTTAATACCAACCTCACCGACTTACGCCAGCAAGTGTATGGAACATTATCCAATGATGTTGACCAGGTTAACAGATTGCTTGGAAACATTGCAGAGTTAAATCAGAAAATTGCACAATCGAAAACTAATCAAGGTCAGGTTTCGGGTACATTATTAGATACCCAGGGTCAGATGTTAGAGGAATTATCTAAATATGGCGAGCTTGCCATAAATCGCGATGGTAATGGTGCAGCAGATGTAACCATGAATGGTACAATGGTAGTATCGTTAACAAATCCATCGAAAATATCTTTACTTCAGAATATTAATTCAACAACAGGCGAGATAACAGTTTCGTTTGGAATTCTTGATAAAACAGGAAATCAAGTTGGCACATATAAACCACAGTCCGGAGAGTTAGCATCATTAGCTAATGCATATAATGTTACGCTTGATGACAAAGATTCTTCAGGTGGATTTTCTTTACGTAAAAACTTAGATAGTTTAGCAAATGCGTTTGTAAGCAAAGTAAATAGTGTAAGTCAAACCGGTTATGGTTTAGATGATATAGGTGCTACACCTCCGGGTAGAAACATCTTTACTCCTGCTGCATCGGGTGGAACAATTACTGCTGCATCAATTGCAGTTACCCCTGCATTGCTTAACAGTCCTCGCGATATTCCTGCATCTGCCACAGTTGGCACTCCGGGTAATAGCGATGTATTTCTGCAAGTTGGACAGCTGGCTAATGATAAATCATTTGTTAATGCTCAGTCTGCACGTGCTTTTTATGCATCAACAATTTCCAAGGTTGCCAACATGGGTGCTGATGCAAAGAATAACTTAGCAATATCTGATCTAACTAAAACTCAACTTACAACACAACGCGAAAGTATTGTAGGTGTTAACCTTGATGAAGAAGCTGTGAATATGATTAAGTTCCAACGAGCATTTGAGGCAGCGGCTCGGGTTATCAACACAACCAACGACTTACTCGGTACTATTGTAAATCTTGGACGTTAATCACGGAGAACATTATGAGAATAACATCAAATGCAATATATAGCCAGTTCTCTTCTAACTTACGTTCAATACAAGAACGTCAGGCAAGGGATAATATAAGAGTATACACCGGTAAGAACATGGTTGATTTAGCTGATGATCCATCGGCTGTAAATGACATCCAATACTTTACGGAGAACATCAATCGTAACAACAATTACATCAAGAATATTGATTCAACATTAGATGAACAACTTTCAACCGAAGGTGCATTAGAAAACATTGCAAACACTCTCGATGAAGTTCGTTCCACCGGAATACAGGCAATGGAGGTTGGAAACCAGGATAAGCTCCCTGTTCTTGGAGAAAGTGTAAAGAAACTCCTTACCAGTATGGTGAATACAGCTAACAATCAATACAATGGTGCTTATACTTTAGCAGGTACAAAAACTACTGCACAAGCATTAACACCAACAGCACCGGAAATAACAAAGCTACCTTTTGAGTTAGTACAAGATACGCCTACATCATCAAATCCATCGGGGTTACGAGTTACCTTTAAAGGAAACTTCTCATCGCGTAATATTAATGTTGGGCCAAATGCCAGTGAAGAAGTAAACTCAACTGCCGATGATGCCTTTGGTACCGGAGGTGTAGAGGCATTTAACAATGTTATCAAGTTATATAATACTCTAACGTACAAACCCGATGGTACTTTACGTTCCACTGGCGATAAAGCTGGCCTAACAAAAAACGAACGTGATGCTATTTCCGATGAGATTGTAGGAATCAACAACTCTATGGAGTTAGTCAATCAAGAAACCGGAAGAATGGGTGCACGTCAGGCACGGTTACAAAATTTACGCGATTTAATGAACGAAGATAACTCCCGTATGAAAGAGTTTCGTTCGCAAAAAGAAGATACCGATGTTGCTCAGGCAATTATGGAAATGCAAAAAGATGAAACTGCCCTTCAGTATTCCCTTAAAGTTGGTTCTAAACTCATGAGTCAGTCGTTACTAGATTTTTTAGGGTAATATGAAAAGTAATACAGTCATAGGAATCCTGTTAGGAGCAATTTGCATCTTTGGTGCATTTGTATTAGAAGGTGGCGGATTTGCATCGCTGTTTATGATTCCCCCAATTGTAATTGTGTTAGGCGGAACCTTGGCTGCAACACTTGCAGGAACGTCATTCTCCATGTTTCTTCGCATTCCAAAACTGATGTGGATTTCCTTTAAAAGTCCTAAAAGTGATATCGTACATATCATTGACCAACTTGTAGAGTTTAATGCATTAGTGCGCCGCGAAGGATACTTAGTATTGCGCGATAAAATCTATAATGTAGAACATAACTTCTTCCGTAAAATGTTGCGTTTAAGTATGGATGGTATGACCATGGAAACAATCAGTAAAATTGCAACCTCGGAAATGAACTACACTACCGCACGACACCAAGAACACATTGCATTGTTCAAAAAGATGGCGGGATATTCCCCCACAATGGGAATTATAGGAACGGTAATAGGATTAATCACAACACTTTCAAGTGTAACTTCTAATCCGGCAGAATTAATTCAACATATAGCCACAGCATTTATTGCAACGTTATGGGGAATCTTTATGGCAAACATTGTATGGTTGCCAATTGCCGAACGTTTACACACACTCCATAACGAAGAAATGAAACTCATGACACTTGTACTCGATGGAGTTACCTCCATGCATGCAGGTGTAACCTCAACCGTAATACGCGCAGAATTAGTCGGCGTGCTTCCTTCAAACCAACAAGATGCCGTTTTAACCAAACCATTACCGCGCGTAAAAATTGCTCCCATTCACACAACCGATGTGATGTAAAAATCAGTGTTCCCCGCCTCTGCCGAAGCAATCCTTCAGCGCCGCAACCCGGTCGGGAACGAACCTTATAGCATCGCCGATGATACATCTATTTGTTTGTGGGAATATACTCTACTACTGGTTTGAACTACTATCCCTGTCAGTTGTTCATTTGGAAATTTTAAGGTGATATAAATTCAAATAACTATAATCAAAGATTTGAACCTACCCTAAATCCTTAAAAAAACCTCTTAATAATTATATGTATCAACTCAGATTCACTCTCATCGAATGGAGTGTAATTATTAAAGGTTTCTTGAATTGTAATTCTGACAATATTTTTATAATTATCTTTAAGCCTAACAATTTTATTGTTTTGGTCTATAATTTTAAGTCTGATAGGACATTGATAAGATACGAGTTCGCGTATCATTGAAATTATATTTTTTGAATTACTCTTTTCCATACCATTTCGGATTACACTTAACAGTTTGAAAAGCAAAATGTAATCATCTTCTGAAAAAATAAAGGAGTTGTTCTTCACTTGTAACAATTGTTCAACAGCCGTACTGCTATCCAAAGTACTACCATTTACTAGTAATGAATAAATATCGGAATAAGTCTTTGATAAAGTGCCTGTTGGTACTTGGTCATACCAATACTTTTGTTCTGACTTCAATACTTCCAGCATCATATTGTAATCATCAGGATTGTCTAATAATCGGTAATCAATTGTTTCAAGAACTTCGATGTAACTAATAAACTTAGACATACACGCTTCATCTATTCTCAAATACTCGTTGTTACCTACGTCAATTTGCAAATCATGGGGATAGGAGAACAAACAACCTGTAATCATCTCATCTATAGAATCAAATACACATTGCAAATCGCCGTACAATTTTTTCTCTAAAATGTAAAGAATCGGATCAATAATAAAATATGCTGTAGGTGATAATACATAACAATCTAAGATACCGTCTGTTATAAATGTATATCCAAATCTATTCTCATCTTTATCCTTTGATGCTAACAATTTTACAGATTTCAATCCGGATAATTTATCAGCACCTGAGTGAACTGGAATACTCTCCCAATCTACTCTATTAATGTATTCATCAATATATTTCATCACTAGGTTTATATCGACCATCAAACTAATAACTTATAATTGTTAGTATCGCCAAAGATTCCTGAGTTTGATATGGACTTCATAATTACTGTTGGTGACAAGTTATAATCATTGTAATAATGAATCAACATCTTCAAATAGAAACATTCATTTTATCCTATTACTCAAATCAACATTTTTACTGTGACCACTTTTATCGAGTTCAATTTGCGCCGCTGTAACGCCCTGCCCCGCCCGTGTGACGGCGCAGTATGGCTCGCTTCGGCAGATGTGGGAACCATAATGTTATTGTACATACTTCCCTGCTATCTCGATTGCTTGTTGCTTTAACTCTTGTAGATTTCCGTTGTGGACTCGTGCGCCAGCTGCATTAACATGTCCGCCGCCGCCAAAGTGTCCTGCCATTAGGTTTGCGGGTATATCCGCCTTGGAACGGAAAGAAAATTTGATTTCATTGGTATCATGTTTTTCAACAATCATTAAACCGCACAACACACCATCCACGCTTAAGGTGTTATGTACAAACCCTTCTGTGTCGTCTTCGCTGCACTGAGTTTGCTGAAACATCGTATTTGTAAGCGTCATTACACATAACTTGCCGTTGAAGTGAAGCTCCATACCTGCTAACGCCATTCCCAGCAAATGCAACCGTTGCATGGAAGAAGTATTAAAAATCTGTTCGTATATCTCAACCGGATTAGCACCCGCTTGCAATAAGTCGGCAACAATATTATGCGTTTCCGGATTAACCCGCGGGAAACGAAAGTTACCCGAATCAGTCATCAGCGCGGCATACAAATTTGCAGCTACATCTTTATCGAGTGCATGCGGGTAAAAACTCACAATAAACTTATAGATTAACTCACCGGTAGAAGTAGCATCAACATCGTGCAATGCGGCAGAGTAAAAGTCTTCGGGGTTAGTGTGGTGGTCTATCATTACTTTGGTTGCATTGGTAGCACGTACTATGTGCTCCATTGCCTGCACACGTTTTGGAGTATTAAAATCCAGACACATAAGCATATCTGCTTTTTTAATATCATCATCGTGTGTTGCGGCATCATAAACCTCTATTGTATTAGCACCTGGCAAGAATTGTAAATTCTTTGGTGTTTGGCTTACATTTATGACCCGTACTTTTTTGCCAATGTTCCGTAAGGCAAGCATCATTCCGCATGCCGAGCCAATTGCATCACCATCGGGATTTAAGTGAGTTGTTATGATTATTGTTTTACTATGCGAAAGCAACTTGGCGATTAGTTTCATTGGTTGCTCGATATGCTCGGTGCGGACTTTTACTCTCATTGTATTTGTATGTTAGTTTAAATTCGTTGTAAGGTAATTTTAGTAATCTCAGGTTTGGCGTTGTAACGGATTGGAATACCTACTGAACCAACACCACGTGTTACATACATTTTGGTGTTATTATTTGTTGCTGAAGTATACAACCCCGAAACATACGGCGATGCAAATCTACTGAAGGAAATTCCACCGGGAATGATTGATGGCATAGCAACAATTTGCCCACCGTGTGTATGACCTGAAATCATGCAGTCAATACCAACAGCACTATACTCCTGAAATCTGTATGGTTTGTGGCACATCATAAGTTTGAAATCATCTTTCCCATTGGATAACATACTCTCAACTGCTTTTTCGTGTGTGAAGCCGTCAATAACATACTTTCCAATTGTATTGGAAAACTCATCGTCAATGCCCAGCAGAGAAATACTGTCACTTCCCTTTCGTATTCCAGTATGTTCATTCCGTAAAAATCGGATACCTGTTTGTTCCAGCTCAAACACAATTCTCTCAACTTGTTTAGAGAAATAGTCATGATTGCCTGTTACAGCCCACACTCCAAGTGGTGCGTGGATTCCTTGCAAAGCTTCTATACACGGAAAAACTTCTTCAGTTCTGCTATTAATAAAATCCCCGGGTAAAATTACCAAGTCACACTGTAACGACATTAATGATGCAGTATACTCTGCTATTTGCGCCTTAGGCATAAACGGACTTGAATGTATATCACTTAGTATCCCTATTGTAGTTCCATCAAATGCCAGTGGAAGATTTTTAAACGACATGGTTACATGCTCAACAACAGGTGTTGTTGAATCTTGAGATAACATAAGCGTAGATGAACTAATTATACCAATTCCCGTATAGGTAGTTAGGGTAAGGAACTCTCTTCGCGATTCATTAGGTTGGTAGTCATTCTGTTTGTTTGACTTCCTGAATTTCTTTTCCACTTTCTTTATTATTACAGTAAACCCGGCTACTAATAAACTGCTTACCCATATCGCAGAAATTATCCATAAGAATTTCCATAGCTGATTGGAGAGTACCAAAGCAACTGACTTATAAAACAAAAGCCAGTACACTAACGGAACTTGGATAATTAGAACGATTATATATAACCCATACAAGAAAACTTGAGATGTGTTTCTTTTTCGGAAAAACCTACTATATTCTGTTAACCCAACTACTTGTATGGTTAATAAAAGTAAATATCCTGTTAAAGCAGCAAATAAAAACGAATTACCTGATGGCATGAAATCACAACATTTGTAAGTTTGTGCTGCAATTTACGGAGTACATTGTTTTTTTCGCCAAATGTCTTTAATATCAACACTCATTCCCGATAGACGGAAGTTCATTAAATACTCGCTGATACTTGTTAGCGGTTTACTTGTGGTTTTTGTTTGTTGCGATAAACTTATTATGCCGGCTATTGTAAGCAGTTCTAAAACTATTAAAGTTCCCAATGTTTCCGGGCTACCTAAACAACAAGCAATTGATATTTTAGAAGGTCAAGGTCTTAAAGTACAGGAAGTAATGGAACAATTCAACGAAAAAGTTCCAAGTGGCACTGTATATATGCAGTCACCATATTCTAATGCATTGGTTAAAGAGGGCCGCAGAGTTTATCTAACCGTAAGCAAAGGATATGAAGTTGTTACGATGCCAGATTTAACAATGATGACCCAACGAGATGCTCAGGTTGCTTTAATGAGGTTAGGGTTAAGTTTGGGTAATGTTTCGTACGACTGGAAAGATTCAATTCCCGAAAATAGAATTATACGTCAAAGTTATAATCCAGGCATGTCAGTTGCATCGGGTGCCTCTATAAATATAGTGCTAAGTAAAGATTCTACAAGTTCAATTGTGCTTCCTTCATTTGAACGCCTAACCCAAGATGAAGCTATGAATTCCATCACGCAGCAAGGATTAATAATTGGCGAGATAGTACAGGAACAAAACGAAACATACACACCCGGTACTGTATTACGGCAATTACCTAATGCAGGTGTACGTGTAAAGTTAGGGTCAACCGTAAACTTGTGGGTTGCATCGCAGGAATAACTATACAGTTTGCAATTCACTCAATGTAGATTCAGGAATTGCAATTGGGAGTGAAAGAGTAACAGTTGTACCTTCATTGATTT
Organism: Bacteroidota bacterium; assembly: GCA_019695345.1. Classification (GTDB taxonomy): domain Bacteria; phylum Bacteroidota; class Ignavibacteria; order Kapaibacteriales; family NICIL-2; genus JAIBAE01. The sequence goes on along the minus strand of JAIBAE010000109.1, from coordinate 492 downwards.
TAGATATTACATCTATTTCACCGCCGTGTAGTTCAATAAAGCGTTTAACTATAGGCATTCCAAGCCCTGTTCCTTTTTCATCGTTGGTACCCCTGCGCTGGTGTTTACCAAACTTTTCAAACAAATGTGGAAGTAACTCATCGGGAATACCAATGCCGGTGTCTTTTACTTCTATAGTTATGTTTCCGTTGTTATCATCGCCGGAGTATTTCGACCAAACATTAATCTGCACACCACCTGTTTTGGTGAACTTCACGGAGTTACTAATCAGATTGTTCATTACCTGTAAAAGCTTTGGCTTATCTGCCATTACCTTTATAATATCAGCGTCTGTATTAAGCTTTAAATAAAGTCCCTTGGAAGATGCTATAAACTTCTGAAGTTCGATAATTCCAATAAGGGCTTCCTTCAAATCAAATTCAATCGAATTTAAATCAACTTTATCCGATTCCAATTTTGCCAAGTCAAGAATATCATTTACCAACGATAACA
>JAIBAE010000029.1 GCA_019695345.1 Bacteroidota bacterium | reverse complement strand
CACAAACCATTACCATCAGCGTAAGTGGTTCGTATACGGTTAAAGTTACCAACTCAGGTGGATGTACAGCAGTGTCATCACCAACAGTGGTAACAGTGAACCCAACACCTGCTAAACCAATCATCACGGAAGTAAACAAACAGTTAACCTCCAGTGCATCAAACGGCTATCAGTGGATTGCAGGCACAACCGACATACCGGGTGCAACACAGCAAACATATGCTCCAAGCACAAACGGTAAATACCGCGTTCGTGTTAAAAACAGCAACGGTTGCGAAAGTACATCCGACGCGTATGACTTCATTACCAACTCTGTAATTGAAGACGGTGAAACAGCAGGATTAACCCTACAACCAAACCCTGCATCCGAAAGCATTACGTTTAGTATAACCACCGAGCGTGAAGAAGAAGTTGAAGTAACCATACTCAACTTAACAGGTCAGGAAGTGTTGCACATCAACATGGGTAACCAAAGTGGGCGTATCGGCAAAACAATGGAACTTGAAAACATGGCATCGGGCGTTTATACATTACGCCTGAGAATGGGTTCACGCATCATTGCACGCACTTTTGTAGTGCAAAAGTAACGTAACAAAGGCGTGGGGAGTTGAAACACACTCCCTGCAAACATACAGGCAAGCGGCAGTGGACCGGCAGAATCTCGGGGATTCTGATTGCGCCATTGCCGTTTGTGTTTTTAAACAACACGTATAGGTTGTTCTGCTATCGCCCGACCGCTCCGCACCACTGTTTTTAACCTCCCTCTCACTGCGGGAAAGTACCTTGTGCAAGTCGTTGTGCCGTTACCATGAAATTAGTACTTAAGAATTAATTATTATTGTACAGTATATCAATCAATAGTTGATGTTCTTAACAAGCACTACCACAGTATGACGCCCTTTGCAGACTCAAGAAGTCCTGATGGAAATGGAATATAATTTATGAAAACAGTTATCATTTGCTTACTGATTAGTGTTCATGTCGTTTCATGTACACATAAAGAAGAAAATAATAATTCACCTATAGAAGATTCGAAATCCGGCAAGCGTTGCTATAATAGAGCAATGGATTTTTATGTGATGTATCAACAGTCTAAATCAGCGTATGAGTTAGACTCAGCATTGATCTATACAGATAGTACAATTTATTATAGAAGAAATTGGGCGCAAGCATATTATTTCAAACATTGTATTCTTATCCTACAGCACAAGTACCCTGATGCTTTGAGTATATTGGACACTGCTAGGAAAATAGAACATAATGATATTACATATTTTTACAATAAAGGATTATTGTTTGAAAAGATGGGAATTCAAGATTGGTCAATAAATTGTTTGGGGAAGGCAAAAGAATTAGCAACTCAAGACGTAGACAAGAAACCTAATGATATAGAAAAAAGTACGTTGCTCATGGTAATTCTACTATCACAAAGAGATAGCATTGGTTACGAGAAAGAATATAATAGAATTTCAGAGTTACAACCTGCAAAAACAGAGTTGAAACTTTTTTACAAAACGTATGAGAAGTATCTCCCAAGCATTAGAACACAGATGTTCTTGGATTTTATGTTGACCCTACAGACCGTTCAGAGTAATCAAATCAAATAAAGGTTATGGATTATAGGGGCCACAATAAGTATTGTAGTTCCGGTGTGACTTCTTGTGTCTGTGAGGGGAAGGGGCATCGTACCTATGAGTTAAGCGCAATGTAACGGATACGTCAGGACGCCCGCACTTCGTTTGGAAGCCCTGAAGATGCATAAAATTTGAAAAGCCAACAAAAGTAGTAGCACCTGATGGTATTCGTGGATTTGCAGACTTTTAATGAAAAAATATGGATTTTAATATGGAAAAATTTTATACAATAAATTCTTCTGGAAAGACTGATGAAGTCTTTATTGAGAGTTATTTTGTTTACGACGAATATGGTACCCACAAAGCTAAAGTAGGGGTTACAGCACCTACAGAATTTTTTAAATCAGAGGGAAAATCATTATACGACTTAGTAAGATTTCAGGATGTATCAAACTTTGCTATATCAGAACGATTGTATTCAACGTTAATTGAGAATAATATTACAGGTTGGACAGCTTATAAAATTAATATTGCAGGTGTTAAGCAGAGGTATTTTGCTTTTCAAGTTACTGGTCGATGCGGGAAAATAATTTATCCTAAAGAGTCTGGGTTTTTCTTAGGATATAATTTTGATTTAGGTAGCTGGGATAAATCTGATATTTTTAGCCCTGAAGGCAATAGTTCCACATTCTGCACAAAGAGAGTTAGAGATATAATCCTAAAAGGCAATTTTACCAATATTGAATTGAGAGATATTAAGAATATAGAAGTTTACAGCTTAGGGGAAGAGTAATAAAAATAGTTTGGAGAATATGGAATCAAGAAATTATAAAAGAATGTACTTGATTTTTTCAATATCAATTTTGTTGATATTAAGTTTGATTGTTATGAAAGAAAAGTTGTTAAGCGTTTACAATCAATATTGTTTATTGAGTGAAACGAAGATATCTCATGCAGAGAATAGTAAACTATGTTTTGATTCAGTCAATATACACTCACCTGCATATGAGATAAATGGAATAGGTGAAGCAAGTATCAATTACTTCGTTTATGATGAAGATATTGGAAAAAAATATGATAATTGTTTTATTTTTATTAATTCAAGTTATGTTGATAAACACATCTATCATGGAAGGATATCAACATACAAAAATAAGACTGTAAAAATCACGGTCCGTATGCTGGATTTTTTCAAAATCTCAGATTCAACAGGGTATAATTTTGTTCGAAATGATATATTTAAAAATTCGATTATCATAGTTAAGGATAGTAATGATGTAAATACCAGCTACTTAACAATTCATCCTAACTACAGCAGTAGGTAAATGGTTTGAAACTTGTCCCAATAAAAGCTACACATAGATAAAGCGTATTTTTTTGTTCCCACTTGCCGTCTGCTTTAGCTGACGGATGAAAGGGGGTACAACAACATGACTTTAGTCAAAAACATTTTCATGAATTTTGTTTGGTTAAAGCCGTTCTGTGTGAATTATTCTTGTCCGTCCGCTAAAGCAGACAGTAATTGTTTTGATTATAAAAATCACGATAAATAGTTTGCTTTTAGTAGGCTTCTCTCCGGCACATCGCCTTTCTTAGTACTATGCGGTTCGGTGCCGTCATGCGATAGCAGAAAGAATGTAAAACAATATGAAAAATGGAATAGTTAACTGTCCTTTTGATTGCAAAAAAATGAAATGTGTTTAATAATAAATGAAACTGAATCGAATTTCGTTCACTGGGATAATTGTATGAAAAGAAATATCACCTCTATCCATATCTTTGAAGTCGTGTAAATTTTCACATAAATTTTTAAAGAACATTAATGCGTAGCAGACATCTCATAAACACAGTAGTTATGATGCAGATAATCTTATCTGTACTGTCTGTCTATATAGCTAATGTTGTGGTTTTAGCTAAAGCCAATAAAAATACAATTCAATCTATTGACCTTGGAGCTGTACGCCAACAACAACCTGCAACTAAATATAACAATTGTGATAATGTAACCATTGCTAACAAGTTAATGGTTGAAGCCGATTACGAGCTATCGGAAGAGAATGATCCGTTACACAAGAAGTATTTAGAATTATCTTCTCCTGTTTATAAGTCAGGAACAAACCGGACTATTGGTTTGAGTATCCCTAGTACATTGGACATCGAAAAAAATTGCAGTACCCTACAAGCCCAGATTCATCTTCGGAATTGTGTATTTCGTATTTGATACAAACTCCTCTCTGTTGAGCGACACATTGCTCACCCAATTTATTTCCTATTGATTTTAACACAGCCAAATGTGTTCCATGCGCAAAGTCAGTTTATTTCCTGTTAAGAATTTCTAACCATAGTATTATACAATGAATACGATAAATCCATTCAGAGTTTTCTCTGTTGTTGCAATGTGCCTATTTGTGGCGTTGATGTTAACGCAATCGGGTTGCACAAAACATGAAAGCGAAAAACAAGAAAGTGTTCGATATTTAGTTACGAGTCCGATAATGAAGGACACTCTTGTATACAAAGACTACGTGTGTCAAATACAATCTAAAAATCATATAGAGATACGTTCGCAGGAGCGTGGGTATCTTCAGAATATTTATGTGGATGAAGGTCAGTTTGTAAAAAAAGGCGAGCTGTTGTTTCAAATAATGCCTGCTATTTATCAGGCAGATATGGAAAAAGCTAAAGCAAGTGTAAGCTATGCCGAAATTGAGTATCTGAATACAAAGAACCTTGCCGATAGTAACATTGTTTCGAAAAACGAATTGGCACTTGCCAAGGCACGATTAGACAAAGAAAAAGCAGAGCTTTCCTTAGCAAAAGCTCATTTAGAATTTACACAGATACGCGCACCATTCGACGGATATATAGACCGCTTCCATAAGCGTTTGGGTAGTTTGGTTGATGAAGGTGAGTTGTTAACATCGCTATCGGATAACAGTAATTTATGGGGATACTACAATGTGCCGGAATCTGAATATTTAGATTATTCAACACATGCACATAACCAACCTATGGTAAAGTTACGCATGGCTAATAACCAAATGTTTGAGTATGAAGGAAAAGTGGAAACGATAGAAGCTGATTTCAATAACGAAACCGGTAACATAGCTTTTAGAGCTACATTTCCTAATCCTAAAAAAACACTCAGACACGGTGAAACAGGTACCATCTTAATGCCTGTATATATGAAACAAGCGATACTTATTCCACAGGAAGCAACTTTTGATGTGTTAGATAAAAAGTTTGTGTTTGTTGTGGATGATAAAGGTCTTGTAACATCCCGCCAGATTGTGGTTGGAACCGAAATGTCTCACGTATATGCCGTTACCAGTGGCTTAAACACAAACGATAAAATTTTGATTGAAGGTTTAAGAAAAGTAAAGAACAACGATAGAATTGAAACCAAGTATGTGCCGTACTACGATGTATTGACAGACCTAACACATTTACATGCTGAGTAAAGCAAAGTTCATATACCCGCTTGGGTAAAACTTGGTACAAATAAGTACAGTATCCATCACATAATTGTCTATTGTCAGTAAACACGTAGGATAACGACGTAGATGATTGATGCTTTGGAAGTATTTATTCAATTACAAAATTCATAACTGAAAAATACCATATATCATGTTTAGTACATTTATTCATCGTCCTGTTTTGGCAATTTCGCTTTCGCTGGGAATAATCTTCCTGGGGTTGTTGGCGATTGCAACCAGACCGATATCACAGTTCCCAGAGTTGGCTCCTCCACGTGTAAATATTTTTATCGAGTTCCCCGGCTCTAATGCAGATGTGTTAGTAAAATCTACGCTGGTAATTATGGAACGTGAGATAAACGGTGTGCAGGGAATGCAATACATGATGAGTGATGCAACTAGTGCCAGCGAAGCATCAATTCAAATTGTTTTTGAACCGGGCACAGACCCTACAATTGCTGCTGCACGTGTTAAAACCCGTGTAGATCAGATATGGGCTAATCTTCCGGAGTTAGTGCAAAAAGAAGGTGTAATCATTACGCCAATTCAACCAAGTATGTTGATGTATGTAAATCTTTTTAGCACTGAGAAAAGTACAGATCAGAAGTTCTTGTTTAATTATGCCAATACTTATCTGGTACCGGAGATTCAACGGATTTCGGGGGTAGGGCGTTCGGAGGTTGTTGGGAGTCGTGCGTTTGCAATTCGTGTTTGGCTAAAACCAGACCGTATGCGTGCTTATAATATTTCTGCAAATGATGTTTTAACTGCTATAGATGAACAAAGTGTTTTAGCACGCCCCGGACGTGTTGGATTAAGCTCTGGTAGATTAGCTCAATCTCAGGAATATGTATTTACATACAAAGGGTGGTATAATAAACCCGAACAGTATCAGGATATTATTGTCCGAGCAAATTCCGATGGAGAAATTCTTCGTTTGAAAGATGTTGCCGATGTTGAAGTTGGAAGTGAGTTTGTGGATATTTACACAAACAAAGATGGTTATCCGGCCGCTTCCATTGTATTAAAGCAAAACCCCGGCAGTAATGCAAACCAAGTAATTGCTGATGTTAAAGCAAAGCTGAAAGAACTACAAAAAGACTTCCCGCCGGGAATGGATTATGAGATTAACTATGATGTTTCAACTTTCGTTAATGCTTCTATCGAAAAAGTTATCCATACTCTAGTAGAAGCATTTGTACTTGTTGCCATTGTTGTGTTTATTTTCTTGGGGGATTGGCGCTCTACGCTTATACCAATTCTTGCGGTTCCGGTATCGCTTGTTGGGGCGTTTATTTTCATGCAAATGTTTGATATTAATATTAATCTTATCACTCTCTTTGCACTTGTGTTAGCTATTGGTATAGTGGTTGATAATGCTATTGTAGTAGTAGAAGCCGTACACGTTAAAATGGAGGAAGAGAATGTGTCTCCGTATAATGCCGTTAAAAAAGTATTGAATGAAATCAGCGGAGCTATTATCGCCATCACTCTTGTTATGACGGCAGTGTTTGTACCCGTTGCATTTATGACCGGTCCAGTTGGCGTACTTTACAGACAGTTTTCCATTACAATGGCAACATCTATTGTGCTTTCGGGTGTAGTAGCACTTACACTTACGCCTGTATTGTGTGCGATGTTGTTAAAAAACACACATGGGCAACCCAAACGTAAAACACCAGTTAGTATGTTCATTGATTGGTTTAACCAAAAGTTTGAAAAGATTACCGGACGCTACACCGGTTTACTAAACGTTATTGTAAATCGTAGAGTAATTACGTATGGCTTATTAATAGTATTTGCTGTTGCAATAGTAGGTGTAAACAAGTTCCTACCAGCCGGATTTATCCCTAACGAAGACCAAGGACAGATATACGCAATTATTCAAACACCACCGGGAACCACGCTAGAACGTACTAATGAAGTATCTGAGGCATTACAAAAAATTGCCAAGACCGTACCGGGTGTGAAATCTGTAACTGCTATGGCAGGATATGAGATTCTGAGCGAAGGTAGAGGTTCTAATGCCGGTACCTGTTTGATTAACCTCAAAGATTGGTCGGAGCGCTCGCAATCAGTTAAAGAAATTATGGAAGAGCTGGAAGAAAAATCCAAAGATATTGGGGCAGTTGTGGAGTTCTTTGAACCACCCGCAGTTCCGGGGTATGGTGCTTCATCGGGATTTGCCTTACGCTTACTTGATAAAGGTAGTGATGTAGATTATCAGGAATTTGACAAGGTCAACAACGACTTCCTGAATGAGTTAAAAAAACGTAAAGAGTTAGATGGCTTGTTTACATTTTATAACGCATCGTACCCTCAGTATGAAATTGTTGTTGATAACGAATTGGCAATGCAAAAAGGTGTTTCCATTGGTAAGGCGATGGAGAACCTTAATATCATGATTGGTAGTACGTACGAACAAGGGTTTATTCGTTTCAACAATTATTATAAAGTGTACACACAAGCCGGACCGGAATATCGGAAGTTACCAACGGATATTCTCAATCTCTTCATAAAAAACGACCACGGAGAAATGGTGCCGTATTCTGCTTTTATGAAGATAAAAAAGACACAAGGTCCAAACGAAATCTCACGGTATAACTTATACACCTCAGCGCTTATCAATGGTGTACCCGCAAAAGGTTATACTTCCGGCGATGCAATTAAAGCAATACAAGAGGTTGCTAAAACATCGTTACCAAAAGGCTATGATATTGCATGGGAAGGTCTCTCTTACGATGAAGCAAAAAGAGGGAACGAAGCACTCTATATTTTTATGGTGGTGTTGTTTTTCGTGTATCTGATTCTTGCTGCACAATACGAAAGTTTTCTACTACCATTTGCTGTGTTACTCTCCTTACCACCGGGTATCTTTGGCTCGTTTATGTTGTTAAAATTGATGGGACTGGCAAACGATGTCTATGCGCAGGTTGGTCTTATTATGTTGGCAGGACTATTGGGTAAAAACGCCGTGTTAATTGTTGAGTTTGCTGTACAAAAGCATAATAAAGGTGCAACCGTTCTCGAAGCAGCTATCGAAGGTGCCCGTGCGCGTTTCCGCCCTATTCTCATGACGTCGTTAGCATTTATTGCCGGCTTGGTTCCATTAGTAATTGCAACCGGACCCGGTGCCGTTGGCAATCATACCATTGGTGCTTCTGCCTTAGGTGGAATGTTGTTCGGAACCATCTTTGGAGTAATCTTGGTTCCAGGACTCTACTTTGTATTCGGGAAAATATCTGAAGGTAAAAAACTAATCAACGATGAAGATGAAAATCCATTAAGCGAGAACATTGTTGAAGAACGTTCGGAGTTATTTACAAAAGTAAAAGAAGTACTAAAGAGAATGAGGAAACAAGATGAAAAGTAACAACACATATATTTTGGTAGGAACAATCGGTATTGTGCTTTTCCTAACCGGATGTGGTATACCCACGGTAGAACGAAGGACTGAGAATACTACGGTTCCACAAGTGTATACTGCTCAAACCGACACATCAAATGTTGCTTCCATCAATTGGCGCGTGTACTTTGCCGATAGCAGCTTAGTTGCACTTATTGATACAGCCTTACGGAATAATCAAGAGTTGAATATCATTACTCAAGAGATTGCCATAGCCCGAAACGAGATTAGTGCAAAAGAAGGTGAATACATGCCATCGGGGAAACTTGGTTTAGAAGGTGGCCCCGATAAAGCAGGGAAGTACACCTGGAATGGTTTCTCCGAAGAAGACCTGAGCGCAAACCCGGATAAAGGGCCTAAATACGTTGGAGATTTCTCGCTAAGAGCAATGATCTCTTGGGAACTTGATGTATGGAACAAACTCAGAAACGCAAAAGATGCCTCGGTAAAAAGGTTCTTAGAAAGCGTTGAAGGCAGAAACTTTATGGTCACCAGACTTGTATCCGAGATAGCTTCATCGTATTACGAGTTAGAGTCGTTAGATAATCAACTTGTGATTCTTAAAAAAAATATCGAAGTGCAACAAAGTGCGCTGAATGTAGTACGCCAACAAAAGGAAGCAGCTAAGGTTACTGAACTTGCTGTTAACCGCTTCGAAGCTCAGTTACTGAATACGCAGAATCTTCAGTTTGAAGTTCAGCAACAAATTGTAGAGATTGAAAATCGCATCAATTATCTAACAGGACGATTTTCCTCACCAATACCAAGAAACGATGCATCCTTTTTTGATTTGAAAACAGATTCCATTGCTACAGGCGTGCCGTCGCAGTTGTTGTTGAACCGTCCGGATATTAGGCAGGCTGAGTTAGAAATACAAGCGTCCGATTTAGATGTTCAGTCTGCACGGGCTAACTTTCTGCCTTCGTTTAGCATTACTGCCAATGTTGGGTTTCAGTCGTTTAACCCGTTGTATCTTGTTAACCCGTCTTCGGTGTTATATAATGTATTCGGAGAGATTGCAGCACCACTTATCAACCGTCGCGCTATCGAGGCAGCATATTACAATGCTAACGCAAAGCAAATTCAGGCGGCGTATAAGTACGAGCAAACTATACTTAATGGCTATGTAGAAGTTCTCAATCAGATTTCTCGGAACAAAAACTACACACAGAGTTTGGAAATGAAATCAAAACAGGTTGATATTCTAAATCGGGCTGTTGTTATTTCTAACAGTTTGTTTCAATCTGCAAGAGCAGACTATGCCGAGGTGTTGTTAACGCAACGCGAAGCATTAGATGCAAGAATGGAATTGATTGAAGTTAAACTGAAGCAGGTGAATGCAAAGATTGGTTTGTATGCTGCGCTTGGTGGTGGCTGGCGATAACACTCGCACAACATGTATGGTTTTAGTACAAGACGTTCTTCGGAACGTCTTTTTGTTTATAAAGGGTAGATATTCTGCTATCGCATGACCGCACCACGCCTCAACTCCTATACATCCTTGCCATGCGGGAAAGAACGTTGTGCAAGTATAATTGTACCATTACCGTGAAGTTTGTACTGAAGAATTAAGTATTATTGTACAGTTCATCAAACAACCTTTGATGTTATAAAAAACACAACCACAGCAGGATGCCCTTCGCAGAATAAGGAAGTTCTGACGGAACTGAAAAGCGCAAAAGTTAATTTAGACAATGCTACTGCACAAGCTGTGAAGGCATTGTGGAATGTTGTATGATCTTATATTAATCCATGCTTCGTTATTCTAGGTATTCCGAATTAATTCATTCTGTTTCGTGAATTTATGTTATACAACAAAACTCAGTTTCCAACACAAAAAGATATTATTTGGAGTGGTAAATCCAAATTTATTCGAGCATTATTTTTTAACATATGGATTTATTCTTTACTCATAACCCCTCTAATCTATATTCTTTATTTTTCTAATGAAGATTTCGAGTCTACTGTAAAAATAATAATACATCTAGTGTTTTGGAGTGTTATAGTCCTATTCATTATACATATGATATCGTATTTAATGACTGATTATTTGATTACCAAATCGGGTATTGTAATATATAATAATTTGTTATCAAAGGTAACTGAAATAGATAGAACTTCAATTTTAAAGATTGAGTTAAAAAAAATAGAAAATGGATTAACTGATGTTTATTTTTATTTCAAAGGTGTGGATATAGAAGGATTCCAAAATAGATTAATTGTATTTGGTGTACAAAATGTTGAAGATATAATTGATTGTTTAGTTGAAAGTGATGGAAGTAATCATATAATAATGTTAAAGTATCAATAATGTTTACTATAAAATTTTATTTCAGTCTATTGAAGTAGAACTTCTTTTTCAGTACTCATACGACTTATAGAGTGTGCGAATGGTGTTCTACTGTTAGTGATGGAATTTAAGTTCAGGCATGAGTTCAACGAAGTGCTCATGCCGGCATTACATCTTTTAAATAATTTCAAATTTTCCAGTTTAATTTCCCGAGTCTGCAAAGAGTGTGAAACTGATGATTCTGAGCGCAATGTAACGGATACGTCAGGACGCCCGCACTTCGTTTGGAAGTCCTGACGAGACATAAAGTAAGTTAATAAAAATTGACTATGAAAAAACTGCTGTATATTTTAGCCCTAATGACTTCAAGTCATAGCTATGCTCAATCTGATGCTACAATGAAAATGGATTCTGTAAATGCTATAGCATTTACCAAACTCATTTACAATCAAATAAAAATATGTACAACTGAAAGTCAATTGCTATTACTATTATCTGATACTACTAAATTTGATTTTTCTATTTATAATCGAAATTCTCAATTGGAAAGAGATTCAACCGCTATTAATTTATTCAAAAAAATTTCAGATGAAAAGTATAACATAGTTTTGCTAACTTATAATAACTATGTTATTGAAGATGATTTACGTTATATTCATCGACACAACTTAGCAGATAATTTTTGCTGCGTAGTGAGACCAGCTGATGTGAAGACAATTGACACATATTTTAAGGACTCTGTAATAATCATCAATAGAAATAGTGAAATAGAAAAAAAGCTAATTCCAAAGGCATTAATTTTAGATAAACAAGACCATATAGTTATCAATAGTATATATTTTCTAAAATCCAAAGTATGGAAAGTTATATCTATAGGTATTTATCCTGAATACGCAACGAAACGTTAGTCCACAATATGATAGGAATATTGGATTGGAATTAATAGTGCCATGCTGATAAATATAGTCACAATGTTGCACGCTATGATATAACCCAACAACTAAGAAAAATGATGATATCATATTTGTAGTTCCGGTGTGACTTCTTGTGTCTGTGAGGGGAAGGGGCATCATACTAATGATTCATGCGCAATGTAACGGATGCGTCAGGTGAATGCACTTCGTTTGAATGTCCAGACAAGACATAATAATTTGGACATTTTTATCAATAAACAAAGATTATAAAATGGGATTGATCATTGCTATTATTACTGGTTTCGTAATCACTATTTTTCTTGCTATGATAACTACAAGGGTTATAGATGTAGTGTCGAAACTAGGATTTTATTTAGGACCCGCTAATAAACTCAGTATATTTAGACTGATTAGATATCGAAATCAAACACAAAATAGTTTAGAGAAACGTTACATTAATACATTAATAATGTTATACTCCTTAACTACTTTTTTACTTTTCTCACACGCTTTAATCGCGATACTAACTCTTATACTAAACGAGCTTGTCCCAATAAAAGCTACACATAGATAAGGCGTATTTTTTTGTTCCTACTTGCCGTCTGCTTTAGCTGACGGATAGACTTTGTAAAAAAGTAATTTAGAAATACAATATTTGGCTAAGTCCGTTCTGTGTGAGTTATTCTCGTCCGCCCGCTAAAGCAGACGGCAGGTAACAAGATTACCATTTCACGATAAAGGATTTTTTGTACACGAGGTTCTTTCCGGCAAGATGTGGTTTGTAGGGGCAGAAAAATTTCTGCCCAATAGCAAAGGTTAGGTGCCGATTGCGATAGCAAAAACATATTCTGTATTATTGCACAAGACTTATTGCAAAGGAACCTATGTTTGGTGGAATTGATGTTGGCGGAACAAATATCAAGTTTGGAATAATTGATTCCGACGGGAAGATTGTGTGGCAAGATAGTATGCCTACCAATGCGCATCTGGGCAAGGAAGCTGTAATTGCCACGTTGAAAAATATTACGGTGCAATTGCACGAACAACATGTTGGGCTGCAATCTGTTGGCATTGGGTTTCCATCGGTGGTGAACCCGCAGAACAAGTGCGTGTACTACCCGCCTAATATGCCTGGTTGGGATGTAGTTCCGTTGCAAGAGATACTACAGCAAAGCTTGGCTGTGCCTGTTGCCATTGATAACGATGCTAATGTGGCAGGTCTTGCCGAGAGTGCTTTTGGTGCGGGAAGAAATGATTCGCATTTTTTATATGTTACGCTTGGAACAGGTGTTGGCGGTGCAATTATTATTGATAAGAAGTTGTTCACAGGTGAGCGCGGAGGGGCGGGTGAGATAGGACATGTTATTGTGAATGCGTTCACCGAGCCAACCGATGAACAGCGTAACAGTGGGCGCAGTTTCAGGGCAGGAGTTCTGGAAGAGTACATTGGTAGAAATGGTTTGATAACTATGGCAAAGCACATCGCCGCCGAACACCCCAACTCGATGTTACATGCTTATGGAGATGATTTGGATGTTCATCATATTTCCGAGTCGGCACATACCAACGATATTGCGGCGTTACAAACGTTACAGCAAACGGGTAAACTTCTGGGTTTGGGAATTGCTTCGGTGTTGGCTGTGCTGGATATGCGCGTGGTAATTGTTGGCGGAGGCATTTCGCAGTCGCATGATATTCTGTTGCAAACTACGCATCAAACATTGCAGCAACGTGCGTTGCAAACTATCGCTCCGGAGGTTGTAGTGCGGAAGGCGCATTTTACCAATCATGCGGGAATTGTTGGTGCGGCTGTGTTAGGAAAGCAGTCAATTCAAAATTTGTGATTCCCTCCTCTGCCGAAGCAAACAATACTGCGCCGTCACACGGGCGGGGCAAAGCGTTGTAGCACCGCAAAATTCTGATACTTGATGAGTTATAAATTATACACAAACCCAAGCCGATACACTGATTGTTTAAATGCATCTGTGGAAGTAATATTGGTGATGTGAAACACATACGTTAGCATAACAGTACCGGGTAAACCCAGTGAGGTAGTATTGTATTTACATCCGGTTGTTAAGCACAATGCAAATGGAGATATTGTTGATGGCCAACCTGTAAAGGTGAGTGTATTGCCGTTACGTTGCCAATCTGCTGGTGCCTTAAAGTTGGGCGTTGAATCATTAACCATAAACACATTGATTTGATGTTGCAGTTGTTTCTGCACCATGAGTTCTACATGCTCGCCTACTAAAAAAGTAAATCCCTTAAAGATGGTAAAACCATAAAGTATATTCGAAGATAATGAAGATAGGTTGAAGTTTGTTGAGCAGGTTGTTGAATACAAGGAGTATGGTTGTGAATCAATGTTTGTAGGTAAATAGAGACTTGCATTTTGTGAGAAACCGTTAAACATAATGTGGTTGTATTGAAGAGTAACCATAACTTCACTTGCGCTTTCGTTTAATGGTCCCATATGAAAAACTCCACTCATTCCAACATTCACACCATACGTACTCATTGCAGAAAATAAAATATCAGATTGATAAATTTTAATTTCGCTAGATGGTCTGGGAAACTTGAGTGTACCAAAGTTTGAGCCGTATTGAAGTCCACCAATCACACCAAGTTCAAACCGTTTCAATGAGTCTGTTTTTTGAGCATGAATGAATGTTGCGGAGAACATGGCAAGAAGTATAATCAGGTCAGAACGCATGGGAACCTCGTGGGGTTTATGAAAATATAGTTTTACTGAATTGGTTTAACATTATGTATGGACTGTCATACCCGAGAAATCGGGTATCCATACTATGGGTACGAGATTTCTGGATGAACTCGTTGGGCTTCGCCTCCCGATAAACGCTTAGTCAGCGTTTTCGGGAATGACAAATGGTAGCTTCTTCTATTACCCAAAAGTGTTAAACCAGTTCAATGTTAGAATCAACAAATGTAATTAGAGAATGTTTCATAATTCTGCGATGCTGTAACGGTTGGTTCCGACCGGGTTGCGGTGCTGAAGGATTGCTTCGGCAGAGGTGGGGAACCTTATGATAAATCTGTACAAAGTTGAGCAAACCGCTGAACACCTTGCGTGATGTCGTGGTCGTTAGCGGCAAACGAAAAACGGACGTAACCATTTGTTCCGAATGCCTCGCCGGGTACAAGTGCCAGATAATGTTTATCGAGGAGGAGTTGGCAAAAATCGCTTGCAGTTGTAACGGTTGAATTATTACTGAGGATAGTTGAAATATCTACCCATAAATAAAACGCACCGTCGGGCTGAAGAAAGCGAACGCCCCCGATTGCGTCCACAAGTCCACAAACCAAATCCCGACGGCGCGAAAATTCCATGCGCATTGTTTCTACATCATCGTCTGCATGAAGTAACGCAGCAAGTGCGGCTTGTTGCGCTATTGATGTAGGATTAGAAGTATCCTGACTTTGAATTTTGGCGGCTTGTTCGAATACTTCCTTAGGTGCATTCATAAAACCGATTCGCCATCCCGTCATGGCATACGCTTTGGAGCAACCATTAACGGTAATGACTCTGCCTGCTAACTGCGGATATGAACCCAAACTAATGTGTGGATGTATGCCGTAGTGTATTTTCTCGTATATCTCATCGCTGAGAATGTAGCAATCGTGCGGGGCAAGCACGTTTGCAATTGCGTCGAATTCCTGACGTGTGTACATCATACCCGTTGGATTACTTGGCGAGTTAAAGATGACACATTTAGTTTTTGTACTTAGCGCCTGTTGTAATTGTTCCGCGGTAACCTTAAAGGATTGTTCTGCTGTTGTGTTGATGATAACCGGAGTTGCCCCGGCTACTGTTGCCATTGCAGGATAACTTACCCAGTATGGTGCAATCACAATTACTTCATCGCCGGGATTACAAATAGCGTTGAGTACATTCATGATGCTGTGTTTTGCACCACACGATATGAGTATCGTGGATTCGTACGCGCCAAGAATGTTGTTATCGCGGATAAATTTTTGTGCAACGGCGGCGCGTAATTCGGGAATGCCGTTGGATTCGGTATAGTGCGTAAAGTTTTGCTCGATTGCTTTGTATGCGGCTTGTTTAGCACACTCCGGTGTAGCAAAATCAGGTTCGCCTGTAGATAGACTGATAACATCTAATCCTGATTTTTTCATCTGCTTTGCCCGCGCAGCTATTGCTAACGTTTGCGATTCCGAAGCAGATAATACACGCTGTGAAAGTGTGTGCATGTATGCAAAAATGTGTGAGTAAAAACACGCTACCTATATCCGGCAAGCAAGATATAGTTGAAGAGGAATTAATTTTAACCTACGTCCGTTGGCAAATCTAATCAGTAATACACATCTTATCAAAACTGTAGTTTTCCCCATTGTGTAATTCTATAATATAAATACCCAATGGTAAGGTTTGGATGTTGAAACTTGTTTGATAGAAACCAACGGGCATATACCCATTGTGTATTGTTTGAACTTCCTGACCAATACTATTACGCAGAACAATTTTTGTATATCCGGCAGTAGTTACTTTGTACTGTGTTGTAACAGTGGATGAGTGGTGTGCCGGATTTGGTGATGTAACAATATTGTTTGTATGTGCTGTTTGTACTTCACTTTCTGAAACAGAGACGACAACCGAAGAATCACGTTTGATACAAACAAGGTTATTCTCTTCATCTATCACAAAGTTTCTTGGTAAGAAAGGTACTCTTGCCGTTACTACCTGATTACGTTGATTATTGATAAAAGTGAAATCGAATACGGCAGGGGAGTAGTTATCGTGGAATCGTAAGGTTAGTGGCGTTATAAATACATCGGCAATGTTGTTACCTGTTTGTTCCTGATTTACTTTTACCACAACGGTAAAGGAATCATTCTCGGGTTTTATTGAAACAAGCTGACTTGTATAAATAGGATGTCCTTTTCCATACAGCCATTGGTCGAAGAATGTTCTGAACGGTACGGCCGGATTTGGAATGTGTTGTTCAAACACAGTGAGCATATCTTCAGTTTCGGCAGATTTGTATGCGTATTCATCTAAGTATGCTCGTAAAGTAGGGAAGAAAAGGGAATCGCCCACTAATGTGCGTAACATATGATACACCCAACCACCTTTTGTATACGTTGTTCCGCCATTAAACAGATTACTTAATGGAATACCGTAGATAGCCGGTTGAGACTCAGCTTCATCGTTTCTGAAATAGGATTTTTGTAGACCGTTCATACGATATTTACGGGCTTCTTCTTTGTTCTGGCTTTGCTCTACCCATATGTATTCGCCAAACGTTGCACCGCCTTCGTTTAACCATATATCACCCCAAGTTGCACAAGAGACTTTGTCACCCGTCCAATGATGAAATA
Source organism: Bacteroidota bacterium (assembly GCA_019695345.1). Lineage (GTDB taxonomy): Bacteria > Bacteroidota > Ignavibacteria > Kapaibacteriales > NICIL-2 > JAIBAE01. The sequence continues at coordinate 29,897 of JAIBAE010000029.1, read as the reverse complement.
ACTCATGGCACACAACATTTTCCCATTTAAAGATTGCGACATTGCGATGATGGGAGGTGATAGTTTGATGTTCCATTGCGCCATAGAAATATGGGAACAATAAGTCCTGTCCGTATTTTGTAAACGGATACTCGCCAAATAAATCGGAATAGGTTTCCATCATTTTTACAGTGGAAGGGAGTATCCATGTAAAACCATCTAGATATACTTGTTCGTCTTTTTTCCAGTAGAACAATGGTACTTCAATGCTATCGTTTGGATTGTTTCTGCGTTTATACCATTCTGATTTCTTTTGGTATTTACTTGCTGCAATGTGCATAAGGTACGTTGGGATTGGTTTATCGCCAACCCACGTGAACATATTGGAGCTATCTGGTTGCATAGCTATAAGCTCAGATTGAATACCATTGGAAGCAGTTCTAAAACCTTTGGGAACAGTAATAGATATGGTAGTCATTGCTTTGTCATCCGGCTGGTCGTTACATGGCATCCATAATCGTGCGCCTTGGGGTTCGCTATTTGTATAGGCAATTGTTTCCTGAACTGTATCTCCTTGTACAAATGTTCCTTTGGGATAACATACAAAACCAAAGTAATTGTTGTTTTGATTTGATGTTTGTGTGTAGTACAGCCATAGAGCAATAGTATCGCCTGTTGAATATGCCTTTGGAAGGGTAATCGTTAAGGTGTCTGCTTTTTTTGTTACTGCACCAGAGAGTTTTTGCTTTCCTAGAAACACCGAGTCAATTTTTATTGACCCCGCCTCTAACACTATTGACTTTACATTGGGGGAGTCAATTCGCATAGTGATGATATTACGTCCGGAATAATGTCTGGCTGCTGCACCGGTATCGGTTAATGGTAAACGCCAATCCATAAATAAATCATACGATAACACATCGTAGGGTTTATGCTTGATTGACGAGGCACGTTTGGCAAATAGCTGAGTTGATTTACTAAACGAGCATTGCACTTCGGGTGTTGAAAGTTCTACCGTTTTACCTTCAGTGTTTTGCTGAAGATAGTCCGGAATTCCCTGTGCCTGTGCAACTACTGAGGTGATGATAAGTACAAGTGCGAGCTGTAATGATTTCATAATTGTTAGGTTGTTAGTTTGGTATAACAACACCGGAACAGAAACTCTGATTCCGGTTTATACGATACCTAGTTTATTAGTAGGCAAGGTTCTTATCTGCAATACCAACGTATGCTGATACAGTTTGGTTCGGTGCAGTCTGCGATAGCAAACAATTATTCCTGTGTAGGAACAGGTTGCTGAACTGCCTTTGCATATTTACGTAAAGCACGGATACCGAATAATCCAAAGATAACTGCTACCATGCAAGATTCGGCACGGAGTAGTGGTGGTAACTGAACATACGTATTATTGGATACCCATTGTATTACATGTATTACGTCGGGTATTGTTAGAATAATAAACAATGCTGTTACCCCTAATGCAATTTGTAACATGGTCATTCTGCGCTTTTCGTTTACGCTTAATACACCTGTTGCAATATATATAGCACCCAATACCAATGGTATAATAAACTGTGGTTCTATACCGGGATTCCCCAATTTCTCCATTAACGGTAAATTCATACCACCAAGTTTGGAAGAAGCAAATCCGTATCCACCTATAAACATGAGAATTATACCTAAAAACATCGAACTGTACGTCATGATTTCCTAAAATAAATTACTGTTTGTTTTCAAAAATATCCTTTTGCATTTTTGTACAGGAATATATTTTAAAATCACCAATTGAAGGTTACCTATGAAACAGGTAGTTTTAGCAGCGTTTGCAACTTTAGTAGTTCTGTTTTCTGCATGTGAAACACCAACAGAATACACAGCAGAAGCATACACCATTAACGAAATTGTAAGCCAGCCGGGTTATTCCTGGATAACAACAGAAATGGGTGCTTATACACCTAACACACAGTATGTAAATCAAATTAAAACTGCTTATCAGGCAAATCCGGTTGCATTCGATTTGTTTGTAAAACCTACATGTACCTGCAAAGGAACTACAAAACACTTTCCAAGACTACTCAAAACGTTACGTGAAGCAGGAGTTCCGGATAATGCGGTTACAATTTATTCCATGCGCGATGTAACAACCAAACATCCCGCAACCGATAAATACACAATTAAAGATTTGCCAACGTTTTTCCTTACCAGAGGTACAACACAAGTTGGGAATGTTGTTGCTACATTCGATGAAACTGTTCAAATTGATTCAACCGTTGCAGTGATTCTAAAATAATATGGCGTACTGGCTTGTTAAGTCCGACCCCGATGAATACTCATTCCACGATTTAACTCGTGATAAAAAAACATTGTGGACGGGCGTTAGAAATTATGCGGCACGTAATCACCTGAAAGCAATGGCAAAAGGTGACGAGGTGTTGGTATATCACAGTAACGATGATAAAGCCGTAGTAGGTATTGCCAAGGTTTCCAAGACTGCTGTGCAAGACCCAACTACAACCGAGGATGCTTGGGTAGCTGTTGAACTACAAGCAACAAAGCTGGTTAAAAATCCGGTTACGCTTGCAGCAATGAAAAAAGAACCAACGCTGGCTAACATTGGTTTAATAAAGATTGGCAGACTTTCGGTAATGCCCGTTACCGATGAAGAGTTTGCAAGAATATTAGAAATGAGTAAATAAAAGTTCTATTGCTATCGCCTGACCGCACCGCGCGTTAATATTAAAACAGCGTTTGGCTTGCGGGAGAGAATCTCACTAAAAACAGAAAAGCCCGTAGGAGAAATCCTGCGGGCTTTTTTATTCTGTGCGAAAGGTGGGAGTCGAACCCACACGAATTTAAGGTTCACTGGATTTTGAGTCCAGCGCGTCTGCCAATTCCGCCACTCTCGCGTAAGCACATTGGCTAACACCGTTTATCAAAACGGGGCGCAAAGATACAAGTAAGGATGTTTCTGTACAATCAATTTTTCAGAAAAGCTACGATAGATTGAACTTTTATCGGTTAGTTATTCTTTGCACCTTCACGAATCCACGTATTCATACCTTTCTTGTGGTTCTCGGTCATGTTAACGGTAATATCGTACCGGTGTGCTAATGTACCGTTGATTACCTGCGTTAATCTACTGGATTCCGGCTTGTTAAAAATGATTAGACCAGGAGTATTAATAAGGGTGATGTACGAGGTGAACGGAAACTGAGAGCCATCGGCATGGCACCCGGTAAAATTACACGAAAGTGCAAGCCATGGCTGAACTTGTTGTTGGTACTTTACGTTAGAATCCGGAAATACAATGTCTTTAGCCGATGAAATTACATTTCCTTCCGTACACGAGGCAAGGAGTACCACAGAGCTAACTAGAACAAAACAAACAAGCAGGGGTTTCATTAGTAACTTTCTGATTCATTTGGAAAAGCCGAAGAGCGAATGTCATCGCCATAGGCAGTGACGGCTTTCATAATTTGTTCGTGCAGGTTACCATACCGGCGAACAAACCGCGGATTAAAATCCACCGTTAAGCCAAGCATATCGGTGTACACAAGTATTTGTCCATCGCAATGAACACCTGCGCCAATTCCAATAGTAGGTACAATCAGTTTTTCCGAAACTTGCTTTGCTAACGGAGCAGGAATTTTTTCCAGTACAATGGCAAAAGCACCTGCATCTTGTAATGCAATGGCATCGTTTATTATTTGTTGTGCCTCTTCTTCATCTTTACCACGCGGACGGTAAGTGCCAAACTGATTAATACTTTGCGGCGTAAGCCCCAGATGCCCCATAACAGGAATTCCCGCTTCGGTCATACGAGAAACGGTTTCGGCAACGCGCATACCGCCTTCTAATTTTACGGCACCTGCGCCGGCTTCCTTCATCAAACGTCCGGCATTGCGGAAAGCTTCGTCGGTGTTTACCTGATAGCTCATAAAAGGCATGTCGGCTACCACCAACGCACGTTGCGCACCACGTTTTACTGCTTTTGTGTGGTAGATAATATCTTCTAATGTTACGGGGATTGTAGTCTCGTGGCCTTGCACAACATTACCAACCGAATCACCCACAAGTAACACATCTACTCCGGCAGAATCAAGTATGCCGGCAATAAGTGCATCGTACGCTGTAAGGCATATAATTTTTTGGTTGTTCCGTTTCATTTCAATCAGGCGAAGTGTTGTAACTGCACGCTGATTACTTTTCATGTAGCCGGTTGACTGGTTGTTTTGCATAATGGTTTTCTTTGTAATAAGCTCCTTGCCTTGTAAGTATTTACCGCCTCTACTTGCGTGACAGTACGTTCAGAATGTACCACTAGTTACCGCAAATTAAACTACTATCACGATAACCGCTTGAATGTTGCGTACGGTTCTTTCTATGCAAGGCAACGCAGTTGGTTGCAGGTTGCCCGGAGCAGGAAAACAAAAATAATTATACGCAAAAATACACGGCTGTAGTTTAGTTTAGCAGGAATTATACAAAATGAGCCGATATGAACACCGAGCCCCTGATTTTTAGAACCTTGTTACCCAAAACGCTGATGGCATTGATTCGGATGTCGTGGTGTAATCTGCGTCAGGCGTTAAACACAATGCTGTTGATTCTGACAAGACCGTTACAATATCCATTCTTTTACCGATCGGGTACGTTTTCTACGCCATACACTATGCTTGCATTGGTGTTGGTGAGCGCCATCATAAAATTTAGTTTTGACCCCAATGCTACCAGTGTTATGAAGTTGTTAGGGTTTTGTTCATCCGTAATATCTATGTTATTTCCGGTTGTTGTTGTTGGGTCGGCAGTGGTAACAGTGATTGGTGCATATTATATCCCGCGGTTCTGGCATTGGGCGTTAACTATCCCCATTGAGCAATCGTACTTTATTGAGGCAATGATTCTAACGTTTGCATCTGTTTCGGTATTGATAGATTGTACATCGCCTTCGTGGTTGCCAAGGGTAGAGAGTGGTGTGATACCAGTGTATGTTCCTGATACCGTTAAAACAATTATTGTAACAGTGTACAGTTGGTTAGTAGGGAAGGGAATTGTACAACATCAGTCGTTGCTTCAGGAAACTCATCACTGAGTTTTTAGATACGGTTTCATCTTTTCAAATTTCTTCTCGCCAATACCGGAAACGTTCATCAAATCTTCCGGTGTTCTAAAACGCTCTTGTTTGCGGTAATCTATAATTTTATCCGCCATTTTTTCTCCAACTCCGGGGAGTTTCATCAAGTCTTCTTTTGATGCTGTATTGATGTTAATTGTACTTGTTGGAAGTTCCTTCTTTTTGTACTCCTGATGTTCGGGGTGATATAAGAATGGTTGGAGGATGTTGGAAGTATCCATTGTTGCAGTCGTATCACCGGAAGCAACTAAACGTAAGCTATCGGCAGTTGCAACGCTATCAAACAAATGTTGAACCTGTTTGCGAAGTTCCGTATCAAAAGTATCCACCGGTTTCTGAACATACCGTACAAGCAACGCCGCAAGCGATAACACAAGCATACTTGTTGCAAAAATCAATTCGTTTTTAGTAACGCCAACAATTGGTTGCAGTTTATCAAGAAGCGATTGTTTGTCTGAATGTTCGGGAGTACTCATGGCAAGGTGTTAATTCTGGTTTACTCCTCATCTTCTACTAAGGAAGTTGGCGGGAGGGTGAGAAAAATTGGATAAAGGAAGTTAACGGATGTTTCTAATTGTTCTTTTGTGCCTGAGTTATCAATGGTAAAATCTGCCCAACTTTTCTTTTGGTTTGCATCAAGTTGGTTTTCCATTCTGGCTCTAATCTGCGCCTCTGTACCCTTATCGCGTTGCATTGCCCGAGCAATACGAACATCTTCGGGTGCATCCACAACTACAATGTAATCAAAGGCATCTTCAATTTCTACCTCGTAAATAAGCGCACTTTCAATAAACAGATGCGATAACCCTGCTTGTTCAAATTCACGAATCTGGCGAACATGTTCATCTAACACGGCAGGGTGAACAATAGAATTTAGCGTTTCCAAGTACTTACGGTTATCTGGTGATTCACCAAAAACTTTCTTAGCCAAAAATTCCTTGTTAATTGTACCGTTGATTGTAAAAACATCTATACCAAAAACTTCTTTAAGTTTATCGCGCACTTCGGCATTTTCATTCATCAACCGTTTGGCAGTCTCGTCGGAGCTTAATACGGTACAACCCTTGGCACGCAAGAGAGTTGCAACTTCCGATTTACCGCACCCTATGTTACCGGTAATACCTATTACAACTATACGTTTTTCATCCCGTTCATTCGGCTCGGTTTCGTGGCTCATAGAAAATAATTTTACGATATGTTTTGTCAGTTTGCTTCACTGCCTTATTTTTGCGCTCCGTTTTTACGGGGCGGGTTACCCACAACAAAAATACGGAATAAGACAATTGATGGTCCCATCGACTAATGGTTAGGTCACCACCCTTTCAAGGTGGCAGTACGGGTTCGAATCCCGTTGGGATCACACAAAACCGCAATTATCAGTAGTTGCGGTTTTTTTGTTTTAAACATGATTTCCGCCTCTGCCGAAGCAACCCATACAGCGCCGCAACCCGGTCGGAACCAATCGGTACAACTTCGCAAGTAATACCAATTAATATTTCAGAATCTTTTTGTACAGTATTCCAGAACTGGTAGTCAGTCGTACTATGTATGTTCCGGTACGTAATGTTGAACATGGAATAAAATAGGAGCCCGGTGTTGTATCAGCTTGCACATGTTGCCTGAACATTAGTATCCCATTAATTGAGTACACTTCAATTTTTGAAAGAGCTACATTGTTACATTGAACAGCAACTACCACTTCATCACCAATTGGATTTGGTGCAACTGAAACGGCATCGTTATTGGTAACTTCAATTCCGGTAGTTTGAACAGATATAGTATCCGATGATGCTTTACAACCCGCGGCATTCATAACCACAACATGATATGTGCCACTAAATGCTACGGCGAAGCTTGAAGCCGTTGCCGACGGTATTAGTAAACCATTTGCATACCATTGATAATTATAGCCCGATGTAAATGGTACACTTAGTACATTGTTCGTGTTTTGAATTGCATAGTGGGGTATAGAATCAATAACCATAATAGATTGCGATGTAGTACTCGTGCCACACGAATTTGAGACCTTCAAAGAAAAACGTACTGTACCTTTTGATGTAGGGACTAAGTAGCGTAGTGTATTGTTACCTAATAATGAATCCTGAGAGGTACAACTCCATTCCGGAGTATGATCGCCAATAGTGGTGTTCCTCACAAACACCGTATCACCCAAACATACAGTGTTAGTATTAACTTGTAATGCCGACTTCAATATAGGTAGTACAATAACCGAGGATAGCAAGATTGTATCAGTTCCACATAATACACTAGCACGTAGTTTAACATTATGTGTACCCGGCTTTGTATAAAAAACTATTGGATTTGGTTCTTCTGAGCGCGGTGGTGTACCTTCTTCAAACTCCCATTCTTGAGTATCATTAAACAAAGAGGTGTTAGTAAACTGAATTGTTTCACCTGGACAAATTTCATTCTTGTCTTGTAGGTACTGCGCCTGAGGACCTATGTAAGGTGCCTTATACTTCCACAAACCCAACCCATTTGTTGCGTTATACAAATTGCCGTTAACGTAAACTATTGCCGAACTATTCACTGGTGGTATTCCTGAATTTAAAATCACCTTATCCCTGAATATATCACGATTTGTTACTATAGCATGAACCCCGTGATTTGTTGCAATGTATACGGTTTCACCACAAGCGTCTGTTTGCAATGCTAACGAATTTATTATCTTGTTTAAACCTTGATAAACATGTAACGTGCTAATTTTCCCCCAGTTCCGACCTGAGTTATTTGATAGATATACTTCTTGTTCGTCTGGACTTACACCAGATGCAATGTAATATTGTCCAAATTGTTTTGGATGTGGAATAATGAGTTTTGGTCCTGGGTTACCATCACTGAAGGCATACAAAAAATCCCATGTTATTCCGCCGTTTTTAGAACTACTAACAGCGTTGTTTTGGCTAAATAGAAGTATCTGATTTGTATCTGTTTCTGACATTGCTATAGCAACAGTAACTGCACTAAAAGGCGTAGAATGTTTTAGCCATGTTTCACCACCATCTGATGTTTTCCATACATCTGAAAGTGCCGCATATATTGTTTGTGGGTTTTGTGTATTAAAGCAAAATGGTCTATCTGCATAATACACAGAACCTTGTGGAGTATTAATTACGTTCCATGTCTTTGCTGTATCATTTGAACGCAAAAGCACATTGTTTCTCGTAATACCATAAAACACATTCTTGTGAGCTTTGAATGTTGCAAAGTACTTAAAAACAGAATCAGAAGTATAAGTCCATTTGTTATTCTCGTATCTGATTGTACTTGTTTCCGTAGAAGCGATAATTACCACATCCTTAGTTTTGGCAACTTCCATGCTTACAAAATCAGCATTCACTAACTTATTATTGCTTGATTTCCACGTTACACCATAATCAGTACTAACAAAAACACCGCGCGATGTTCCTACAAATACTCTGTTGGGTAGTAATGGTGACATCTCAATTGTATAAATCGTGTACGATAATGAATTGCCATGTGTTATAGAAACATTTTCCCATGTATAACCTGCATCGCTTGACCTCCATAGATATTTGCCGCCAACAAATATCAAATTTGTATCGGTAGGGGAAACTCTAAAACAAACATTCTGTTTCCCTGTACCTGTTGTTGAGGAACCTGCTATATCTGTTCCTAATAGGTTGATACTTTTTTGCATTGGAATTGCAGACCACGAAGTGCCTTCGTTTCTTGTAACATATAAACCTGTACTCGCACCTGTATCGTTAATTGCTAATGCGTACACGCGTTTAGTATCTGCTAAGGTTACTTCTAACTTGGGAGTTTGCTTTCCCCAAATAGGTATGCTATCATACTTAAAAGTTCTGCCTGAATCCAGTGTACGGTAAAACTTATCTGAACTTTGTATGTACTGCCCGGCTACTGTATTTGGTTTCCAGATAAAATCTTTGATAGGTCCAATTTGGCTAGTACCAATTGTCTTTGCCATTAAATCGCCAAAGCGGTAAACATATATCTTGCCATTATAGCGATAGTCTGGATAATACCTGTTATCAGAAACGGAAAACATTCTATCATCACATATCATTTTGGTAGGATTTCCAATATATCCACCAGTAAATTTTACGGGCAACCACGTTAACCCGGAATTAGTTGTTGAGTACATGAAATCACCACTACCGTTTCCGGGAATCTTTAAATCAACAAGTACGGTTATCTTGTTTGTATCAGATTTATGAACATGGAAATCACAGATGTCCAAGTTAGGCAACGAATCCGATAACGACCGCCAACTGCTGCCGGCGTCACGGCTAACCCAGAGTCCGCCAGTTCTCGATGAAATATAAATTGTGTTTGGGTTCCACGGGTTGATTTTAATATTGTGAATGGCTCCCATGCCTAAACCTTTGCCATCAATATCAGTCGGACCAATCTGTTCCCATGTTTGGGCAACACCAATAAACGAAGTAACAACAAAAAGAAATGCGTATAAACTTTTCATAAGGCAAGTCAAGGAAATTGGAACATCATGTACTCTACATCAATAATCTAAAATACAGAATAATGTTTCAGGTATCTTACTCTTAGTTTCCCGCCTCTGCCGAAACAACCCATACAGCGCCGCAACCCGGTCGGAACCAATCGGTACAGCTTCGCAATAATTGAAGTAAATATTCTACTCAAAAAAACAAAACACGATGACTTCATTTCTGAAATCGCCGCGCTTGAATCGGGGATTGAAGATGTTATTGCTGAGAATTAGGGGGAGACCTTTTTAGCACTATCAATCTTAACTGTTGTTTTAGAAGTATCCTTTGGTAATGGAACCTGTTTTACCAACAATGTATCTTGGAACTCTGTATAAATTACTTTGCGAATATCGGAGTTCTTATATGTGGTATAAAGTGATACTCCGGCTGAGACAAGTACAGCTCCAATTGCAATCAGTAAGTTGTTTCTTGAGTATATTATGAGTTGTTTTGCCTGAACCTCTGAGTCGGTTTGATAGTTGTTGTTTATATAGGTTGAGAGACCTGGTAATGGAAAAAGTAATTCATTTTTCCTTGTTGCATTAACTCCACTAAATCCAATTTTAAACAGAATATCACTGTGCATTTCAATAAGTTCATTCAACTTATCAGGACTTAAATTACTTGGAAAAAATAACTCTGTTGCTAATTGTTCAGTTGTTTGTAATGTAGGGCTATCAATACTATGTGATTGTGGCACTTTTAACAGTTCTATAAACTTGCTTGTATCATCCATTGTAACAGTTATTAGCCCCTTGTTGTTTAAGTCACGTGAGATCAAAAAATAGTCTGAAATTATTTGATGCATTGTTGATCTATCTTCGTTGCTAAAAGACAGTAGATAAGTGCCAGCTTTACCCCTCAATTGAACTTTCAAAAGTTTAGGCTTAGAATATAAAGGTAATTTTACTACTTCAGGCTCGATAGATGATGCTCTGTAATAAAGATAATCATGTATAGTTATACCATTGGGATTCCTGTTAATGAAATTGATTACATCTTTTTGAGACTGAGTATAACTCATATTGTAAGTAATAATATTGTAATGATTTATGCTTTTGACGCTATTTTTACCATTAGGTTACAATCTACATATTACATATCAAGGAGCATACTATGATGTCTATATTTGATGCTTTTTACAATTGGGTTATGGCATGGCCATGGACTACAATTAAGGATACTATAGATTGGTTCTCAAAATTAATAGGTACACTTGTAGCTATAATAGCTTTTGTTGTTGCTTGGAAATCCTATAATTCATGGTATACGCAAAAGCGATATGATATAGATATACAAAATGTAAAAGAGATATTGACTTTATTTTATGAGATACGATTTTATATACATAATCTAAGATTTGATTCAGATCTCAGGAAACAAGTTCGTGAAAATACAAATGACCACGTAGAGTTAGAAAAGCGAAGAACTAGCATAATAAAAATTGTAAAAAAGTTAAACGAGCTATTAGATAGATTTCATGTTCTATGTGAGGTAAATTCTTGTATTCATGCTGTAGATGTAAGGGAAGAATTTAAACGGGCCTATAAATTAGGTTTGCTATTTTGTACAACACTTCAGTATAAAATAACTAATTTATCTCACAACAATATCCCAGATGTTGACTATCAAAATGAACTTACAGAATTGAGTAATAAAATTGCTAAAAGTAAGATTGAAATTGATGACATACTTCATTCAGATCCTATGGCAAAGTCAACATATACACGAGAGTGGGAAAATCTTACAGATGATTTAAAGAAGAAATTGAATATAAATAGTGGTATCACTCTCTAACAAACCAATATAGAATAAGTCAATCAGCTAAATGCTCAAAAGCTATTTATTATAGACTAAATTGTTTGAATGTAATAATATCACGAATCCATTTCACGGCAAGCGCAAGGCATACAGCCTTAAACAGGTATAATAGTACCCTGCGGTAATGCCAAAAATGTGTTGGGTGGTATGGTTTCATAGTTATTTTTGCTATGTATTATGCACAATCTAAAACCTTGATATGAGACACGTTACTATTCTACTTCTCGCCGCTCTATTTGTTTCATGTTCTGATAACAGTATAAATAACAACACAGTAGTTACCCCCACTAAACAAATTATACCGCTTCGTGTTGGGAATAATTGGAAATACATTAGTAAAAACTCCACAAATGGATATGATACTGTATTCATATCAACTACAGGAAAGTTACAAATTGGAAAAGATACTTATTACAGTATTAGTGGAACTACTAGTAATAACACTAATGGAACATATATTGGGTTTTGCTTTTTAGGTGGTGCAGATAATAATCCTAAATATACCTATGTAGCCAATTTAGAGGAAGGGTACTTTATTGGTGAGTTAAAAGATTTAACAAAAATAACATCGTTTGTTCCAAGGATATTATGGCTTTATCCAGCTAAATTAAATGACGTATACCTGGCTAAGTTTGACTTAGGTGATGATAATGCAACATCAGTAAAAGTGTTTGAAACCCAAATTTCTGTAACTGTACCTGCTGGAACTTTTAAATGTATAAAGTATGGCTTTGACCTCAAAGGTCGTTCAACTGGTGTTTATGATTTTTTTATTTATTTCGCTCCTGGAATAGGTCCAATTCGATTAGAAGATGAAACTGGAAAGAACTGGGGTGATCTTGAAAGTTACAAGGTTGAAAGTTAATTAGACATTTTTATTGTCAAGGCATGAGTTCCCTCATGCCTTTTTTGTTTGGTATGTAACCGATAATAAATTTTGTGGGTTACAAAAAATAGTTAGATTTGAACATCCTAAGAAATACCAACCGATGAGTGCACCACAAGGGGATTAGTTTGGTGCATACGGCTCTCATCCATTTTTTAAGTACTCAATTTATTGGTGTAGGATATGATTATCCTTGCCTTGTTATATCAACTTAATTTTTTGGAGGAGTTATGAGGGGAATAATGATGTTGTTATTAACATCCACTTATTCAAATCAACTTTTTGACTATGCAAATGCTAGAGTAACTAACCAACTAATATTATAATGAATTGGAATACTAGAGATTTGTTTGATGAAATTGGTACTTATACATTTCTTGCAATTATTGTTGCAATCATTTGTGTTGTAGCCTACTATCTATTAAGAATGCTATTATCCGTTATTTTTATGTTTGTAGCACTTAGTAGGAATGAGCATCATGCTACACAGTTCTATGATTCACTTAGAATTCAAAAATTTATTGAATACAGGGATGCTACAACAATTAATGGTACAACAGTAGAATATAAGTTTGGCAACTTTCTTAAAGTTACAAAAAACAACAATTTAGAAAATCATCTAACAACCTATGAATATTATGAAATAACTCCAAATAATGGATTTATTCTTAAAGTTGTGAATGCAACGGAAGTACCATTAGGTGTGCTTGATTCAAATCTAAAGGTTAAGCCTTGCGCAATATACCAGTATACTAGAGACTCAGTAGTTTATGGTAGATGTTGGTGGGTATCATCCACACCAGAAAAAAATGTTAAAGTTGATACTACAAAAACAGGTGAAGTTTATCAAATTATTTATACAAAAAATAGTGAATTACCCTATAAAATATTGGTTCCAGCAATTTAGTAATACATGGCATCAGAGTTATTTATGCTTATGTTGATTGAATATTTATTATAGATTCGCTTATAAGTCAAGGCATGAAACCCGTCATGCCTTTGTTAATTCATGTTGAGTTACAGGTTTATAGTTGAATCACTATCTCCACTACAAATCTTCACGATTAATGCTGTGTTACACATGATGCTTCTCTCCCGCACAGTGAGGTTTTGTAATGGTTGCCACTCGGTGCGGTCTGCGGTAGCAAATACAAAGGGGAATGTTAAAACAATGTTTCCTGATTTGTGGTTGAACCAAACGAAGCATTTTCTAATTTCAGTAAGAACTCCTTGCGGTGAAGTCCGCCGCCAAAACCACCCAGACCTCCGCTTTTGTTTACAACTCTGTGGCAGGGAATAATAATAGCAATTTTGTTTTGTCCGTTTGCCGTACCAACAGCCCGTATTGCCAATGGGTTTCCAATCTGGTGCGAGAGTTCTTCGTAGGAGATTGTTGTGCCATACGGAATGTTCTGCAATGCGCTCCACACAGTTTTTTGGAAGTTGGTACCAATCATGGTAATGGGAATAGTAAAGTGCGTACGTGTTCTGTTCAGGTATTCGTGCAGTTCTGCTTCGGTTTGTTGCAAGATTGGATTTGTAGTTTCTTCAACAGAGCAGTTGAGTTCTTTTGTAATATGCTGAATATGCGCTGCCCGACGTGCCGGGTTATCAAACTCAAGAACATAGAGCGATTCGTTGCTTGCGGCTACAAACACCTCACCCAGAACAGTATGTATGATAGTTGTATAGAGTTTCATAGTATCATGATTATTGAGTCAACAATTTAGCTGTTTGCATATATTAACACAAACATTATTGCAGTGGTGGCAATATGCATTGGATAAAACCGTTAAATTGCAGTATAGTTATAAACCGGATTAGGAAAACAGGACGTACCATGATTCACCGTACAACACTTTTAGCTATTTGCGCACTTGCAGTATTGTTGGTAACAAATGGATGTGAGCAAGAAAACTGGAATCTTGTTTCGCCCACTACAACAGGCGATAGTATCTACGTTCGGTTTATTAACTTTAGTGGCGATGGTGTTGCACGAACCATGAGCTTAGACGGAACTGTTCTTACGCAATCAACAACGTTTGGTGCATCCTCGGCTTCTGTAGTTGCACCTGCCGATTCCGCTTTTGTTAGCATTAAAACAGCTGCGGGCGATGAATACAAAAAAACAACCCGAACCAAGTTTTCAAAAAACTCCTACGAAACAATTATCGCAGTTCCCGGACCTTCGGGGTTTACGCAAGTAAAAGCTCTTGATACTATTGTACAACTATCAACCTTAAAAAGTCAGGCAACACGAACCGGATATGGCAACGTGCGATTTTTGGTTGCGGTAAATACGGTAACAGTTCCGTATTCATTACGTATTGGTTGCCCTAACGGAAACCAGTTAGGCAGTACAACAACGTTCAAGCAATCAACATCGTACGAACCTGTTCCATCGGGAACGTTAGTGGTTTCGCTGATGAAACAAGATTCGCTTGTTGGCGTGTTCTCGGTAAATGTTGGCGAGAAAATGTTCTACACCTTAATAGCCGCAAAAGAAAACAACCAGATTGTTTTAAAAGTGTTAGACGAATCTGATAAAACTGCAAATGCGTTAACCAACGCTACGTTTATACCAAACACACAACGCACATCGTTTTTCCGTGTTGTGAATTTCTCGCGTAACTCGGTGGACTCAGTTACATCAAGTTCAGGCACAATGTTAACAAGCGCTCTTACCGGAAAGGCGGTTGATAAGTACGTTGAACTCACGGCGTGCCAAACCGGAATCCCGGACCGATTGCAAGTGTATTCGGGGTCATCGGGCGATACCGTATCAACATCCATTGGTGTGTTATCAAAATATACCGTAGTTACGTATGATAAAGGGGCGGCTCCCGCTAGTGGTATTGCATTGGTACCGCCAATACCTCGTGCAATATCAAAAGACTCGGTATATGTGCGAGTAGTAAATGCAACTCAAAGCGGTCTTAATATCCGTGCGCGCTTGGGTGCAAGAACCGATGCTAATAACAATTTCCAAAACGGTGAGATTGTAGCACAAGCAACTTCGTTTGGGAAAGTATCAAACATAAACAGTATAACTGCCGGTTTAGCTCCGCTTACCATATTCTCCAGCGATGCACCCGAAAAACTACTTGGAGTATATCATACAACATTACAAGCAGGAAAAGAGTATCTGTTTATTGTTGGAACCACACCAAACGGAAGTGGCATTGAAGTAAACATGATTGAACAATCAACCGAGAACACAACCATGTTGCCGTTACCACAAGGTACATTTATGCAGGTTGTTCATGCCCGTGCCGATAAAGCTGCGTTTGATGTTTCGTTAACACCGGTTATCGCTAAAGCTACAATTGGCTTTGGTGCTTCGCTTGCAACAGTAGTGCCGCAAGGAACTGTTACATTAAAGTCGGGAAGTCTGCAACGTACCTATAGTGCCGATTCCAATAATCGCTTAACGGTTGTTCTAAACGGAACTCAATCAACGCCAACAGATGTTGAACTTAATACTCCATCCATGCGTCCTGCAAACGATACTGCACGCTCGCGATATCTTAACGCAGTTGATGGAATTGGAAGGGTACGTTTTACCATAGATTCTGTGAAAGACCTTGGTACCGGTAATTTGTACATGGATAATGTTGAGTACGGCATTGTATCGCAAACCCGAAGCGAACTCTTACCAAAACGGATTAATATGGTTGTGGGGAATCCTGCAACGTTAGAGGAGTTTTATCGCTCCGATTTTTCCGTATCATTCAGTAAAGGCAAGGCGTACACGGTAATCTTTTGTGGCGATGCAGCAAGCAAAAACTATATGCTTATTATGCAACAAGAATATTAGTGATTCCCGCAGTTGCCGAAGCAACCCGCCAGCGCGCAGACCCGGCGCGAACCGAGCGTTGTGCTACGCAGGTAGACGCGATTTCGGATACCTTTTAAGTGCAATTTTATTATTTTGTGGCAAGTGTAATTATTGAGTTCCTCTTGCCATGAAAAGTATTCTACATTTGTGTTCAGCTGAAATACCCACCATTGTTTTATCACATATTTGTGTTTGCATTGTGTTCTTTACCGGATGCTCAAAAAATGATGTTACAGTAACAACATCAAAATCCAAAGAAATAGAAATTGCAGATAATAGTTACATTCAAGACATTGTTACACAATTTGATACAAAAGGAATTACAATATCAGAATATGAAGACCCATCTTCAAAAAGAAACTATCTTACCGTACTAATTTCAACACAGAAAAATATTGATGTAAACAAAGTAGATTGGTTTAGTATTGCTGAAAAATTTGTTAAGTCCATTGGCATTTATACTCAATATGATAGTTTGAATATTCTGTTTCAGAATTATACTAATAACGGATACTACGAGAGGAATAGTCAGGTAGGTTATACATATACAAGTGGATATATTGATAGTGTAAAACGTACATTACTTACCAATGATATTAATGATTATACTATAATGAGGCAGTTTCTTGATAAAGACCAATGGAAAGAGCTTGACTTATTCACAGATTCATTGTTAAAAAATCCAACGAATAACATAGTAACCTTTATCAATAAAGCTCGTGTTCAGATTAATAAGAAAGAGTATGTTCCTGCAATGAATAATTTACTTGAAGCATTACGAAGAAATCCAAACAACAATGATGCTAATTACTTAATGGGAGTATCATATGCAGGTAGGGAAAATTATACAAAGGCAATGCAATGTTACAAGAAAGTGATAGAACGTGTTCCAGACTGGCCACCGGCTCATACCCAATTAGCCGAAATGTATCAAAAACTTGGAATGAAATCAGAAGAGAAAGCAGAACGTGAATTAGCAGAGAAGTTGAGTGGTAAATAATCAACGGTATATACTTTAACTCTTGTATATTTTATAACATCGTAGACTAGCTAAATAAGAGTTTATGTGATACTGTGGTTTATTAAACAAACAACCGTTTATACCAAGGTTTTTCTACGTGCTTAGTAATAAGACCTATATCTTCTGCTAACTTTAGATTGGTAGAAACCAACAGATTATTATCCAATACGCTTACTTCGTTAGTGTTTTGGTCGAGTGATGATGCTGAAACAATAATTTGATGTTGTTGCTGTGTAGTTATCAAGAAAGATTGTGGGCATTTTCCATACCACTGAATTTTAAAGTCATTAATACAATCACCGATTAGGTAGCCCCATTTTTCGTCATTCGTTACATCCCACTTTTGTTCATAATCTGTTATAGTATCATTGTTCTGTAAAACCGAAGTCGTAAGTCCGTAGGAAACAAATGTATTGTCCCAAGTTATCATGATAAAACCGTTATCAGTTCTTATATACAACGAATAATCTAAAGTATCTACTTCTGGATACATAGTAAAATACATTGGTTCTGGTTCGATTACATTACCTGATTCATCATAATTACATTTCAATTCTCCATATTCAATCCCACGTATTGTATTACCAAGTAAGATTTTTTTGCACTCTTCTTCAAACTGTTTTTTTGTTGGTTTCTTATTCATAGCAAATATTGTTGTTAAGATGTAATGATACAAAAATAGAGACATATAAATGTATCAATGTCGCTAATAGAATTGTTGTCATTACAAGATTCTTCGTTCCACTCAAAATGACAATTCTTTCGTCTGCAAAAATCTTTTTGCGACGCAGAAGGGTATGTCCCGACCGGGTTGCGGCGCAGAAGGATTGCTGCAGCAGAGGCGGGTACAACAAAAAAATTATACGTACTGTCCGGCAGCAAAGCCGCTTGCCCACGCCCATTGGAAATTATAGCCACCAAGCCATCCTGTTACATCTACTACCTCGCCAATAAAGTATAATCCTGCAATGTGTTTTGCCTCCATTGTTTTAGAGGAGAGTTCGTTGGTATCTACACCGCCGCGTGTTACTTCGGCTTTGGCAAAACCTTCGGTTCCTGTTGGTAAAAGTTGCCAATGCTGTAGTTGTGTTGCAATGGACTCAATTTGTTTGTGCGTGTAGTGTGCGAGTGGTTTGGAAGGCATGTACAACTCGCACCAAATCTCGGCAAACCGTTTCCCAAGGTATGGTGATAGGAAATTTTTCAACTCAGTTTTTGATGTGTGGTGTTCTGTAAGTAACGCGTGTACATTGGTATCGGGGAAGAGGTTGATAGTAATAGCATCACCATGATTCCAATACGATGAGATTTGCAAAATTGCCGGACCACTTAAACCCTTATGCGTACATAAAATATACTCGCGGAATGTTGTGCCATTACATTCTATCTCAACATCAAGAGATGCGCCACTTGCCTCGGAAAAAGGAAAGTTTGTAAACGTAAATGGCACCAACGCCGGAACCGGCTCAATGATTTTTAATCCAAATTGTTTTGCTATGGTATATCCAAAACCTGTAGCTCCCATTTTGGGTATTGACTTCCCACCCGAAGCAATAACAAGTGATTGCGTTGTATATGTACCATTGCTTGTGTGTACGGTAAATGTTTCATCGGTTTTTTCTATTGTGTGTACTTCGGTGTCTGTGTGAATGTGTACGTTGTGTTGTAAACATTCGGAGTGAAGCATCTCAACAATCTGCCGTGCGGAGTCATCGCAAAACAACTGTCCTAACTTTTTTTCGTGATACGCTATGTTGTGTTTCTCTACCAGAGAAATAAAATCGTGTGGCGTAAACCGCGAGAGTGCAGACGTACAAAAATGTGGATTCCGGGAAATGTAGTTTTGCCGAGTAACTGTGCGGTTTGTAAAGTTGCAGCGTCCACCACCGGAAATCAGAATCTTCTTGCCAATCTTTTCCGACTTTTCAATAATTACAACATTACGCCCGCGCTTGCCTGCTTCAATAGCGCACATTAGTCCGGCAGCACCTGCACCTATTATTACAACATCGGTGGTGTTACTCATGGTCTGTTATCCGGTAATTCAACACTCTTAATCGTTTCGGTAATACTGTAACGGTAACAGGGGAATACCCTGCAAACTCGCCGTCGGCTTCAATTGGTGCGGGTGCGTTTGTAGTTACTGTAATAGTTTGTGCTTGTGTGTAGGTTACTTGTGCATTGGGGATTCTATCTCCATGCCGCAGAATAGGCACATACCGTATGTAATCAAAAACGTTAACATCGCCAATAATGGTAACGGCAATATTACCGTCGTTGGTCTTTGCATCGGGTGCAATACATAAGCCATTGCCAAAGAACTTACCGTTTGCAAAGCATACACTCATTGTTTGTACTACGTAAATTGTGTCATCAACTGTAATGTGTGCCCTGCGTTTTTTATACTGGAAAAAGCTCCTGATTACTGCCAGATGATATTTCATTGTGCTATTTAACCACTTGGGCGAAGCATTGACAATACGTGCAACCATGCCGTCCAAGCCAACACCACCAACATTAATGCAGTAATGGTGCTGCGGTTTGTTATCGGTACCAGTACTTTCTAAGAATAGAACATCTGTTTCAGTAACGACATTTTGCATGATATAACGTTTCTGTTCCCGCAAGGGAAGATGTGCGCCAATGGTTCGTGCAAAATCATTTCCGCTACCAACCGGATATACGGCAAGAGTACACGCCGGAGATGATTCATTGTACTTACGTAGCAATCCATTTACAATATCGTGTAAAGTGCCGTCGCCACCAACGGAAACAATAGTTGTTGATTCATCTATCTCGATTTCTTGCGCTAGGGTTTCGGCATGTCCTTTATGGTTGGTAAAGTGGATAGTGAACTCAGAATCGGAAAATACGGTTCGTATTTCCTTCTCAACAGGAGTTCCCTGAAATTTACCATGTGCTATAAAGATTATTCTTCTCATAACCGAAGTTACGGAAAATGGCTAAGTTTGAATCATGAAAATCACTTCGCATAAACGTTGTATTATAGTTGGTGCCGGCGTAGCAGGTATTGCAGCCGCATTAGAATGTATTGCCCAAGGCATCCAACCAATACTGATTGAAGCTAAACCATACATTGGCGGACGTGCCCGCTCGTTTGTAGATAAGTCAACCAACGAAACCATAGATAATGGTCAACACCTTATGATGGGGTGTTACACGTACTTTCTGCAAATGCTTGAGCGGCTTGGAACTACACATCTGTTAAAACCGCAACCCGCCATGAAGGTACCGTTTTATAATGCGGACGGAACCAAAGATGTGTTGGATGCCTCGCGAATGAAAGGAAAGAACGGCGTTGCACTTGGCATCTGGAATCTGAAGCGCGTATCAACAGCATCAAAACTCCGGGCGTTGCTCCTTGCCGCAAAGATTCAATTTAACCTTGCATCATATAACGGAATGTCTGCCGCTGAGTTTTTGCAGTACCACAAACAACCACAGGAAATAATTACACGATTATGGGAGCCTGTCATCTTGGCTACTCTGAACTCAACTCCGGAGAACGCATCTGCATCTTTATTAGTTGAGGTATTAAAACGTGCAATGTTTGGCAGTGGAGATGCATCAAGTTTGTTATTACCACAAGCAGGATTAAGCGTACTGTTTGAACCCTTAGAAAACATCATACATCAACATGGTGGTAGTATAATGCTCAGTACCGAAATAAAAGAAGTATTGATGTTTGATGGCAATGCAATTGGCGTTGTTACCCAAGACGACAGGGAAGTCCGTGGTGACGATGTTATTCTTACAATTCCACCACGTGCTTTGCAACGGCTGAACATTCAACAAATAGTGGATGGTAAGGCGCAATCTACGTTGCAGGAGTATGTATTCTCACCAATTATATCGGTGTACTTGTGGTTTGATAAAAATTTTATGGATGATGATTTTGCCGCAATGTTAGAAACAACTACCCAATGGGTATTTAACAAACGTAAAATGATCCAAACAACTAAAGAGTGTTTGCAGCAGTATCCCGGTCATGTTTCGCTGACGGTAAGTGCTGCAAATCCCATTGTGCATGAGTCAGCCGAACATATTGCACACCATTGTACCGAAGAACTTCGCAAGGTATTTCCTGCCGCACACGATGCAACATTGCTACAGTATAAAGTGATTAAGGAAAAGCAGGCAACCTTTTTGGCAACGCCGCAGTTAGAGTCGCATCGTTTGCAGGTTCGCACAACTGTGCCTAATGTTTATCTTGCGGGCGATTGGACTAACACAGGTCTGCCTGCAACGCTGGAGGGTGCCGCACAAAGTGGCGTAAAAGCAGTTACCGAAATTATTTTTGCTTAATTGTGTTGTTTGCTATCGCAAGACCGCACCGCACGTTTACCAAATTACACCAACAGCTTGCGGGAGAGAATGGCAATGTTATACTGATACGATTTAGAAGTAATCAATTTTGACGCTCCGTTTTTTTGTAGCGACGCGATGCCTCGCGTCGTAACAGGCAATGAGAAAACTTATGAGAAATTCAAAAAGGAATTAGCAACTTTGAAGTTGTACAATCTTAGAAACTGTTTAAGATTTAAATCGAAAGTTATATGGATTTTGTTTCTGACTTTTAATACGATGTTTGTCATTCCCGAAAACGCTGAATTAAGCGTTTATCGGGAATCCATACGTCTCCGTTTACGTAACATGGATACCCGATTTCTCGGGTATGACACTCCATGGATAATTCTTAAACAGTTTCTTAAATCATTTTAGTATTAGTTATGCTAAAGCCAATTCTTTGGGTTGTTGGTTCCCGTCAGCTAAAGCAGACGGCAAGTACAGTATTTTCTGATAGACGCAGTTACAATAGTAGACCATTTCTCCGGCAAAGAAATGGAAGTGTTTTGTTTGCCGTTCGGTGCCGTCGCGCGATAGCAAACAAATACTACACTATTAATTAATATGAAGATGGTATTTTCGTCGTGCAACCACGCAGGGTAAATGAATAGTATAACAACATGAAAAATTTTAATCTGTATTTGCTTTTAAGTTTAATAATTACACCAACGTTGAGCGCCCAACAATGGACGAACTGGACGTGGGAACGCCTAACCATGCCCGGTGTGTACAACAGCTCGTATTATTTAGATGTGATGTTCTTACCAAGCAATCCAAGAATTGGATGGGCGTGTGGTTCGGAAGGTGGATTGCAAAACAGAACAGGAGATGGAGTTATAGTTCGCACAACCGATGGCGGTACCACGTGGCGCGGAGTTACCATCCCCAATGCACCACAGTTAGAAAGTATAAACTTTGTAAATCCGCTTGTGGGATTTTGTTCGGGTACAAATGGTGGTAATGGTAATGCAGGAGGAATCTATCGTTCGCGTGATGGCGGGGTAACATGGGAAGAAATAACACCTCTTGTTCGAATAAATGGCGTAACACAACGAGCACAAGTTTGGGGAAATTATTTTTTGAATGAACGTGTTGGGATGGTGGTTGGCGGAGGTTGTGGTGGTGAGTTACAAACCTTTTTCCGTACTGAAGATGGTGGCGATTCATGGAGTTTGTTTACAGCCAATGTTGCAAGTTCGGGTTTATCGCACGTAAAGATGTATTCCGAAAACGGATTGTGTTATGCATCGGGTAGCGGTAGAATATGGCGCTCGGTTGATGGAGGAAGAACTTGGGAAGTATATAAAAGCACAGGCGCACAGTATTGGCAAGAAAACTTAAACAACATAGGTAATTCGTTTTTGTTAGCAACATCGGGAACAGATTGTTACGGACAAGGCGATAACCGAGGAGACGCTCGCTTTAGCACAGATGGAGGTAATACATGGAAGTATTATGTAACACGTGGTTCGATGTTTGGCGCATTTATGTTAAACCCAACAACCGGTTGGGTTTCGGGTTGGAATGGTGAAATATGGCGCACCTCGGATGCCGGAAATACATGGAAAAAATACAACTGCGGTTTACCCGAAGAAAATGATTGGGATGACCTTTGGTTTGTAAATGATACACTTGGGTATGTATGTGGTAATGGTATTTACCGAACAAAAAAAGATTTCGACCCGCCAACAATCACAGCCAATAAACTTAATGTGTGCGAAGGTGATACAATCACTTTAACAGTTACCAAGGATTACAAATCATACCTGTGGAGTAACGGACAAACAACAAAAACAATTAGGGTAGATAAATCGGGTGAGTACTTTGTTATGGTATCGGAAGACGGGCGTTGCACAAAGTCATCGAACTCATTAAACATAAAAGTATTCCCGCCCCCTAAGCTGGAACTGACATCAAGTTCGGGGATATTCCATTTCTGTTATCAGGATTCTATTACTGTAAATGCACTACCGGGATATAAAACCTATAAATGGTCTGATGGCACTACGGGAAATTCTATAATTGTAAAAACAGAAGGTACATATACGTTAGATGTTATTGATACAAATGGATGTACCGGAACTGTACAAGTTGACGTAACCGGCGGTAAGAAGATAGTGCCGCAAATAACTGGAAGTGCACCGCTGCGGTTTTGTGAAGGCGATACTGTAGTATTGTATGCAACTGCCGGGTTTGCAAAGTATGAATGGAACGATGGCACAAACGGTAATTATCACATTGTAAAAACGCCGGGCAAGTTTGTTGTTAAAGTAACAGATAAATACGGTTGCACAGGAATCTCCGATACTGCCGAAGTAATAGTTGACCCAAATTATTTAGAGATGTTCACCTTACCCGAATTCACAACGTTGGTTATGGATTCTGCCAAAGCTGGAGTGATGATTTGCGATAGCATTATTGTTGGTAATAGCGGACCAATTCCTTTACTCGTATCAAAGTCATCGTTTAATAGAAACGTTGAGTTTTCTGTCCCGCAAGCAAAGTTTCCGGTAACGCTGCAACCCGGCGAGCGGCTTGCGATAGCAATTTGTTACTTAGCATCGGCATTGGAAACTCAGCGCGATACCATGATAATAGGTGGCTATTGTAAGCGTCGTATCTATGTTCAGAGTGCGGGCAAACCGGAATATTACAAAAGTAGCGAGATGTGTAATTTGCTCTTGGAAGGTGTAACAATTTCACTTACAACACCGGGTTTGTACGTAACACCGCCTTCGCCTAACCCAGCCGACAACACCATTGCTTTTGTAGTTGCATTTCCAACAGGTTCTCAGTCCGAGATTACACTTACCGATGTTCTTGGTAACATCCGCAACGATGCAGTGTTAACAACACTACGAACCGCAATTGGGCAAAATAAGTTGCTTGAAGGTAAGCAAATTCTGGTTGATGCACATTCACTGCCGGAAGGTATGTACTACATGCAAATACGCACCGAAACCGAACAAAAAGTTATGCCTGTTCTTATTAAGCGGTAACAGGGTTTCCCGCATTTGCCGAAGCAATCCTTCAGTGCGCCAACCCGGTGCGAGCCAAGCGTTGCGCGGCGCAAGTGTAACTTTAGTTTAGTAATTCTATCTATGTACTAGATGAAAAAACTAATCTACATAGTACTCTTGTTGTTTTTTACAATAAATGTAACTGCACAATTGAATGGATTGTACTGGAAAAATTACTTTTTGGGACATGAAGTTTTTGAGTTTAATTCTGATAGCTCGTTTAAGTACTATTACAATTTCTGTGGAGAAACGGGAATTGGAACCGGAAGATTTAAGCTTTATCACTCAAGATTAACTCTACAGTTTGATACTCTGAGTTATCATTTTGCACCAACATATACAATGTCTACTAGCGAGAACTATTCAGATTCGATAACGATTCAGATACAATCTCAAGATTATTGGTCAGACACATCGGCGTATAATTTTAATTTGTTAAGCCTGTTTAAGCCCAATGGAAAAAAAATTGATGAGAAGTCAACATTCTACAAGTTAAAACTTGATACCGTATTCGTTTTTAAGGTACATAAAAGTGATTCTGCATTTCGTTTAGTAATTAAACAACTTGGCACTATCAACATACTTGATACTACGTTGCTAACTAATAGGAATTATTTGATTAGTGTTGTAACTAATCCTTTAGTCTTTGCTCGGTTTATTAACGATGGACATATTTCAAATAAAAGAATAAGAACGTACACTCAACAATATTGTGAGATTAGAGACGAAGATTCATTTGGATTTAGAAGATTTTATAAATGTGATTATTCTTTGAATGCATTTACACGTTTTATTAAGCCAAAATAGTGTTCTACAATAGTGATTTAGTTTAGATAACAGTAGAATTATAGCAACAACTTAGCAACGTGTTTATGAATTTCATGCATCACACAGATTTAATCTATTGAAATAGATTTTGCCTATATTAATATAGCAAATACAACAATCAGCAAACATTAACTCACAGAAATTCCCTTATAAATCATTTATGAAACACTTATTGTTAATAAAAGATATTGAGCAATCCAAAATGGACGCTTTGCTATATTTTTTGAAATCATGGGATTTAGATGCAGAATTGAAACCCCAACAACCGGTTGCAAAAAAGATAAGTGAGAGTTCGCTTTCTGTAGGATTGTGAAAAGATAATCCTATTGACGCTACTGAATTACGCCGCCAAGCTTGTGATAGAAGTAAATGATACTTTGCGATAGCAATATTATTATTGAAATCTATAAGGCAAATACTGATATTGTTCAAACTGTACAAGCGTGGGAATATTCAATAGTGAGCTACAGTTTAACAGTGTAGTTACGCCGCTTTACCTCTGTTCTTAATCACCTCTATAGTTCCTGTTGGGATAGCGTGAATTAAGCGTTTAGTGTATTCCTCTTTGGGCTGTTCGTATATTTCATTTGCCGCATCAAGTTCTACTATTTTGCCTGCGTTCATAACTGCAATTCTATCACTGATAAACTTCACCACACTTAAATCGTGCGATATAAATATGTACGTGAGATTAAATTCTTCGCGTAAACTTACAAGCATGTTTAACACTTGTGCTTGAACTGATACATCCAATGCAGAAACAGATTCATCGCATATCAGGAACTTGGGTTTTAACGCCAAGGCACGTGCAACACAAATCCGCTGACGTTGGCCTCCGCTGAATTCATGCGGGTAATTGTTAAAGTGGCGTGGTAACAAATCTACTTTATCCAGCAAGTACATCACGTGGTCTTTACGCTGCTTGTCGTTCTCATATAAATTGTGAACACGTAATACTTCCATAATTGCACTACCAACCGATAACCGTGGGTTCAGCGATGAATATGGGTCTTGGAAAATGATTTGGAAATCCTTTCGTAATGCTGTTAATGACTTATGATCCATGGTTCGCACATCTCTGCCATCAAACATCACATTGCCTCCGGTTGGTTCAATCAAACGTAAGATAGCTCTGCCTGTTGTGGTTTTACCGCAACCACTTTCGCCAACCAGACCAAGTGTTTCACCGGGTTTTACATCAAACGAAATATCATCCACAGCTTTAACCCAACCAGTGGTGCGGCTAAACAACCCGGTACGAATAGGGAAGTGAACCTGCAAGTTTTCTACTCGTAACAATGGCTTACGCTTATCTAATTCTTGCAAACGTTTGTGAATATCATCAGCCGAAAACGCAACCTCATCAATTTTCTCGGTAACGGTGATGTGTGCTTTTTCGGTAATTGTACCGTCGGCAGTTTCTTCCATAAAATCACGTACGGTAGGTAGTATGCGAAGCTTCTTATCTAACCGCGGACGGCAAGCAAGTAAGCCTTTAGTGTACGGATGTTGAGGGTCTTCAAATATTTGGAGCACGCTTCCTTGCTCAACAATATTGCCTTTGTACATTACAATTACTTCGTCAGCAATTTCGGCAATAACTCCAAGGTCATGCGTAATAAACATCATGCTCATTTCGCGTTGACGTTGTAAATCGCGCATGAGTTCTAAAATGGTAGCTTGTACAGTAACATCTAATGCGGTGGTTGGTTCATCGGCAATTAATAAGTCCGGTGAACAACTCATTGCCATTGCAATCATTACCCGTTGCTTTTGTCCGCCGGAAAGCTGATGCGGATATTGATCTATCATTGTTTCGGGGCGGGGAAGTTGTACCTCACGCAATAGCTGTAATGTACGTTCGCGAGCTTCATCGTACGAGCAATTCTGGTGAAGTTGTATTGCCTCTATAATCTGGTCGCCGCAACGGAACACCGGATTTAACGAGGTCATCGGTTCTTGGAAAATCATTGCAATGCGGTTACCGCGATACCCGCGCATTTCATCTTCACTAATTTTAAGCAGGTCAATCTGAGAACCGTCTTTTTCAGAAAAGAGAATTTCACCGTTCGTAATTTTTCCCGGTGGGTTAGGGATTAACCGCATCACCGAAAGCGACGTTACTGATTTCCCGGAACCCGATTCACCTACAATACCCAGTGTTTTACCTCGGTCCACATGGAACGAAATATTATTAGCCGCACGGATACTATAATTCTCCGAACGAAACTCAGTTACAAGGTTACGAACATCAAGTAAAACACTCATCAGATTCCCGAAATGAATTCAACGTATAACCAACATGTTCAAAATAACACGAAGTTGGGTGCTACACAAACAGGATATAAAATATAGGGTGCCCCGCCACTGCCGTAGCAACTCTTCAGCGCCGCAACACGGTCGGGAAAAACCATTACAGCTTCGCAAGAAAGTTTTGGATGTAAGATGATTTGTTCTCTATCCGCATGTTGAGGTTATTGCTTGCTGAACATCTGGCGCGGTCAGGCGAAAGCAAAAAACATTCTTTAAAGTGTTGGAAAAACCATATCTTGCACGTGCAGTATAAAGAATAACTTCGGGGGAAGTTTATGCTTGATAAAAGCAAATCGGCAGCGGGGGTGCATACTTCTGCCGTAAAACAACCTGCGCGGAATAACAGAACGCTCTCGTTATTACAGCAGGAAAGGGCACATCTACAACAACAAATCTTTACACTTCAACATCCGGTGTTGCATCCGGAGCAGTTGTATAACCGGGTTATTCATGGTAACATGAACGACGTTTGCGATTTGCTACCACTTCATTTTGTTGATTTGCTGATTTTAGACCCGCCGTATAACATGACGAAGAAGTTTAACGGAAGCACGTTTACAAAATCAACACACGATAAATATGCTTCGTGGTTTGAGTCGTGGTTTGTTAAGGTATTACCTGCACTTAAAGAAACAGCAAGTATCTATGTGTGTGCCGATTGGCATACTTCAACCGCTGTGTTTGATATTTTGGAAAAATATACCACCGTCCGTAACCGCATTACCTTCGAGCGCGATAAAGGCAGAGGTGCATATACCAATTGGAAGAACTGTTCGGAAGATATTTGGTTTTGTACAATGGGTGAACACTATACGTTTAATGTGGATGCCGTGAAAGTTAGGAAGAAAGTCTTGGCATCTTACCGCCACCATACCGGCGAACCAAAAGATTGGAAACACGAGGAAGATGGAAAATACAGAATGACGTTTCCATCAAATCTCTGGACGGATATTACGATACCATTTTGGTCTATGCCCGAAAACACGAACCACCCAACCCAAAAACCCGAAAAGTTATTGGCAAAGTTGATTCTTGCCAGTAGCAATCCGGGGGATGTAGTTTTAGACCCATTCCTTGGCTCGGGAACAACCGCAGTGACAGCCAAGAAGCTGCACCGTACATTTTTAGGTGTTGAAATGGATGAAGAGTATTGTTTATATGCTCTGAAACGTTTAGCCTCGGCTGAGCATGATAAAACAATTCAAGGTTACGAGAACGGTATTTTCTTTGAACGAAATTCGTTGTAAAAATATGCGTTGGTTCTTTCCGGCAGTTATAACAGCCGTTTTATATATATGGCTCGGTGCCGTAATGCGTTAGCAAAAAGTTTTAGTAGTTACTTGTATCCAATTTTTATTTTTGCTGAGTCACAGAAAAACAAAAAACAAGTAATTACCATTTACAGAGGAATTTATGAATCGTTTACTGCAATCTGTTATTATGTTGATGGCATTTTGTTCGATTTCTGCATTTGCGCAGTTTGACTATACGCCGGATACCACCATGATTCTTCGCGAAAAGTTTAACAAACCGTTCCCAACTGTTTGGAAAACGATTAAGCGATTAATTACTGAAGAGAATTGTGCTATTGAAAGTGAAAAACAAAATTTTGATGAAAAAACAGAAACATACAAAGGTAACCTCCGCTCTGAAACATGTTTATTGGTATCAGGCGAGGACTCAACCCGAGAAGTGATGATGAAATATGGAAAGGTTCCGATGATACGCGGTGGAGTTTGGGTTTCAGGGCGGATTCAATATAATTTTAGTATTAAAGATATGCCCGATAAAACAGTACAGGTTGTGTTAACCGTTGAACTTAGCGGTAGAGAAGATTATATTACTCATCAGGTTCATTTCTGGAGTTCTAATGGCATGCTTGATGTTCGAATGATGGATAAACTAAAGAAGGCGCTTGGCGGTTCTTGATACTTAGTAATTGATTGAAAAAGTAAAGGCGACTCAAACTTGAGTCGCCTTTTTTTATGTCTTTTGTTTTTTCTTGTGGGCTGCCGGAAACAGAACGTTGTTTAATATCAGGCGGTAACCGGGAGAATCTTTATGTAATGCTAAATCGGTTGGTGGGTCGCCAACGGCGTGTTGGTAATCTTCAGGGTCGTGACCGCCGTACCATGTAAACGTTCCGCGTCCAAAATTACCATGAATGTATTTAGC
>JAIBAE010000028.1 GCA_019695345.1 Bacteroidota bacterium | reverse complement strand
GTAGTGAATTGTTTGTGTTGTGGGGGATGACGACCTTGCATTGTATTGTGCCTGCATTGTACTTCTTTGATTGGTTGACGTTGTTATATCATAGTTAGTCTTTAAATTGTAGTTGTGCAACATGCACTGGCGTTTGGCAAAAAAGCGGGTTCCGAGCTTACATCAAGCTTTGTGCTTCTATCAAAGTTTGTGCTTGGCTGACAGTGAAGTGCTTCGAAATCGCCACCTTCGGGTAGCTGCAAACCTTTATAGTTGTGTCAGGAGTTAAACGAAGTGTCTCCTGACACTACAGCAATCTCACAATGCCTTTCGCAGACACATGAAGTCACGACTAAACTACAAAGAACAACAATGCTACACACCACCTTTATTGAGCTAGTATCCAAATACAGTAACAACAATAATCAGATTGAGAATCTGTGGAATGAAATAACAGAGAGTTACTCTGGCAAGTACAGATACTACCATACACTTACACATTTAGATAACTTATTATTACAACTTGCTGAAATCAAGTCTCATATAACTGATTGGAATACAATACTGTTTACACTGTATTACCATGATGTTGTGTATAACCCTGAACGCTCCGATAACGAAGAGCAAAGCGCAGAGATAGCCGCAGAACGAATGAAGCAGTTATCTGTACCCGAAGCAATGATTGAACAATGCAGGATTCAAATACTGGCTACTAAAACACACAACGCAGATGGTAATACTGATACAAACTACTTTACCGATGCCGACCTTTCGATATTAGGGCAGGACACTGAAACGTACATGGTTTATAGTAAAAATATAAGGCAAGAGTACTCTATCTATCCTGACTCAGTATATTATCCCGGAAGAACAAAAGTTATAGAACACTTTTTAGCAATGAATCGCATTTATAAAACAGATCATTTCTATACCAAACTCGAACAACAAGCCAGAGCAAATCTCTATTCCGAGTTAGCGTTGTTAAATGAAATATAGTTGCTGACTAAGCAGTAAGCATTGTATAACATGATAGAACGCATCATACCTTTAACCGTGTAGGATGTGATTAGAATGATTATTATGTTTGGAGTGAATAAGAAAACGAGCATTCGTAGAACTAACCATCAATACGTATATGTCAGCAATTGCAGACTTCAGACTTATTGAGACATCGAAGCTAAATGCCCTTCGAGACAACTCAGAAATTAAAGTCCAGAAAAAATTATTTAGTAAAAAAGCAATTGATAACTATTGGGACTATTTAAATGCTAATTCAAAAAAACTTCCAGACTTTAACTGGTCGGGTTACATATTTGGGAATCTACTAGTGTTTCTGGAGGAAAGAAAAGGAGTTGACTTACTAAAAAGCGAACATGACGAAATTGCAAATGCAATTAGTCACAATAGACAGACATCTATATTCATTTTAACATTTCACCATAAGCAAAATTATCTAGTGCAATTATCTGCCGACAAGTATACTGTAGACGAATTAATTGCATTTAACAAAGACTTTTCTGAAGATGATGACCCAGAATTAGCAAACGCAGAAATCGAAGGAATAAAAGTACTGAGAAGCAGCTTGGAGTTATTGACAGACGACCAATATGTTGTTTTACTAAATGTCGGGTAATAAAAAACTGTCACAAAATGGAACGGGTAACTGTTGCACAATAACCTATCACTAAGTTTTACTTAGATGGCATTCGTACCTATATGAACCCTCAATCGTCCTGTGGACACCTTCTCCCAATGGGAGAAGGAAGGGATGAGGGAAATTCACATTAACACGATAACCGTTGTTGTATAGTTGAGATTCTTTTCCGCAGTATAAGGTTGTTACTTGTATAACACTCGGCGCGGCAATGCGATAGCAACAGATTATTATTCCTGATGCGATTGCTGAATGTGAAACGTACGCAAGGTTGGGGCAATAAGCCATGTTGTTGCAACTACAACAAGCGTCATAATTCCGCCGAATACAATAGATGGTTGTAAGCCAAGATACCGCGCGGCAACTCCGCTTTCAAATGCACCAATCTCATTACTACTGCCAATAAAAATTCCGTTAACGGCCGATACACGTCCGCGCATGGAATCGGGCGTAAGTAACTGCGCAATACTTCCGCGTATAACCATGCTAACGTTATCAAATGCACCACTTGCCGCAAGCAACACAAACGAAAGCCAATAATACTCCGAGTATGCAAAGCCAACCATACACGCACCAAAACCTGCTACGCATAATAACAACTTGTATCCGGTGTTTTTAACGGGTGGATGAAA
This sequence comes from Bacteroidota bacterium, assembly GCA_019695345.1. Lineage (GTDB taxonomy): Bacteria > Bacteroidota > Ignavibacteria > Kapaibacteriales > NICIL-2 > JAIBAE01. The sequence goes on along the minus strand of JAIBAE010000028.1, from coordinate 45,313 downwards.
AGCAACAACCAACCCCATTGCTATGGAGCCAATTGCCGTTGCCGCACGTAGTAATCCCATACCTTCGGGGCCAACATGCAGTACATCTTTAGCAATTGCCGGAAGCATGGCAACCGCGCCGCCAAACAACACGGCAAACATATCCAACGCCATTGCACCTATAAGCACTTGGTTGCCAAATACAAACCGTAAGCCCGCTGTAAGTTTAGTGCCAAGCGATTCCCCCTTGGCGTGCGGCTGTACCGGACGTGAACGTACAAACATGATAAGTATAAACGCAAGTACCACTAACCCGCATACAACCATGTACGAAACTTTCTCGCCTGCAAAACCCATAAGCAAACCACCCAACGCCGGACCCGTAATAGAACCTGCATTATATGTATTTGCATTCCACGTTGCGGCATTAGCATACAACTCGCGGGGAACTATCTCGCCCCACAACGCTCCAAGCGAGGGTCCCATAAACCCGCGCGCAAACCCAACAATGCCAATTACAACGTAAAACGGAAGCAACCCATGTTGCAAAATGGTGTGCGAATCTTGCATACCAATAAACGCTAAAACAACCGAGCCAATAAACTGAAGCACCAGCGCAAACTGATACACATATTTACGGTTGTAGGTATCGGCAACGTAGCCGCTAAACAACGATACCACAATGTACGGCAACGCTTCGGCTAAACCGGTTAGCCCAAGGGCAAGTTTATCGCCCGTTAGCGAGTAAATCTGCCAACCAATAGCAACGTACTGAATTTGCACAGCAAGCGTGATACATAAACGGGTAAGCAAAATATAACGGAACTCCGGGATGCGCAGTGCGCCGTAAGCGTCGGACATAAAGTAGTATTCTGTGGTAAAGTAGTTTTTTTTGCTAACGCATAACCGCGCCAAATGTTGTGCAAGCAACAATCTTACCCTTGCGGGAAAGAACCGTAAGCATAACCTACGGTATAATTGCCAGCGCAATATCCATAGAAATATCAAGTGCCTTAGCCGAATGCGTGATTGCACCGGTTGAAATATAGTCCACACCGGTTTCGGCAAAAGCACGAACAGTATCTAATGTTATTCCGCCCGATGCCTCGGTTTCGTACGCGCCGTTTACAAGCTGAACCGCTTTGTGCATCAGCTCCGGCGTAAAGTTATCAAACATTATACGGTGAACGCCGCCACAAGCAAGAACTTCTTCAATATCCTTGAGTGATGTTGTTTCTACTTCTATCTTAACTTTACCTTCGGCAAATACGTTTGCACAGGCGCCGATAGCTTTGGTAATGCTTCCTGCGGCGGCAATGTGATTATCCTTAATCATAATCATATCGTACAACCCCATGCGGTGGTTTACCGCACCGCCTACTTGCGATGCATACTTATCTAACCTGCGCCATCCGGGAATTGTTTTACGCGTATCTAAAATTTTGGCGTTGGTGCCTTGCACGGCTGCGGCAAATGCGTTAGCCATAGTAGCAACGCCGCTCATGCGTTGCATAAAGTTTAAGGCAGTACGCTCGCCTGCTAATAATGCGTGGGCACTTCCTTCCACGCGGGCAACTACGGTGCCTTTTGTTACGGTGCTTCCTTCTTCTGCAACGGCAGTCCATGCTACATCGTCCGATAGTGTGCGGAACACCAGCTCACCAATTGGCAACCCGCAGATAACACCATCGGCTTTACACAAAAACGAAGCGCGTGCCCGTGCTGTTTCCGGTATTGTAGTTTCCGATGTTATATCGCCCGAGGCAATATCTTCTTGCAAGGCAATTTGTATAAGGCGTGTAACCGAGGCATCGTGTAATAATGTAAGCATGATGATTATAATAAGAAAATTGGTTGTAACTGTTTTGAACTGCAATATAGGAATAAGCGCAGGTTAAATCTTAGGCAGAAAGGATGTGCTCTTTGTAATAACATGGTAACCCGCCTTTGCCGAAGCAATCCGCCTGCACGGCAACCCTGTCCGAGCCAAACGTAGTGCGGCGCAACAATACACTGGTACAAATCAGGGAGTTAATTCCTATATTTGTACCAATGTATATTAATAAACGCCAATAACATGATTAAACGTATTGCAGAAAAGCTAATTAAACAGTACAGTCGAGAGTTCAGATCGTTAGCGGTTGTTGGTCCCAGACAAAGCGGTAAAACGACATTAGTTAAAAGTGCATTCCCTAAGAAGCCGTATGTATCGTTAGAAAATCCGGATGAACAATATGTGGCAACAACCGACCCCCGAGCATTTTTTAACAGATACCCTAACGGAGCAATCATTGATGAAGCACAACGGGTTCCCGCATTATTTAGTTACCTGCAACAAATACTCGATGAAACAACAAAGGAAGGTTTATTTATACTTACAGGCAGTAATAATTTCTTATTACAACAATCAGTAACACAATCGTTAGCCGGTAGAATAGGATACGTTGATTTATTACCGCTATCCCATCACGAAATAGCATCATTCGATGCCGGTGAATTCTCAACTAACCAACTCTTGTTAAACGGCTGCTATCCCGAACTATACGATAAACAACGTAAACCTGAGCTATGGTATCCTGCATATATACGCACATACATAGAACGCGATGTAAAACAACTTCGTAACATCGACAGCTCAATGCAGTTTAACCGATTTCTGCAGTTATGTGCCGGAAGAATTGGTCAGCAACTTTCTGTTTCGGCACTCAGTAATGAATGTGGGATAGATGTAAAAACAGTTAACGCATGGTTAAGTATTTTACAAAGCAGTTACATTGTTTACCTACTTCCGCCACACTATAAAAATTTCAATAAGCGCATAGTAAAAACACCCAAACTCTATTTTTACGATACGGGCGTTGCCTGTTCACTTCTTGGCATTAGGCAAGAAAATGAAATTCATAACTCTCACTTTCGTGGAGCATTGTTCGAGAATCATATTGTTATGGAAATACTTAAAGCAAAGTATAATTCCGGCTCAACTACACAGCTATATTATTGGCGAGACAATAAAGGAATTGAAATTGACATATTGCTTGATACAGGAAGTACACTATATCCTATTGAAATTAAGGCTGCACAAACATTTCACGAAAGCCACCTTATCCCAATGCGTAAATGGAATACAATAAGTAATAACCAAAATGGTATGCTTCTCTACGATGGCAAACAAGAACTAACATTGCATAAATCAATTCATATCCTTAACTGGAGGAATATAGCAAAGAAGTTAGGCGGATTGCTGTAATACGCAGCAGTAAGACAGCAACACCAACTCTAACCAAACCAAGTATGTCACGGTATAAAGATATAGTTGAAAAACAACATGGAGTTGTAGTAGCGGTTTAATCCCGCATGGTAAGGTTGTATGGTGTACAACATTGGGTGCGGTCGGGCGATAGCAAAAGATATTAATAGTAAACGCCGCACATGTTGTTGTGCGGCGTTTGTTGCTCAGCGTGTTTGTTGTTTACTTTAATGCAAGCCCTGCATCGAGTAATTGATTTACGTTGTGCATGGTGTTGGATTCTGCGTAAAAGCGGATGAGCGGCTCGGTGCCGGATGCACGGATTAACAACCACGAACCGTCTTCGGTAAAGAACTTGAAGCCATCTTTGGTGTCCATTCGGGCAACGGTGTATTTACCCAAACGTGTTGGGCGTTTTGCACACGCGTTGAGTATGGTTTTCTTTTGTGCTTCGGTTACGTGTACATCGCGGCGGCGGTAGCGATGCGAGCCAAATTCTTCGTCTAATTCATCTACCATTTGTTTTAGCGACTTGCCGCGTTTAGCCATCATTTCCAATAACAACAATCCGTTAAAGATTCCGTCGCGCTCGGGGATGTGTAGCATTGTTCCTAATCCGCCCGATTCTTCTCCGCCAATGATTACATTGATTTCCGTCATGAGTTTTGCAGTGTACTTAAAGCCAACGGGTGTTTCGTAGAGTTCGAGGTTGTTGCGCTCGCAGTATTTGTTTACCATTGAGGTTAGTGACACGGTTTTTACAACTGCGCCGCGTTTCTTTTTGTCCTCGCGAAGGTATTTAAGTAACAGCATAAATATACGGTGCGAGTCTACAAAGTTTCCTTCGTTGTCAATCATACCAACGCGGTCTGCATCGCCATCGGTTGCAACGCATACATCGTACTTACCGGATTTCATGTGTTCTATTGCGGGTCCTAAACATTCTGCAATTGGTTCTGGGTGGTCAACCTCGCCAAACGATGGGTTATACTCACCGTGAATTTCTGTTACGTTAGATAACACTTTGCTTAACATTCCTAAGCCGGCACCGTGCATGGGGTCGAACAGGATTTTGAATCCGGCTTTGTTAATTGCATCGAAGTCAATTTTTTTACGGAGGTATTTAATGTATGATTCCTTGGATTCGAACGGACGGATTAGCCGCGCCTTTACGTAGTCTTCCATGCTGCGGAGTTTGAGCGTGGTTGGCTTTGCTTCTATTTTGCGTAACTCAGCTTCTACTGCGGCAACAATTTCCGGTGTTGCCGGTCCGCCGTATTTACCTTTTAGCTTAAAGCCATTGTATTTAGGCGGATTATGGCTTGCCGTAATAACAACACCAATGGTGGCACTTTTATACTTTGTATGATAGCTTACCAAGGGTGTAGAGGAAAGCCCATCGGTTATATTAACAACAATACCTTTCGATGCAATGATTCGTGCAGCTTCTTCTGCAAAATCTCGGCTCATGAAACGGGTATCGTATCCAATAACAACCGAAGGAGATTTTTTGTCGATTTTTTTAACATAATTAGCAACAGCTTGGGCAACTAACGCCAGATTATCAAAAGTGAAATCACGTGCAATCACGCCGCGCCAGCCGTCGGTTCCAAAAACTATCATAACAACACTCCGAAAAAAATTGATTGGTTGAACTGTGGGAATAATGCCTTTCCGTGCGGCAAATATAACGAACTCAATCAATGCATTAGCCAATAGTACCCGAACAATTATTACAGAGAAGTAAACAGAGTTATGAGTGTAGTATAACCATTACATTAAAACATCCTCATTATTACCTATTATATCTGTTATCTACAGGTGTTATTACTATATTCGTAACAGTAGTTTATTAATGGTTAACATGGCTTAAAACGGATGTTGTTTTCAGGGTGAAATTTATGCGGGTTACTACCGCTTTTTCTTATCATAATACCTACAACATGAGTAACAACACGGATGTGCACGTAGCCCCCAGCGAAATGCACGAGCAACAAAGTTTGCGTGCTTTACGCAGATTTGATATAGGGGATGTTATCAGCCCTTTTAGTGCAAGCCAGATTCTTGCCCAACCAAATTACCTTACTATTCAGCTATCCGAAAACGAACATATAATGTTGCAGCCGGAATGGTTGCAATACACCAACCATAGTTGTAACCCTAATGCATTCTTTAATATCGAAACCATGCAATTAGAATGTGTACGACCCATTAACACCGGCGAGGAAATTACGTTCTTTTATCCGTCAACCGAATGGAGTATGGACCAGCCGTTTATCTGTAAATGTAATTCGGTGCATTGCATTGGGTATATACGTGGTGCAAAAGAAATGGCAGATAAGGATTTAGCTAACTACCGTCTCTCGCCGTTTATACTCCGTAAACTTAGGGAACTGGAATGAGTCTGGAGCAAGCGCCATCACATCCATATACCAACAACGAACTTTGCGCCTACTTACGTTCGCGGTCGGTTGTTGTGTTGTATCCCGAAATTGAAACCGACGACGAGAACATCAAATACTATTACGATTTCTCGCAAAGTCTGGAAGAATACACACGAGCATTTGCACACCTTGAAGTACCGTGGGCATGGCAAGGAGTATCATTACAAAATCTCGATACAGTGCTATCTGGCATTGCAGAACTACCAAACCCTCTTGTAATAAATCTATGCGATGGCGATGAAGTAAACGGCGCTCCCGGTATTTCCGTACTGCGCGCATTAGAACAGTATAACATTCTCTATACCGGCGCGCACGAAAACTTCTTTCATTTAACAACATCAAAGATTGTTATGAAAAAAGAGTTTGATGCACACAGCGTTCCTAATGCCGCATGGTGTCAGTTAGATGAGAATTCAATTCAGAATATTCCGCAACATCTTACCTATCCGCTTATTGTAAAGCCGGCGGTCTCGGGCGGGAGTATGGGAGTTGGTGTAAACTCTGTTGTAGATACTCACGCACAACTTACAGAACAATATAATCTGGTATTACAAGGATACCGCGGTTGGAACCTAACCGTAGATGGCGTACTTGCCGAAGAATACATTGCCGGACGTGAGTTCACGTGCTTTATAGTTGGGAATTACACACAGCCGGATTTGGTGCAACAGTATCATCCCGTAGAGCGGGTGTTTCATCACTCGCTTTCGGAAAAAGAAAAGTTTCTTTCGTTTGATAGGCTATGGGAAACCTACGAAAACGAACAAGCTATGCCCAACAACGAATTCTTCTACACCTACCAGGAACCCGAACATACGTTGTGGCAACAAATACAACAAACAAGTTGGGATGCATACTGCGCTGTGCAAGGAACCGGCTTTGGCCGTGTTGATCTCCGCTACAACGGCAATAAACTCTACGTTCTGGAAGTAAACGCCCAATGTGGAATTTCCGAAGATGAGGACTTCACATCAATAGGTGCCATTCTACGGTACTCTAAGGTATCATTTGCCCAAATGATACTCGATATCGTCCGTGCGGCACTACAACTCAATGCAGAATAGTAACAATGGTTGTATCACCTATGTCCGCCATATTTACATAGTTTCTCTATTACCGGGATAAACCCTTTACTGCAACACATTGGTATAATCCATAAAAAAATTGGATAAGGATATAGTAAACGATAAGTTTGTGTAACATTAAAAGCAGTTATTATGCATTACACACAATTTAGTATCTCATCATAGATTTCTTTCATTCATTGTATAGCGAGGCGTACAATGAAATCAATCGTAAGAATACTTGTAATTCTCGTTTTTTCATCCCCTGTCATTTCTTGGGCAAATCAGCCCGATACTCATCCGTTTAACTCTGCAATAGGATTAACTGTTGGATATGGCACTCAGGATTTTGGGTTGCTACACTTAGGTGTTCAATACTATTATAAAGTGCTCATACATCAAATACACTATAGTGTACCGGTTCTTAAGTATCAAAAACTACGCACTGATGCCTTGATTGGAATTCAGTACAATATAACGGAATATTATAAAAGTTTCGATTGTACGGTTCCGTTATATAGTCATGAACATGGATTTAATATTGGGAGTATAACTTCATATCAAATAGGTAACAACATTAAAAACGTGTATGTACTTGTTTCGTTAGCAGGATTATTCATTAACAATGCGCCTGACAGACAAAGTAATGGGTTTATCTTTTCCGATAATATTGGTATTGGTATAACAATTCATATGATAAACAATATAGATATAAGTCCTCAGTTCGGATTCCGTCATATCAGTAATGCCGGTATTAAAAGTCCAAATGGAGGAATTCACAACTGGGTTATATCGGTTGGGTGTATCTATAATCTATAATTTTCTGCTGTCGCCCGACCGCACCAAACCATAGGTGTACGTAAGGGCGTATTGCATACGCCCACCTTACACTGCGGAACAGAACAGCAACAACATCAAGGCGTTTATCGTGGATGGCAGTTGTAGTGAGTGAATTCCCTCATCCCTTCCTTCTCCTATTATTAGAAGGCAAAAGCAGGCGATACCTATAGCTTGCCGAAAGGACGGTTGAGGTCTCTGTTGTTTACGCCGCTTATTGCACTTTTTGTGAGTATCTACTGTAAAACACAGTATAAGTACAACTCTGCTACCTTACACTATACAGCCAACATAAAATCTTAGGTAGTTCTGCAACAGCTACCGCTGTTGGCAGTAGTTTTTTTATTTCTGTGTAAATGGTATAATTTTTCTTCTTATCAATTCCGTTTTTAAGTTATAAGCATATCTATGAGCAAATTTTTCTTTTTCTGCTTTTGGTATCTCGAAATACTTGTATTGTCTTGCTTCCCAAACTTCATAATCTTCGTCTGCTGATGCTGGTCGCTCAACGAAATCTAAATATTGAACATAGTGTCCAAATTCGTGTGGCAATGTCCTGTAAAGTTGAGTATTTCTAACGTTTTTAAGTTCATATTCAGCAATAAGATATCTACCATCGTTTTCAATTTTATGTCCATCTTCAATTAGTCTTTCGAGTTCTTTCTGGTCGTCAATGGAAAGATTATTTTTCCATTTGAATTTTCTTGTGAAATCAACAGCGTCTAAAATTATCGCTGGATAATAGTCTTTTTCAAATTCATATGAATAGATTAGTCTTCCCCAAGTTGGTGCTAAAATTTCTTCTTTTCTTTTAGGTTGTCGCAATATTATAAGTTTCAATTCGCCATAATCTTCTTTTGGAATTTGTTCAATAATTGTTTCTATGTCAGCAACTGAACAAGAATGTAGAGAGCCTATTCTTGTTTTTTCAATTACGAATATAAATTCGTACCCATTTATTAGCGATTTTATTTTTTGGTAGTCAGTAAGCCTTTCATAAAAACTTTTCAAAACTCCACAAGGTTCAGGAATTGTCAATTTATTGTTCTGTCCATACCCTTGCTTGGCAGTCCCAATGTTTCTATTTCGTCTTGTCGGATTGTACACTTTTTATGGTCTTTATAAAATTACTGCCAAATATAGGATACACGAATGTCGTTTATCTAGCCAATGGGCGAAAAAAACATTCGTGTATCCACCCGGTACGGGGTAGTTTTACAAATGTTCCTTTCTTACTCTCCCCAAACATAACAATCACTCTAATCACATTCTGAACGATTAACATCATTACGTGCATGCGGTTCTGCTCCGCATGTTATTGTTGTTTTAATAGGTAACGTTTGGTGCGGTCATGCGGTAGCATACAATGTTACTGTTTATACGCTTCCGGAAATTTTTGCTGGAGCGCGCGTTGTACTGGTTGCGGCACAAACTCTGTAAGTGGCTGTCCGTAGCGTGCAAGCTCGCGCACAATGGATGAATTAAGGAATGTATATTTTTCGTGCGGCATCAGGAATATAGTAGTTACCGATGGCTCGAGTTTGCGGTTCATCAGTGCAATCTGGAACTCGTATTCAAAATCTGAAACAGCGCGCACACCACGGATAATAGCAGAGCAGTTGTTCTCTCTGGCAAAATCTACAACCAATCCCGGATACGATACCACACGAACATTTGGGCAATGTGCCAATGCCGCTTGCGCCATTTCTACGCGCTCGGTTTCGGTAAAGAGCGGTGTTTTTTTGGAGTTGATGGCAACTACTACAATTACGGTATCAAACATTTGTGCGGCACGTTCTATAACATCTACGTGTCCGTTTGTAATGGGGTCGAACGAGCCCGGATACATTGCTATTGTACTCATGTTATTCTGTAAGGTGATAGTGATGTGCAAAAATGCGATTTTAGTTGCAAACCAATACATGCACTACAAAATAACGAAACGATATTGTGCGTATATTGCTACCGTATTACACCACATGTTTTATTCACTTGGATTCCCATGAAACGACGTGCTTTTCTGAAATACGTTTTTCGTGCTGCAACTGCCGGCACAAGTATATGGTTCTTAATGCGTGATACCGCCTTTGCAAAAGTGTTGTCAGTATTTGGTAAAGGAAGAAAAGTAGATAACGCGCGTCCTATCCCGCCGTTTCAGGTGAAGTCGTTTGTTAAGCAAAACAGCATTCGTTGTATGGTGATTGGCGATTGGGGCACAGGCGATGCATTCCAAAAACGTATTGCAAGTTCCATGCAACAATATGCCGAGAAAGAAGAGTCGCAGTTTATAATAAGTACTGGCGATAATTTTTATCCGGTGGGCGTGGAATCGAAAGATGATGCGCAGTTTAGAACAAAGTGGGAAAACATGTACAATGCTGCCGCGCTGCAAGTGCCGTGGTATTTGGTGTTAGGAAATCACGATTACCTATCCAACCCCGACGCACAAACAGAATATAATGCCATAAACCAACGTTGGAATATGCCTGCGCGGTATTACACATTTACAAAGCAACAGGGGAATATCAGCGTACAGTTTTTTATGTTGGACACCGAGGTACTCCATACCGATAAAACAACCGAGATTACAGCGCAACTTGCCTGGTTAGAAAAAGAACTGAAAACATCAACAGCACATTGGAAAGTAGCCGTGGGTCATCACATTATCCGCTCGTATGGTGTGTACGGCGAGCAATCGTTTATGATTCGCCAAGTAAAACCGCTGCTCGATAAATATGGTGTGCAAGCGTACATCAACGGACACGAACATGATATTCAATATCTCAAATCGCCCGATGACTCCTTTACGTGTGTAATTTCCGGTGGTGGTGGCGGTGCGCGCAATACAAGTTATGGTCCTAATACCCGCTACGCAAATACCAACGGTGGCTTTGTAGGGTTATCGTTTACCGAAACATCAATCAATGCCCACTTTCTGGATGCACAAGGAACAATTGTGTATGCGGATGATATAGCCACAAGATAGCACACAAGAAAATGTTGCTATCGCGTGACGGCACCAAATGGTTGTTCCTACTAATACATTCAACTGCCGGAAAGAAGGTCTGCTTCTACCACACCAGTATTGAATTGCAACCGGAAAATGTTGAGTGTAATTACCGTACCTTAAACGTAGCCATAGTAATAATGGCAACCATAATTCCAATAATGTAGAATCGTACAACAATCTTACTTTCGTGCCAACCACTTTTTTCAAAGTGATGATGAAGTGGGGCAATCTTAAATAGTCGTCTGCCTTCGCCGTATTTACGTTTGGTATATTTAAAGTAGCTTACTTGCAGTATTACGCTTAATGTTTCGGCAAAGAAGATAGCGCCAAGAATAGGAAGCAGAAATTCCTTTTTAATAAGAATGCACAAAGCACCAACAGCACCACCCAACGCCAGCGAGCCTGTATCGCCCATAAACACTTGCGCCGGATAACTATTATACCACAAAAATCCCATTGCCGCGCCAACCAATGCCGCACAGAATACTGTAAGTTCATCTGCGCCGTTAAGGTGCATGATATTAAGATAATTGGCAAACACCGCATTGCCGCTAAAGTATGCAAGCACAGCAAGTGTTAATCCAACAATACCGACCGTACCAATAGCCAAGCCATCTAAGCCATCGGTTAAGTTAACAGCGTTTGATGTAGCAGTAAGAATAAATATAACCGCAGGAATATACAGCCAGCCCCAATCGAAATTAATGTGTTTAGCAAACGGTACCGTAGTTAACGTGTGTAGTGTATCGTAGTTTGTTGTTGGGAACCAATGTGGGAAGAAATAAATAGTGCCGCCAAGTATTAACCCAATAGTTACCTGCCCAACAATTTTGTAGCGACCAATCAAACCTTTTTTATACTTCTTTACTACTTTAAGGTAGTCATCTAAAAAGCCAACGCCACCAAGCCACGCAGTAACAAGCACCACCAAAATAACATACGCGCTGTAAATGTTAGCCCACAGTAATGTTGGCAACAACAGCGACGTAAGAACAATAAGTCCGCCCATTGTTGGGGTTCCTGCTTTAAGGTTGTGGTTGCCCACGCCGGCAAGCTCACGCTTTTCTTGTTCGCCCATTTGTTTGCGTTTAAGGGCTGCAATAATGCGAGGCCCAACGACAAAGCTGATTAGCAATGCTGTAATGGCTGCTGCTGCAGAACGAAATGTAACATACTTAAATACCCCGAACCCCGGCGGTTGAAATTCACGTTCCAACCACATTGCAAGATAATAGAGCATAGTGTACGCGCTCCCGAAAATATGATACCGATGAAGTGATAGAGGAGAGTTATAGGAATGCAACCTGCTGCAAGGTTGAAGCTACCGCCGCGGCTTGTAGTACCCAAGAGTGCAGCACGCCGCGACGTTCCCATAAAGTAGCCGCCGCGAATATAGGGAGTAAGTGTTACTCCGCAAGCATTCTGTGTATTATTAATGAAAATATTTCTTATAAAATTTTGCTGTCGCCCGATTGCACCAAACGTTTCCGGTTAACAGAACCACGTAGTGCAACGGAGTTCGGCTGCTATGTAATGTAGGGTTATCGTTGATATATGCTAAGAGTTGTAGTGGGATGTTGCCATACCAAGCACGTCAAGCGCGACGCTGCACCAGTTGGAGCGGACTGAGTTGCCGCGCCTGAGTGTTGCTTCGGCAGTGGCGGGATATTCACTTGTAAACTAATAAACACACTGTCGGTACAAAGTATTCTGTGGAAATACCACGTACTTCGTAAGGTAATTGTTATCTTGCGCCACTTATACTTAACGTTATTCATTACTATAAGGAACTTTTTATGAAGATTGCACACATGTTTTTACTTGCAGCTGTATTTGTTGTTATGAGTGCAGTTAGCACACATGCTCAGAACAATGTTATAGTTTATACCGAGCCCGGTTTTAACCCTAATGGCTTTACAACCAAGCTTGTTGATGCATTAAAGGACTCACGTATTGGTGGTAAAATTAAAACAGCCGAGCAGCCATCGCTTGAGCGTTTGGATGCCTCCAAGCAAGGCGATATAGTGGTAATGTTGATTTCTACCGATTACCGTTGCGAAGGAAAAACACACTATGCATTAACCCTTGTATTTATGGAGATTGGCCGTGATAAGTATAACTCTGTTCAGAAAATATATCTTGGCTCTACAGCAGGTATTTTACAAGCAAACAGCGTAGATTCGGACGTACAACAGTACAAGAAGCTTATTGTTGATGCTATTGGCGATAGATAATATTTTAATGCTATGTACAACGCCGGGATGAGATAATCGTTCCGGCGTTTTTATTTTTGTTCCAATCTTTACTTAACCGGATACACACCATACATGCGCATTCAGGATTACTTAGGAAAAATAACGTGGACGGCAGTAGACAAACTGCTGTTTATCCTATATGGCTTTGTAACCATTGTACAGATAAAAGTAACAAATGATACTGCTGCCTATGGATTGTTTACTATGCTTACAGCGTTACAAACCTGGATATTTATTGTAAGCGATGGCTCGGCATTACAGGGCATTATTCAGTTTGGTATGGATAAGGGTAACAGACCCAAGGTGAATACTATTTCCGGAGTGTTGCATATTAGTGTTGTTATGGGGTTCTCGGTTCTTATTGCGCTGTTACATTCGGTACTGGCAACTATATTTAACGAGCCCCGCATTGCCCAGGTAGCATTATGGCTACCGGTGTATTGTTTACTTACCATCCCAAGATCATTCTGCTTAAAATTGCTGTTGCGTGATTTGCAGATGAAGCAAATCTTTTGGGTGAATTTTTCTTGGTTTGGTACTATGTCTGGGTTAACATTTTGGTTGATAGCAAACGGAAGTTTAAGTAACCCCTTAACAAGTTCGATTGATAAATTTCATTTGTTATCGCTTATAGCATTTACGGGTATGTTGGTTAGCTCTGTAACTGCGGTAGTACTCTCGAGAGGACTTTTAGGGTTTGGTATGAGGGGGGAGATAACCTTTAAGGATATTATTACATTTGGGTTGCCGCAAGCTGGTGTAAGTACTACACATAATATTGTTCGTCAGTTAGATGGCTTTTTGTTATTGTACTTTTTTCATGATGCAGGTGCAGTTGGGGTGTATAATGCTGCTAAGACGTTGTATAGGGTGTTTGAACAAGGTGTTGACGCTGTAGGTGGTTTAATATATCCCTTAGCAATTAGGTTGATTGGTGAGAAAAAATATGATAGACTAACTACTACAATCTCAAAGTCTATATCTTTTTTACTAATACCAAGTATCTTTATAGTAATGATTTTAGAAGCAGGAGCTACAGATATACTGGTGTCTTTATTAGGAGCTAAATTTAAAAATTCATCGCATGCCTTTAATGTGTTAATAATTGCATCACTGTTCCTACCAGTTACAATATTATCCTCAGTTATTATGGCATTTAATGCCGTGAAAACATTATTGCAACAGGTTTGCATAGCTGCAATCATTGGGGTGAGTACTTATATTTGCGTTGGTTCTTTGGGAAGAATTGAATATTATGCTTTAGGGACAGTAATGTATATTGTGTCGCTTGCAGTTCAACAATTTATCTATGTATCACGTAAAACCGGATTAACATTTCCAATGATATTTCGGGCAATACCTGATGCTTATAATTATTTTCGAATACGTATTTAGAAAAAACACAATTTAACATTAGTCATGAAACAAATTATTTACAAGTTCATTTATTCTCCGTTTATTAATCAGATATTGCGCTCTATAAACAAGTTACTTTCTCCGATATTTCCGAATATTCAGTTGCCACCATCGGGAAAAGTAAAGACCGTTACTAAATTTGGACAGTCTGTTTTATTTTCAACTAATCAAACAAACTATACTACACATTTGATTTATTGGAATGGATTAGAGTCGTTTGAGTACACTAATATTTTTGAAGATTTGAGCAAGAAATGCTCTTGTTTTATAGATATTGGTGCAAATACAGGACACTATTCGATTCTTGCTGCAATTATTAATTCCAGCATCACAGTTCACGCCTTTGAACCGGCACACAGCCCTTATATTTTTTTAGAAGAAAATATTGAACTGAACAATCTTCGAGGAAGAGTGCATCCGCATAAAATAGCTCTTTCTGACAAGGATGGAGAAATAACTTTTTATGAGATGCAGAATGAAAAATATCAGTGGTTAGAGCATAATCTAGGTGGAGTGGGTAACTTTAAAGAAGTTAAAACAGACATACGAATGACTCAAACCATAGTACCTACAACAACTCTTGATTCTTTTGTAAAAGAGCATAGTATTTCTGAAATAACCTTGATGAAAATAGATACAGAGGCAACAGAACATATTATTTTATCTGGTGCTGCTGATGTTCTTCAGCATATCAAACCTATTATTATTTGCGAAACATTGTTTAATCAGATAGAACTTCAATTGGATTTTATTATGACCAAATATGGATATGAGTTCTACAACTATCAGAATGGGGCTTTATATAAAGCAAATTCTATTGTACGCAGTGTAGATAATGGTGTTAGAGATTGTTTCTTTGTACACCCAAGTAGATTTTCATTAATAGAAGAATTTGTAAGAAGCTAATACTCAGTTGAACTACTTGTTCTTTAATTTGAATCTACATATATATATTAGTGAATTACGGTTAATTTCCCGTACTTGATTTCCATACCACTTATATAGTGATAGTAATAGGTACCACTTGGTAAATTATCTCCGTTAATTTGGAAATAATGACTGCCTTTTTCAAGTACTCCACAATGCACAGTTGTAATGATTTCTCCTTTTATGTCGGTAATTATTAAAGTTGTATTTGCAGGTGTGTTTACATTGAGTTGTATATTAATAATACCACTAGAAGGATTTGGAAATACCTCTATGGTGTCATACTGCTCCTGTACAAAGGGAGACGTTATTTCCGTTGTGTTACCATTGCATGGAGTTAAAGTCCACCCTAAAATTTCATGCTCTTCTATTGCGGTGCCAGTTGATCCTGTAAAACCAACCCACGCCTTTCCATTATCTAATTTTAACAATGTAGAAAGGTCTATACCTTTTACAACAAGAACAGGAGAATTGAACATACCCGATTCATCAAGAAAAATACTAAATGATGAGACTTTTGAGTCATAAATAACTTTGGAAAAATATATTTTCCCAGAGGATATAACGGGAATGTTAGAGGTATATCCTTTCATAATAGGTTCTGCATGATATGATGAATTGGGATTTACGCCATTCGACTGAACTGCTATATGATTACCATCTTTGTCTTTTCTAGTATCCTTATTATTATAGGTATCATATTCTATTGCAATAGAATTCTTAATACCATCATAACCAATGTTTTCTGCGGCTTTGTAATACATATCTACACCGTCATTTTGGATGACAAATGCAATACCATCTGCACCCGGTTCACTACCATCAGCGATACCATTATCATTACATTTGGATATTCTGAATTGGAATGTAGATGTAAATCCTTTGGATAAATCATATTTTTGCTTGCTCCAGCATGCGCCTGCCTGATTTTGGTAATCGTAAGTCAGTAAGATTGAAGATGATGTTTCATGTGCGTTTCCATATTTGTACATATCCTTTAGTGATAAAGTTTTTGTTATATCATCACCACATGGAGGTAAAATTGTAAACCCAGATATTGCGTTAATTCTTTCGACTTGCATACCAAAATCTGTATTCAATAAGCAAATATCTCCATTATGTTTACCAAGAGCTAGTATACTCCCTTCCCAATTCCACTCAGGCATACCTCCGCAATTTGTTGATATAACTGTACTATCGGTAAGAAAGTTGAATACTATGGTAGAATCATGGCTACTACTGTAAACTCCGGCTGCAAGGAAATAACAAGAGGGATGCCAGTTAACATTAACCATACCTTGGAAATTGTATGTTTTTACTAACTGCCCTGTATATGCGTCTATAACTTCTATTGTGCCGTCATATGTTCCAACAGCTACATACTTGGAATCATGGCTCCACGATATAGTATTAACAGTGGCATTACAGTTGTGATGTATTGTTGAAGTACCCGTCACATGATTAATTATATGTAATCCGGAATAATACCCCATAGCAATTAATTGGCTATTAGGACTTTGCTTATGCACACCGCCATAGCTACTAGGATAACTTCTAATTGCAGAATAAGTGGTTGTATTGTACATATGAGTTACACCATTAAAACCAGTCGTAATATACTTCCCGTCCTTTGACCAATCTACACGATAGTCTAATCCATTTGATGCGTCTTGTATTCTTTGGATAATGCTACCATCACGAGCCGACCAGACAATTGAAGATCCATCGAATCCTCCTGTTAATATCTTGTTGCTATCCGGGCTACAGATAACAGATCGAAGGTTTGAACTATGGCCAGTTAATAATAAGGACTGTTTAGATGTAATTACATTCCATACAGTTGCGTTGTTATATCCACTATGTACAGAAACTAAATCCTTGTTATTCGGGTTCCAAGCTAACCACAATACATCGTTTTGTTTATTTGTCTCAATTATCTTATTAGAATTCCACTGTTTTAACCCACATCCAGTTAATTTTTCTGTGCTAATTCTAATGAGACATTTATTTGTAAAAGCATTAGGTACTGAAGTCCAAATCCATTTTCCACCAGATATATTACTTGCAAGAATTTTCCAATTGGAACCACTATCAGAACTGAATTCAATATTGACCGGTACGTCTAATGGCTGTACAACCCATGTAACTGTAATTGAAGTCCCAGCTATAACGTTGCTTCCTGGCTTTGGAGAAAGTATCTGAATTGACGTTTGAGACAATACTTCGATAGAAAAAAGTATCATCAAAGTCAATACGACTGGAACAAATGGATGAGTGGTATGGATTTTCATGGCAAGGTCAGTAATAGTTAAAAAAAATGTAATTGTTCTTGTGCAATAGAATTCTACCAAATTTTTAAAGCCATCGTATTATCAGCCTCCTGACAACATTAACACATTAATTTATGTTTCGTTGGTTGGTTTTAATAACTCTTATATTCTTTAATACTCTAATCATACCATTATTGCTTCCTATTGCAAGGGATTTTCCATCCCAACTCCAATCAGGTAAATATCCACCGCAATTTGAATACAGAATATCACCAGTGAACGGATTTAACACGAATGTTGTATCGTTATTGTTTAGTATATATCCTGCAGCCAAATAATCTAGATTCGGGTTCCATGATACATATAGAGGCGACTCTGTTTTTAAGTTTATGAGTTGTTGTAATTCTCCTGATTCAGAATTTACAATTTCAATGTTCCCATTAAATAAACCAAGTGCTACAAGTTTTGAATCTGGTGACCATGAAATTGTATTTATAATAGCACTACTTTTGTAGTTTATAATACCCTTTGTGCTGTAATGGTTTACAATATGGAGACTATCATAATAACCAATTGCTGTTAGCTCACTACTTGGACTTTGTTTATGAATTCCACCATATGTTAGCGGATAATCAATGATGTATTCAATGGGAAATAGTTTATACAATGTAGTTACGCCATTTGAGCCTGTAGTTACGTAGTGTCCATTTTTTGAATAGTCAACCTTATATATTTTCCCATCAGCAGCATCATTCAGTTGCTGCTGCTTTAGGTTAAGATTATATGACCAAATAATAGCTGATCCGTCTTTTGCTCCTGATATAAATGTTAATGAATCAGGCGAGCATGATACATCAGTAACGGCGGCAGTATGTCCTTTGAACAATCTTTCAATTTTACTACTTATGGTGCTAAAGTCATATATATAGTTGCTACTATCTTTAACAAACAAGATATTCGTGTTATTAGGATGCCATTTTATGCATACTATTGATTCTCTGGCATTATTAGGTTGCTTATTATTAGTAAACTGCACTTGTTGGGACGCGGGAATAGGCTGTTGTATTTCGGTCGTTTGTAAAATCTGAGATGTTAAGGTATAATAACACGAATCCTGAAAAGTAATGAGTATATGCTCTTTGGCGTCAGTTATAATATTTTGTCTAACAACTTTTTGTTCATGTTTGTCCGATTCTATTATAGCATCATTAGCATCAAATGATGTATCTCCAACTGTAGTTATACTTGTTTTGTTGATTTCTAGAGTGTCATGTCCTTTGATGACTTTTTGTATGCCAAATCTTTCTTGACTAGGTCTGGAATCTGTTTCTGATGTAGTTTTAGACTGTATAGTAGTAGTCGTGTTTTCATTAGAATCAAAATTATCTATAAAATGTATGGCTAGATAGACCCCAAAGAACACCACAAAAGCGGAAATCCAACGAATATTTTTTAGATACCATAGTCTATTTGAAGGGGTTTTGTTCGTGTCAATATTACGAATCAGTTCCTCAATTTCCCTAACAGGTGTCTGTGGCTTCTGTGTTCGTGCCCGCGAGAACAAGTAGTCAATATAATCCTTGTGATTAGGAAGCATAGTTAACAATCAATTAATCTTTTCATTATAAAGTATGGATTATGTGGCTGTCCCTTGATTTTATAACCTAAAATCTGGATTATTGAAAATCAAGTTTTGTTTAACTTCTTTTTCAATAACTTCTCGGAGTTTTTGCTTGCCTCTGGCTACTCTCGATTTGACACCAGAAAGTGAGCCGCCTTGGATATCTTGAATTTCCTTTAAAGAAAATCCATTGATTTCGGATAAAATCAATGCCTCTTTTACTTTTAGTGGTAGATGCGATAAACCAAAATATAGTAGTTCAATTTCGGCGTCTGTATCATGATAATTTTGAGATACATGGTTTGATTTCTCGTTTACAATCCATGATAGTATCTTTTTCCTAAATTGGTTTCTTTTGTGTTTACGCGACGCTATGGTAAATAACCATGAAAGAAAAGCCTGATTATTTTGGAGTGACTCAAATTGTTCGTACGCTGTTAATAGAGTGTCATGGAGCAAGTCAAGGGCATCCTCTCTATTATATGATAAAGCACGAACGAAACGATAAAGATTATCATAAACAGGGTTTAATAAAGATATAAACACTGTATTTTTATCTTGTTGTATTTCAGAATCTGGTTCCAAAAAAATCAGGCCCCTTCAGACAATGTCATGTTTTAATATTTTGCCCTCAAGGGATAGGGCAAACTTAAAACTATCACATTTTTTGTGTATGTGACTTTAGATGGTAAAAAGTTGCAAGAGAGAGAAAAATAAATTTATTCAGTAGTAGAATATATAAACTGATTAATAATGGAAAAATAATTAGCTCACACTACATCCCACTTGCCCATAACACATTTATTTCCTGCTGAGATAATGCCTTGTTATAAATTCTAACATTATCAATTGCCCCATATAACATTTCACCCATAGTATCAGAGTACCGTCCAATTGTTAAATCTAAAGTACTTTTTTGAGGTGGTACAGATTGTATAGAGCCGACTGACTCACCATTAATATATACGTTAATTAATCCATCAACTGCTCTAGTCATAACTACATGAGACCATATGCCCGATGTAATACCTTTATCAGTAATAATTTGTGTGGTTGTTGTTCCATCATGGGTGTCTGCTGCAATTTTGCCATTTGCTGCTAAGGTTAATGAGTATGTAGCATTATTTGAGCCGCCAGCTAATGACCATCTTCCTACTAATTGTGTATATGAATTAGGCATTCTTTCAGGTTTTACCCAAGCGCAAAGTGTAAATGTTGCAGGTAAATCAAGTTTAGTAGAGGATGTATATCTTAGATATGAATTTGCATTGGAGCCCATGAATATAGCACCGTTTGTTTTGTTCTTTACACCCGTAACATACTGTATATCCGGATTACCTTTAACTTCCAGAATACCTTGAGCATCGTTTACGGTTTCGTCGAAAGAGAGATATGCAACTAGACCATCAACTACGGCAGGTACATATGTTCCTGCTGTTCTAAAACTGAATACCGGGCTTGCTGATGTTGCGCCAAAGCGGTCTTTGGCAACAATTTTCCAATAATAAAAGGTTGAATCTTTTAATCCCGTAAGCTTAAAGGTTTGTGTAGTTAAAGAGTCCGCAACTTGCTGTATTGGTGGATTAGCCGTATCAAAATAAACAGTGTATTTAATGGGGTCGCTATCGGGATCCGTGCAACTCCATTGTATTTGGGGTGCTTTCCCGGCCGATGTATCACCGTCTAGAGGGGATACAGCCACCGGAGTAGTGGGAGGATTGTTTTTTGAAGAAATACTACTCAAGGAAATATTCGCTGTTGTTGTTGAGCCATTTGTTACACGAACACTTACAGTGCCGGCAAGGTAATCGGTTTTACTTGCGGTAATAGAATAATTGCCTTCTTTAGCGGTAATGGTGTACTGTCCAAGCGAGTCTGTACTAACAGATTCACTTGGCGGGGTGGTTTGAACATCCACATTGTAAATTGGCTTTCCCGTAATAGCATCACGTACAATTCCTTTTATGGTGCCGGTAGTAGGCGATGCAACCGGGTCATCTTTACAACTAAAAACAAATAAAGAACATGCTAACACAACTGCAATATTCAAAAACTTCATAGGGACTCCTAAGGTGCAAGAAACAATAATATTATTTTAATTCTGTGAAAATTACGCATATAATTTTCTACCACCAACCATATTTACATGCCTCGTTCCCACAGGTATGTAATTTCTGAAGAAGATAACGAGCGATTGTATATACGTATATTATCCATACAGCCCGCAAAGTAAGCACAGGTTTGGTCGTTGCCTGTAAATGATGCGCCAAATAATAAGTCGTAACGAGAGTCCTGAGGCGAGTTCATACTTTGTGTTGCCACTTGTTTACCATTCACATAAATATGCATAACCGAGTTCATATCTCTGGTAATTACAACATAACTCCATACATCGGGTTTTAATGCAACCGGAGAAATAAATTGTGATGTAAATACACCATCGTGTATCATACTTACGGGTGTTAAGGTATTGGTTAACGATAAGGCATACGCCCCTAAATTACGACCACCCTCACCCCAATAACTCACCAAGTACACTCTGTCTAAAAAAGAATTGCCAACGTTCGCATTCGGCTTAACCCAAACACTAAGTGTGTAGGTATTTGTAAAGTTTAACTCAGGTGAGTTCTTAACTCTGATGTATTGTGATTTTCCATTAAACATATAGGCAGCGCCGGGATTACCGTATCTATCCGGTGTTGATGCGGCACCACCAACTACAATACCATGATGATTTCCTACAACATCGTTGGCGTTTCCGTTAAAGGGATAATAAGCTAGTAAACCGGTTGTAGTTGATGCATCAATTGGGATGGTTCGGAACATAAACACAGAGCTTTGTATTGCCCTGCTGTCATCCTCTGCCACAACATACCAATAGTAAAAGGTAGAATCTCGTAAAACAGATAAATCAATATGTGTTGCATACGTATCAGCTATTTTCTTTTGGGGTGGAAATGTTGTATCAAAAAATACATGATATACTGTGTTGGCACTTGCGTTTGAATTTCCCCACTCTAAGCTTGTAGTGGTTGTTACATTAGGTGCATCATTATAAGGAGTAACGGCCACAATTGTACTTGTTATGCTATCAACCGTAACAAATCTCTGTTTCTTATAAACTATCTCGGCGGGCTCCTTTGTAACCTCTTTACCATTTGTTATTTGTTCTGGCGCGGTAAAGTCATTGCACGATATTAAAGCAATAAGTGCCATTAATAGCATCATAGTCTTCTTCATTGGTGTACTTTCAGTTATTGGTAAAATTATTTCAAGTACAACATAGAGTATTCCTGAATTGAAAAATCTTAGCAAAATCTTAGCAAATAAATTGTATTTCCCACCTCTGCCGAAGCAACTCTTCTGCGCCGCAACCCGGTCGGTACCAATCGTTGCAGCATCGCTGTGTAACACGTGCATCACGATGATTGTTGTGTAATACGAAAAGGTTCTGAAGCCGCGATGGAGATTGTGGAATGATAGCGGTACGGAACGGTCAGGCGTTAGCAACAAGTAACTCTTGGATAGAACGTACAACACTATCGGCTGATATGGTGTTCATGTCATCGCCCATTGGTGGCGAGACGGTGCGTGAGTTTGTTGAGTATGGTCCCCATCTGCGTGCGCTGATTGCCGGAGTGTTAGGATACAACCCCACAACAGCAGTTCCAAACGAGGCGGCAATGTGTAATACACCTGTGGAATTTGCTACCAATAGCTGTGATTGGCTTAGCAGTGCAATCATGGCGGGTAAATCGAGTTTGCCACAAAGGTTGATTGCTTGCGGACATTGTTCTGCAACAGTGTTACATAGTGTAGATTCGGAATGTATTCCGGTAATCAATATTGTTGCGGTACTGAATAGTTGTGTGATTGCTTGTGCTGCCTCACCAAAACGTATTGCCGGCCAATCGTGCGATGAACCTCCGCTGCCGGGATGAAACACCAGTAATGGAGTGTCTTTGGTTGTACCGTGTTGTTGAAGTATCTGCCGGACATTTTGTTTTTGCTGCTCGGAAACAATCGGGGCTACAAGTTGTGGTGTAATTGTTTCGCCAAGGATAGCACCAAGCATAGCTACGTTGTATTCTGCTTCGTTACGCTCGGCTGTTTTGCGGTGTTGTTTGATTCGGTAATTCAGCATCCACGAATACCAACGATATCCGCTGCCAACACGCAACGGGACATTGGCACGCCAAGCTGCATAACATTCGTTATCACGCATTCGAGGAAAGAATAAGGCATCGAATGAATGTGTGCGTAGAACATCTTGTAACGGCTGTTGATTTGTATAATGTACTGCCGATAACACCGGAGAATTATTCAACAATGGCGCTACATATTGTTGTGCTATCATTTCAATCGATGCGTTAGGAAAGCGCTCATGTAGTGCATGTGCTAACGGAAGTGTAAGCACCATATCACCCAGCTTATCGGTGCGGACTATACCAATTCTCTTTGCATTCTGTAAAATGTTTTGCGCTTGTTTGGTGTTCATCGGGCTAATACTACACGTTGAACAAACTCCCGCAAACCCTGATGTACTCTAATGAAATATACTCCATTGGGTTGGTGTTCTAACGAGCAACGTACAACCGTTGCATTATCTACAGCAAATGTTTGCAATGTTGCCCCTGTAATAGTAAGTATATCAACGGTTGCATTTGTGGTAAAGGGCGTAGCGCATTCTATAATACCGGAGAATGTTGTTATGGTTGGTATTTGGTGTACATCTTCTTCCTCTACTCTGGTAGTTGTTTGTGTATATGGCAACAACTCAAGCCAACTTGGGTTATCCGCTATACAAAGTAAGGTATCGGTAACTGTTTCCTGCGGCGGGAATGGCACATGCCCAAAGTCGTTAGTCTCGCGTGCAAATGTTATTGGTGTTACCTGCGTACCAAACCGAATTGCCGCAAATAAAGAATGTCCTTTTTTAATGGTATAAAGTTGTGGACTTAAATCGTAGCTGATTCTTCTGCGTTTTGCAACTGTATCACTTGCACCTAAGCGCACATGGTAACTCCCACGGGTTATGGCGTAATACCTATTAGCAACCGAATCGTAATCGTATAACATCACATTTGCCTGATACTTCCTTCCGGTTGAATTTACCAAAAGAGATGTACGTGCCGCACAAAAGGTAATATCTTCATCTACCTTTGCAGTACGGAATAACACTTGCGCTTCTGCTCCGGTTGTTAGATTTTGTATATATGGTTTTGCATATAACGTATTTTGAGTTGGCGCAACCGTAGAAATTTTATTGTTAGGTGAGAAATAGAGCCTTATTGCTTTCGGTGCATTTGCTATACCCATGTAACGGGCAGAGTCTTGTAATAAATGATAGCGCAACGTACGTGTGGCTCCATCTTGTACACATACAACCGAGTCTGCCGACATGATTGTTTCGTTTATGTTATCCTTTAACCAGTAATCATAAAACCGAAGTGTATTACTATGTTTTATTGCTAACGTTGCTGAGTCCGGTGGGAGGTCGTGTCCGGCAGCCCACAAAAAGAGTTTCTTCGGTGAGTTCAATGTATGAAACGCTTTCATCACTTCATCGCCCGGAAACAAATCATCCTGCCAACCGCATTGCATATACATCGGTATAGAAACCTGTTCAATCCCACTATCCATGTTATATGTTTTTAGTGCATTTATTACACCTTGTATATCATCTTGCTCGGTACGCGGTGTAAGGGTATCACGTATAAAACCGGTTGGGCGTACAATCAATCCCGATTTTGTTAGTGCCATTGCCGTTACCATAAAATGGTTATGGCAATTATTCCGTGTAACACATTGCCATAAACGCGGACACGATATAACCGGAACCGCACAACGAATATTAAAGTGCTGTATAGCCGCTCCCCACGATGTTAAGCCACCTTGCGAATATCCTTCCATCCCAACTCGTTCACTATTCACGTTCAGGTGACGGCGTGTCCACTCAATTACGGCATTACAATCTTGTAGTTCACGTGCGCCCCAAAACCACGAGAACGCGCCACCACTCTCGGCAGTACCTTTTCCTGTGCCTTGCCCGCGTACGGTGTATGCTGTAACAACATAACCGTTCTTACTATACAGGCGCGCAGCTGCATCCATGTTTAACAACGAGCCGCCATACCCATGCACCAGAACTACAGCAGGATAACCCGAAGCCGGGGCTACGGTTAACGGCACATAATACCGCATAGCTATTGCAACACCATCGCTCATAACAAGCGATGTATCTTTTACCGTCTGCGCAATACTTCCGGCATACAAAACCACCAGTAAAAACAAGTACTTCATAAAACTCCACTTATAACCTTTAACCAAAAATACAACCATACTACTTGTGTTTTTACAGAAAGTATTCTTTGCTATCGCATGACTGCACCTAACGGCATTGTAAACACCCCGTATATTGTGCAGATGAACAGGGCTGTATTCCAAACTTCCCAACATCGTGATTAGTGTAATAGTACTTGCGGTTCTGTCCGGCAGATTGTGTGTAATAAAAAACGCAGGAGGTGTGGTGCCGTCCTGCGTTAGCAAAAAACATGATGTATGTACTGTTATTTCTTTTTACCTTTTCCTGCCGGTGCCGCTGGTGGCGGTGCTTTCCCTAACAGAATTTGTTGTGTGTCGATTTTTACAATGCCGTTATAAAACTCTTTGATGGTTGCGTATTCGGATGTTTCCACTAACCGCTTTTTGATAACAAATGTACGTTTTGCTGTTAGCACACCATTGGCAAAACTTGTGGTTAGTGTGTAATCGGCAAGCGATGATGTTTGTTTGATTTCGGGTTTTAAATCCATTGGTGCTAATCCTGCCGGAACTGTAATGCGCATAATTTCTGTAGCGGTATCGTAACCGGGGTCGAACTCAATCGGATACTTGCGCTCATTATACGAGAATGACTCACGGAGGTCGGTACCGGTTTTCCAGGGTAGCTTCAGCATCTTAAACCCTCCAACCTCTGTTGCGTATTGGGGCGAATCGAATTTATCCGAGAGAATAGCTTCGGGTGTAAGTGTATCGAGATTGTTAATGGTAAACGATGTTAGCTTAACATTAGGGAATGTAGTTCCCAAGTTTTCAATCATGTATTTCTCGCGGTCTTTTTTGCCTTTTGTACGCAATACTGCGCGCACGCGTGCACTTAACTCACCACGGTATACTGTTGTACTTTGTGCCGATAAATCTCCTGCATCGTTAATGGTTGCATCAACTGTGTGTGTTATAGTATTGGGTTCGAATAACGAACGCTCTAAGTGCATTGCTTTTGTATTGCCGGGCGTAATGTGCAAAGCAAACGATTCTACATCGCCGCTTGGTACATTACCAATAGGGAAGTTGCTTGCAGTGAAATCGAGAAACCGTGTTTTTGTTTTGCCGTTTACTTTTACAATAACGTGGTCAAAACTTCTGGAAGGAAGTTCATCGGTTAACAGCGATGTGTTTGTATTTACTAATACGTAATCGGATTTTATACCTGCTTCGGCCAGCATGGTAATAGCTAATGTAGCAACATCTTTACAGTCGCCAATTTTGTTAATTAATACATCGCGTGCTTTTTGTGGTATGTATCCCGATTGCCTGAACGATACCGAGCTGTAGCGAATAGAATCTGTTATAAAGCGATATACTTTTTGTACGATTTCATCTTCATTGTACTTTGCATAGTTATTACCAAACAACTCCTGCATCTTTTCTTTTATTTCGTACGTGGCTTTTGTGCGCTTATTAGTGTATTCGGTATACCAGTCAACAATGTATTGCCACGAGTCCACGCTGGATACCTCTACATAACGCCCAACGTCTTCCCAGCTTGGCATAGAAGATTCTCGTTTAGCAGCTTCAAGGTCATCAACTCGCCACTCGTAAATTGTTCCGTCTTTTGTTGGAATTTGCGCTGGTGCTTGTTGCATATTGCGGCTACGGTAGCCAAGTTTATAATTGGCAGGTGCAAGAATAGACAGCCGTGAAATTTTATACGGCGAGCTACCCTGAAAGTATTCACGGTGCCAAAAGTGTTTAAGGAATCGTCCGCTTTCGGCATAGTATTCTTTGTAGCGTATATAAACAAAGTCGCCTTCTTGTAATGTTTTAAACACTAAATAGCCATCTTGGTTATCCGCGCGTACCTCTGTGCCGTTTGCTTTGATAGCAACAGCTTTTTCTATCTGGGCGTACTTACCAAGATTTTGCTCTTTCCATCTATCAATTCCTTCTTGTTTCAGGATGCGAACCAGTGATTCACGCTTTACCTCGTACGTGCCTTCGGGGTAAATAACAAACTTAGCATCATCTAATAATGCAACAGAGTTATCATCGGGGTAGTTATCTGCTTTAGGGGAATTTTTTATTAAGCTATCAACATTAAACGATGTAAACAAATCCCATATTGGTTTCTTGTTCTCTAATTCGCGGATAATCTCTCGTACCTTCGAGTCTCCCGGGTAACGTTTTAAAGATTCCTTATAATAATTTAATGCTTCAGATTCCCTACCACGTTTACGTGCAAGTTCACCTAACAACTCGTAATAATCAGGTGATCCGGGACAGTACTTTAACAATATTTGTGCGAACTCCTCTGCCCGGTCGTACATTTCAATTTCTTTATAGATGCTTGCAATACGGTAGTAATATCCTGTTGCATAGTTAGCAAGTTCAATAGCTTTTTGATAATGCTTTTCCCATTTCTCCAGATTACGTTTTTGCAGATGCAACAATCCAAGTGTTGTTAATGCATCAAACGTGTAATGTTTATCCAGATACTTCTCCCAAATATCAATCGAACCATTATAGTTCTTTTGCGCAACCTCAAGGTACGACATCATACTTACAAACGTATAATTATACGGATACGCCTTGTATGCCATGCGGATTACATCTTGCAGTTTGGGGTCATCCTTAGAAGATAGTAAACGAATCTGATGAGATAAAACTTGCTCTCTGTTCGGAGAGTTTAGTTCATATAATTTGAACAAATGTTCTGCTTCGTCGTAGTTTTTGTTTTCTAAAGCTTCTGAGAATTTAT
The DNA here is from genome assembly GCA_019695345.1 of Bacteroidota bacterium. GTDB lineage: Bacteria > Bacteroidota > Ignavibacteria > Kapaibacteriales > NICIL-2 > JAIBAE01. The sequence goes on along the minus strand of JAIBAE010000028.1, from coordinate 17,203 downwards.
ACTCTAAGGCATTTAGTAGGGTTGTATCAATAGAGGTAAGTTTCTCAAGTGTGGTTGCAATCTCGTCTCGCTTATGGTTGCGGATATATGCTTCCATAATGTTGTCTAACAACACCACCGAATTTGGGGATTTCTTTAACGCATTTTTTAAAGTTATTTCACCTTGTTCGCCTTTATCGTTGCGTAAATAACAATCAGTTAGTAATAAGTAATTCTCCAAATAATCAGGATGTGCTTCAACCTGTTTTTCAAAAAACTTTTCAAATGAGCTTGGAATTACCGTAACAGGTGCACCGGGTTTTGAACGGTAATCATGGCTATCGGTTGAGTACTGCAAACCGGGAATTTCATTGCCTGCATTATCAGTAAAACGTACCATGAAATTACATTTGTCAATATCCCAATGGCAACACTTCATTAATACTTTGTTCCACCCTTGTTGTAATTCAGTCTCTGCTATATACGTATCAAGGTCGTTATTAAATTCATCATCCGATTGCAGCACAACCTCATCGTTCAAGAACGCCTTAAAAGCGCCCGATGTACCAACTCTGCACGATACCTTTTGTTTACTTGGTGAGTTTACATATACTATGGCATAGTACACACCGTTTGATGCCGCAAAGAAACGCATAAAATCAATCCAACGGTCTCTACGCTGGGTGGGGGGGACAAACCACTGCGCCGGAGCATTGTATTTACCGTTATATACTGCATTCATATTGATTTCTGTTTCCGGTGGGTACTGTTTGTTAAAACCGCTGCCGCACGGGTTATCAAACGGACCTATAACCGCCCAGGTATCAATAGCAAGTGTTTTGGCATACTCTGCTTTAGCTTTATCAAGTTTACCCTGGTCCTCGCGTAATGCACCCAAACGTTCGGAAAGCATTGCACGTACAATTCCGTCGGCATCGGGTTTTGTTTTGGTGTAGTTATTATATAGCGTAAAGATATTGTTATCTGCATCTTCATCGGTAACAACAAACGGGGTACCTAACACTGCATACATATATGGATACGGATTCTCTACCAACCCAAGCGCAGATACATAATTATCCCATGCCTTTGCATAGAGGCGTTGCAAGGAATAAAAGTACGACAGTCCCAGATAACCTCGCGGATTTTTAGGATTTTTCTCAATTGCTTGTTGAAATAACACCTCTGCTTTACGGTAGTTGGATTGCTGTAATTGTTGCCATGCTGTTCCAATCATTTCGTCGTCGGTTTGTCCAAACGCCGATGCAATGGAAACAACAAGGGCAATACTGTAAACGAGTATCCTGCCTGCCATTGTACGAACAACATAATGCATTCTAAGCTCCTCTCTCAATTCATCAAATCAATACTAAAACAATATGAATTATGCGGCAAACATAGGAATCAGAAAAGGTATTACCATAAAGAATGTTGTTAATAATAGAATAATGGCTTCCCGCTGTTGCCGTAGCAAACCATACTGCGCCGTCACACGGGCGGAGTCGACCGATGCAGCGGCGTGGTGTTTAACTACGGGGTACGTAATCTTAGTTATAGCAGTAGGGCACAAAGATATTCGCCAGAGTGTTGTGTGATTACGAGATTCTGCTCTCATAACTAACTATCTCGGAGATTCTTTGCGTTGCTCAGAACCACAACTGAGGCAACTGTATAAAACACAAGCACGTAATTCGTAATTACATGCGACGCTTAAGGGTACGGTTCGCACCGGGTTGGCGCGCTTACGGTTTGCTTCGGCAGAAGCGGGAATACAAGAATTGTTATACGTGATGTTATTTACGAGCCGAGCGAGTGATTAAATCGCGCATTGCTTCCAAACTGGGTTTAGGAATATCGGTTGGTGGAGTGTTATCAAGTGATGTAATTGAATGTACATCCTGATGCAACGGCGAAGTGATGACATGGAAATGTCGGGAAGTGGTAGTTGTTGTGGGTAAATCTGCAGCGGCGCTGGTTCCCGAGGCAAGTGTTGTAGATAATTGATCTAACTCTGCATCGGTAATGTTTTTGATGGCGTGGAACTCGCAATCTATTAAGGCGTCTTCGCCTAATACATCGGCAAGTTTTTCAAAAATGGTTGTGCGCGTAAATGGCTTACGAATAAACCCCGACGCGCCCAGTTTAATTGCTATCCCTAAATTTTCGGCATCCGATGCTACTGTTATCATTAACACCGGAATGTTCCTTGTTGTAGTGATAGACTTGAGTAACCGGAGTGTTTGATGCCCGCTTAAATCGGGCATGATAATATCCAATATTACTGCTACCGGATTGTTATCTACAGCAAGTGCAACTGCTTCGTAGCCATTACTTGCAAGTAACGGTTTAAGCCCGTAGCTAAGTAAAATCTTAGCTATTATGCGTTGCATCCATACGTTATCGTCAACAACAAGTACGGAACGCTGAAGTGTATCCTCGTTAGCCATTGCTATTATGTACCGTATTGTTGTTACTCGTTTTCGTGTTTGCCGTTCAGAAACGTTCCGTTGATGGGCTGACTGCTGATTGCAGAAAGTGCATCGGTAGTGCCGTTTCCGTTAACACTGGTTTGCAGTTGCAATGTATTCATTGCGTTTTTCAATGCCGACACATTTGTTTGTGCCGCTTGCTTGTTCATGTCGATGATTTTGTCATACACCTCTTTACGGTGAACCGTAACGTTTTTAGGCGCTTCGATTCCCACCCGAACAATGCCGCGATCGAAACTGAGAATCGTAACGGTTATCGAGTTACCGATTGTAATGACTTCACCTATTTTACGAGAAAGTACAAGCATGGTATCGTCCTTTCCTTATGCCTGTGAATTATTGCCTAATGGATGATGCGGTGAATACTTATCGGAGGATAGTATTACCTGTTTACCGGTCTGTTGTTCGATATTCAAAACCACCGGTGCTTTCATGTTTGCTGTCATTCCCGTATTGGCAAGGGTAATAATTACCAATGTTACATATACGGACGTGTCGGTATATTCTCTTCCTGCAACATAATTGGGGTCGATATACACCGGAGCAATTACCGGAAAACCTAGGTTTGGGTCGTCGAGTGATATAAGCCAGCGAATCGGAGCAGAGTCTTCGTCTTTTATCAAAACAAAGTCTTTGTAATCCTCAAAGCCAAGCAAACCATCGGCGAAGGTGAAGATGTGTCGCGGTTCGACGGGTATATCGCCGAATTGTTCCGTATGTAGTATGCGCACGTCCATGTGTTCGTCTTGCAACACCATTGTGAATCCCTTCGTGTGAATTACGTTCAACAATAATCCGCTTACATATATAACCGGATTACGGTTTTTTAATTTCTCTGTTATAAAGCTCTTACCATTATCTCTACGCGGCGGTTGCGTTTGCGGTTTTCCGGCGTAGCATTATCTACTACCGGACGCTGCGAGCCAAAACCCCGTATAATCATCGAGTGTTCGGGAACACCTTGTTGGGTTAAATAGTACCCAACGGCAAGTGCCCTATCTACCGATAAATGCCAGTTCGATTCAAACCGGAACGAGTGCATCGGAACGCAGTCCGTATGACCATCCACAGTAATCTCGTACGTTCCGCTTTTTAGTACCGCAGCAAGGCGGTCAAGCGGGGCAAGTGATTCCGGATGAAGTTCGCTGTTGCCTGCATCAAAAAGAAGCTCTTCGGCTAAGGTGAGTTTTACTCCCCCAACAAGTTCTTCCATGGCAACCCCGTTCCCCGATAACAGCTGAGTTTTCAATTTGTCGGTTAACGACTTTGCAGACGTTTCGGCAGTTTGTGGTGTATTCTCAAGTGAATTTTTTTCGGTTACCGAAAATTTTTCGTGAGCTTTAACACTATCCTGCATCGAAGCCGGCTTAAAGTAAGAACTTGCAGCATGAGCAAGCTCTTTATACTTACCGCCATCAACCTGCGAAGTAGCATACAAAATCACAAACAAGCACAACAACAGTGTAATCACATCCGCATACGTAATCAAATAGCGGTCGTGTTGTACATCGTCCTGATACATTTGTTGCTTCATGCGGAAGTTATCGGCAGGCTAGGGTAAAACTGAAAAAAAGATGTGCAGATATTCATTTAACACATCAAAAATATTTTGGTGAACCCTTACCTGCCGCAGCAACCCTTGTTTTACCGGCACACGGGCGGGGCAAACCGTTACAGCATCGCAGAAATCAATTACCAGTTACGGGGTTCTGAATTACAAGTGAACAATCAACGTAGTACTTTAGAACGAATAGACATTTGCCCAAGCGATTGATTATCACATTACCAACTGCGCCACTGAACGCTTGGCTCGCACCGGGTTGGCGCGCACGCGGCTCGATTCGGCTGAGGCGGGAACCCTAATAAAAATCCGTTTACATGGTTTGTTTTGCTGTTTGTTACCAATTGAGTGGTATCTTGTTATTGCAACGGGATGATGAAGGAAATAGAAACATATAGCGACATAGAGTTGTTCGCTTTCCTGCGTACGGAGGAAGGTGGAGACCGCCGTGTAAGCGAAGCCGCGTTTAAGGAATTATATACCCGGCTTTCTCCGCGGATATATGCTTATTGCCGCCGTGTGCTTAGTAACCCGGAAGCCGCGCAAGATGTGTTTCAGGATACATTTGTGAGATTTTACAAGAGTGCGCAAGCTGAACGCGAGATGACCAATGTTGCTGCATTCTTATTGCGTATAGCACGGAACTTGTGCTTAAACGCAAAACGTGATAACCAACACCACCATATCGAATACGAGGACTTTCACTCGGCGCATCATGACGCACCGCATGAGAACAGTGAACTACTTGGGTTAATAACCCGAGCGTTAGACCATTTGCAACATGATTACCGCGAAGTGTTTGTGTTACGGGAGTACGATGGACTATCGTACGCGGAGATTGGTGAGATTGTTGGTTGCACAGAGGCAACGGCAAAGATTCGTTCTTTCCGTGCCAAGCAAAAGATACGGGAGATTTTAGCTCCGTATCTGGAGGATTTATCGAAGTAATAACTGTTTAGTTTTTGAGGTTGGTTATGGAAGAAATGTCGTTAACGCCATCGGAACTTCTCCATGCATACATGGATGGAGAGTTGGATGCCGGCTTAGAGACAAGCTTATTTGCTGCATTAAACAACAATATGGACTTACGCACCGAAATGCGTGAGCTACTTGCCTTGCGTAATGCTGTAAAGCGTGACCGTGCTGTATTGGTTCCGCCGCTAACTGCAACTGCAGGTGTGTTTGGTGCGTTGGGTATGTCTGCACCGTATGCAATTGGTACTGGCAGTGTGTTTGGTGCGCTCTGGGCAAGATTTGTAATTCCCGCATTGGTGGGTATTACCTGCGCAACAATTGCATGGCTTGGTTTGGAAAGTACACAGGGTTCTGCAAACCGGCTACAAACAAGTTCCTCATCGGTTGTAACACCAAAGCAATCGGTAACCGACGTAACACAAACTCCAAAACGTGATAATACCGAAACTACAACACAGCCAACAACACAAATACAAAAAAGCATAACCGGAGAGCAGATTAAACAACAGACTGTAGTTAAGTATATTAAAGTTCCGGTTGAGAAAATAGTATACAGAGATAGAGTGGTGTATAAAGACAAGATAGTATATCAGGACAAGGTTGTGTATAAGGATAACATTGTGTACAGAGAGAAAATAGTATACAGAGATAAACCTGAAAACAATAACAACATGGCGTTTAACAGTAACGCAACTTCGCAAACTGTAAACGAGAACAGCAGTTATAATGAGCTTACTCCGGCAGTAAATCATACTTCAGTTAACTCCAGTCAAACTCCGTTTGCACCTGTTGTAATTCCTAATGCAACACCGTTGGGTATGGCAAGCAAGCAAGTACCTCTTGCAACTGCATCATCATCTGCCGATGATGTAAGGAGAGATGCAGAAATGCAAGCAGCGTTGCCAAGAGAATTGTACCGATGGAATGTTCAGTTCCGTGGGTTAACAGGGAACTCGTTGGTAAATATCCAGAAACAACCGGAAAGCGGAATCAGCTTTAACAACATTGCTATTGGTATTATGTATCAACTTACCGATAATCATTTCGTAGGTATAGAGTTTGGGCGCGAACCTTATGGCTTAAAATATTCGGGTATCTATAACTCGTTAGCCGCCCAGTATGAGTTACATCCATCGTTGTATTATGCAAGCGTTGCCTACCAAGGTAGGTTTGATGCGGGCTCGGGGGTGTATCCATTTGTTCAGACTAACTTTGGCGGTACAGAATATGGATATGTTGCAAAGGGAATTTTAGGGATTCAATATATGCCAATTCCCAACTTTGGTGTAATGGGCGGATTTGAACCATCTAACCTATGGTATCAGTTCCAAGGTAATAGCTTTAAAACAACTAAACTCGGTTTTACGTACGGAATTTCTTATCAATTTTAAGATTGCCCTGTGCAATCACAACGTATGAGAATAAACAACCTTTCACTTGTAATTGTAAGCACACTTCTGATATGGAGTGTTACGTGGACTTCATGTAAATTTAATGAGCCCGTTGGTCCGCCGGTGGTGGTAGAAACACCTAAACCATTTACAATTAGCACAAATTCTTTAACAATATCAGTTATACAGAATGATGATGAACCGGGTGCTACAAACCGTACAGAGTTTGTACTGGCACCAATTGAGCAGTCTGATAGCAGTTATGTGGTTTTAGACACAGCTACAGAGATACCCAAGCTAACATTACGCTTACGTTTAAAACCAAGAACCACCAGTAACGATAATACAATCTCAAATGTGCTTATAAGATTCGATTCGGTTAATGTTCACGGTAAAGATAGTGTTTGGCTCAATAACGAAAATGTTGCATTTATGGTGAGAAAAACAGCATCTCCTGCAACATATATCAGAGCGGCTGTTATACAATCCAAACCATCACCCTATACAAAAGAAGACAATTATGCCGGTATGGTACTTTGGAAAGAAACTACACAAAAGGTAATTCACGTTAACGTACAAGCGCAAGTTCACTATCAGGCAAAAATCAACAATACTGTTGTTAGTCAACGTGCACGTATAGGTGGCACTGTAAATATCAAATACTAAGTGTGCGCCCATCATGAACACTGATTGCAGAACCATCTGCTAAAAACACCGAGCGTGGTGCGTGGGTAAACGCATCTACAAATTGTTCTCCGTACACTTCTGCAACATTGCAGTGAATATCGTAATGTGTAACCGGGTGAACATTCCACCGAGGGTGTCGTACTTCATATTCTGCCGTATTCCCGTCGGGAAGTTGTGTGTAGCCCCAATAGTGTTCGGTTATAAATTCCGCCTCGCTACCTGCGGGAATTGGTTGGACAACTCGTTCTGCCTGTACCCTGATATGATTCCATCCTCCATCACTTTTCCAACGGTACTGAACATCAACCGATGCATCATATACATCCCATGTGTGTTCCATATCCATAGTTTGGTAATGCTCTTTATATAGTGTATTAGCAACAAATGTTAGTAGTGGTTTCGGAACAATTTCCTTCACAAATACAACACCACGTTTCCAAACACCTGCATCGTTATACCGTACATAAAAACGCAGGTTCACTTCTTCAAAATCTTTATGGAATGGAACAGCAATACCTTTTACATGTGTGTCCATAAACATAAATCCAACCAGACTGATATAATGCGTCCCATTCCAGTCATCAAGCTCCGTTCCTTTGGGAACAAGCGGTGCTAATATGCGTGGGTCAACAGCATAATTAGCCATTGCCAACTTTAACCACTGTGCTGTAAGAAATGTATTCCCCATCACTCTCTCCTTACTTTGGAATATAGGTAGTAATCAAGCCAATTAAGAACAGCACGCCAACAAGAATAAGTCCGCTGAAATGCCACCACGGGATTGATGTTGAACGCAGTACATCCTGATACGCATGTTGCAAACCACCCGGCATGTTGCGTTTGTTCAGCTCTTGTCTGCAACTACCACAATAACTAAATCCCGTTCTCCCAATCGAAAATAACGGTATCCAAAACATATGAACATAACGCGCAACTATGGTAATGCTTAGCCGTCCGGAGTTGCCGCATTCGGGACAGTTTACCCCAAACAACTGTTCGTTAACAAGTTCGGTTTCTTTTCTACCAAAATGTATCAACATTTCAAACCCTTTACAGTAGTGAAGCACTAAAATACCAATCTGTAATGTAATACGGTATTCTTTGCTATCGCGTGACCGCACCATGCCTTGCAGCAATGCAGGACATTATGTTTGCGGCAAAGAACCTTAGCCTACGCATATCCATTTATCGTTTAGATGGATGTATTTTTTGCGCAGCTGTATCGGTTGGGCTCGCACAGGGTTAGCGCGCTGAAGGATTGCTTCGGTAAAGGTGGAAAACCAAGAAAAGAAGTTGGTTCCGCTCACGGTATTTCACAGCGTTTTGCGCGGTCACCCGTTGCCGTCCGGGCGTTCAAGGAAATATGTTCTCATTTTCCCCTTTCCTTTAATTTCTATTTCGCCACGAGAAATATACCGGTATGACGTTTCGCCAAGTACATTTTTAAATTCCTCACTCACATGTATCCTCCCTGCCTCGCCGTGGCTTTCCATTCTACTTGCCGTGTTCACGGCATCAGAGAAAACATCGTAGACAAATCTGTCTTGGCCTACAACGCCCGCTACCACAGAACCGCAATGAATACCAATTCTAATACTTAACGGATCGTGGCCATCAAAGTATTTTCTCATCTCGTCCGGCACCGAAAGCGATTCAATCATTTCAAATGCAGCTGTAGTTATTCTTTGAGCATGGTCGTCGCAAGAGATTGGTGCTCCTGCTATTGCCATGTAACCATCTCCAATGGTTTTGATTTTTTCACAACCATGTTTCTTTATAATTCTATCAAAGTCCGAAAAAACATATCCTAAAAATCGGAGCACACTATGCGCGGGCATTGCTGCGCTTATTGTTGTAAACCCTCTGATATCTGCAAAGAGAATAGACACACTAGGGAAATAGTCTGCTATCTCAGGTTCTTTGTCGATTATTCTGTTGGCAATAACCACGGGAAGCACGCGATGCAATAAAGTACGTGTTGCATTGGTCTCAGCCTTCTGAATCTCAATTTCGCGTTCGTGCATTGCTGCTTTACGCTCATATCCCATCCGTTCAACAAGTTGCTTTACCTCGGTTGAAGATATTTCCTGCACTAACTGATGATGTAACTCCAGATGGGTAAATGCTTCTTCCCATTTCATCTGCACCTTATACAGCGATGCCATTCCTTGATGTATAAAGGATAAATCACGTTTTGATTGAACACTTTCTGCAAGAGTCAATGCTCGCTCAAGATACTGCTGTGCAACGTTATAATCCATATCATCAAATTCTTGTTCCTGATACACCTGCCCAAGGTTCCCAAGATTAAGAATAATAAGCATTGTATCATTTAATTGCTCTGCAAGTGTAAGAGATTCGTGTAATGCCCTTACAGCATCCAGATATTCCTTCCGTGCCAAATGAACACACCCTATATTAAGATGTACAAGTACAACACCATTGAGATAGTCTATTTGGTTGTACAAATCCAATGCTCTGGAAAGATACAGAAGTGATTCATCTAAGTTGTTTTCCTCAAGTAATCTACCGGCAATATTGTATAAAATATTTGCAGAGTAAAGTTTGTGATTGATGCGAGAAGCAATTTCCAAAGCTTGGAAAAGAAAATCTTTGCTCATCTGTGAATTACCAAGCGAGCCATGAACACTGCCGATGTTACACAAGCAAGCTACGGACTGTACGCTATCGTTGACTGCCTCAGCCAGATGAAGTGCCTTTGTATAGTAGTTGATGGCAGCAGTGTGGTCGCCCCGTACCTGCATAATATTACCAAGTTGATTAAAAGCACTTGCTGATATACTGCTTTCATCGTTGGTAAGGCTTTCTCCTCGATGCAAGTCTATATAATTCAGAACTTCATTACATAGTTCAATGGAGTTATCAAGATTGCCTTGGTTTTGCTCAGTAAACGCATCAGTAATTTTCTGCTTCAGTTCTATCAAAGTCATGCTATCCTCTCCTCTCCAAGAAAAATGTTCGCATTGTTCCTTTACCTTTTATATCCATTTCACCACGAGAAGTAAACCAGTATGGTGTTTCACCAAGTACATTTTTAAATTCCTCACTCACATGAATTTTTCCTGGCTCGCCGTGGCTTTCCATGCGACTTGCGGTATTCACCGCATCGCCCCATAAATCGTATAGAAACTTATTCTCACCAACCACACCTGCCGCAACGGGTCCACAATGCAAACCAATGCGAACTTCAATATCAGGAAGAGAATTGAAAATTGATTGGTCACCAAGCTCTTCAGGAAAAGTGACGACGAGATTTTGCATGACATCAAGTAGTTTCAGAGCGGCTTGTGCAGCGCGGAGTGCGTGATCTTCTTGAACAACCGGCGCGCCCGCAACTGCCATATATGCATCGCCAATGGTCTTGATTTTTTCTAAGCCACACTCTCGCATAATGACATCGGCACTTGTAAAAATTGCATTTAAAAGATGAACGAGTTGTTGCGCGGAAATTTTTGATGACAGTACTGTAAAATCAACGATGTCCATGAAGAGAATCGAAACACAATCGAAGTGGTCTGATATCGGATTCTCGCCTTGTATTAAGCGTTGTGTAATTTTTTTAGGGAGAATATTGTTAAGAATAAGCTGTCGGCTTTCCGCTTCAGCTCGTTCAATTGCTAATTGCTTTTCCCGCTCCATTTCTTTTCGTTCGCGGTCAAACTGTTCTGCCTTCTTTTTAGTTTCTTCTGAGACTACTTCCTCTTTTATAGAATAGTATTTTTCGAGATGGAATGCGTATTGTTCCCATTGTTTTTCTTGTTTATAGAGTTCAGAAAGTAAGAATTCACATTCATACATTTGATGCTTTGTTCCTAATTCTTGGAGCAGTGTAAGGGCTTCCAGATAGTATTCTTCTGCCTTGGCGATGTCGTAGCCTTCGTATTCTTTATTGGTGTACACAACACCTATATTTGTTGTAACAATAGCAATATCCGTTCTATGCCCTAATTCTTGATGAATAGCAAGGGCACGATGATAATTATCAAGGGCTTTAGCAAACTGCTTAAGCTTATAATAAATTTTTCCAATATTACCTGCAGCTTTGGCTATACCCCAATTTGCACCAAGTTCTACTTCTATACGTAGGGCACGATTAATAAATTCCAATGCTTGGGTATAATCACCAAGAGAGAAATATAATAATCCAATAGAGTTGGATGTATCTGCAATTCCTGCTTTTTCACCCAGCTCTTCATAGATTCCAAGAGCACGGGTTTGGTATTCTAATTTCTTGTGTGTATCTCCAAGAAGAGAATACACCGAACCTATATTGCTTAGTACTCTTGCTACCCCCGATAGCTCACCCAATTCTTCGTGTACCGATAAGGCACGGTTAAAGTACTCAAGTCCAGTATTATAGTCTCCAAGGTGGCAATGTATCACACCGATGTTATTTATGATTGATGTAATCTCGGATTTGTTGCCAAGTGTTTGATACAGAGAAAGGGCTTTGGTGTTGTATTGTAGTGACATACTGTAATTGGAGAGAGTCTCGTATGCTACTGCTATTTTCCCAGTCATTGCTGCTATGCCGGACTTAACATCAAGTTCTTCATATAGTGCAAGTGCCCGGGAAAAATACTCCATTGCTAACGGAGCATTACCGAGTTTTATCTGTAAAACACCAATGCTTCCGTTACTATCGGCAATCCCCATGTTGTTGCCCAACTCTTCTTGTATTGATAAGGCGAGTAGCAAATGCTCATGCGCTTTAGTATATTCCCCCAACGAAACATAGGTGTTACCTATATGGGATTCTGTTTTGGCAATAAGTGAACGATTCCCAACTTGTTGTGCAGTAGAGAGTGCGGTATTGTAATAGCTTAAGGCATGAGGATACTCGCTGCGTTTCCATGCTACACTACCAAGAAGATGTAGTGCCCGTATATGGTAGATATCATCTACCTTACCGTTCAATACCTCGTTAGCAAGAAGTACAACCTGATTGTAATTACCTTCAGTATATGCGGACTCTGCTTGTTTAAGTTGTTTTTCTGCTGTGTTGTTGTTCATCTTCTCTCCAAGAAAAATGTTCGCATTGTTCCTTTACCTTTTATATCTATTTCACCACGTGGTATCACCCTCAAACCGTCTTTCTCCCATTGGGAGGTGGAGTCGGAAGGGCGGATAAGGGAAAGTGCGTCAACAAACTCCTCGCTCACATGAATTTTTCCTGGCTCGCCGTGACTTTCCATTCGACTTGCGGTATTCACCGCATCGCCCCATAAATCATAGACAAATTTATTTTCACCAATTATACCTGCAACAACAGAACCAGAATGCAAACCTATTCTAACTCCAATAGTATAGTCTGATTCTGTACGGTAATCTTTCATTAGTTCGGCTACATCCAGAGCAAAAAGTGCTGCCCGTTCTGCATGATTCTCCTGAGCAATCGGGGCACCCGCAACAGCCATATACGCATCACCAATTGTTTTAATTTTCTCAAGTCCGTGCTTGCGTGCCAGGCGATCAAACTCCGTAAACAATGCATTAAGAAATGTAACTAAATCATCTGCTTCTATATTCTGAGAAAGCTTTGTAAAGCCAACAATATCAGAAAAGAAAATAGACACATTAGAAAATGAATCTGCTATTTTTGATTCTCCGTTCAACATTCGTTCTGCTATATGGGCGGGCAGTATGTTATGGAGAATTTTTTCCTGTTCCTGAAAGCGTGCTATCTTTACCTGACGGTCTCGTTCGGCTTCTTCTACCTTACGTCGGTACTCCATCAATTGCATCTGTTTTGTTACTTCTTCGTTTTGGACTTCCTTTTCAATATTGTGGTATTGCATGAAATGATATGAATGGTCTTTCCATTGCTCTAGTCTTTGAAAAAGTCCTGCAAGCGTTCTATGAGCTTCGTATAGTTCTTTCTTTACCCCTAATTCTTGTAGTTGATCAATAGCTTTCAGAAGATACTCTTGCGCAATACCTGGGTTATATCCCTCATATTCAACCATAGAATAGAGTGCGCCAATGGTTGTAAAATCTGTAGCTATCTCACGCTTGCTTCCGGATTCCTTGCTTAGCATGTGTGCTTTTTGATGATACTCCATTGCATTAGTATAATCTGCAAGATTCAAATACTCCTCACCCATATTAAAGAGGTTTGATTGGATGCCAATTTTATTTCCTAACTCCTGATGGAGTGCCAATGCCTTTTGATACCACTCAAGCGCGAGTATATGATCACCACTATCAGCATACACAGTACCAATGTTGCCCGTCCAGATAGCAACACCATCCTTGCTGTCTATATCTTCGTATATAGCCAAGGCCTTTAACATGTACTCAAGCGCAAGTTGCTGGTTGGATAGATGTGCGTACACACCGCCGATATTCCCAAGATTTGCAGCCATGCCTCTTTTAATTCCACATCGTTTGTTGAGAATCAGAGCTTCCTGCAAGTATTCAAGGGCTTTGGTAAAGTCCGAAAGGTGCCAATACACAAGAGCAATATTTCCAAGATTTGCTGCTGCCCCGCTATCGTTACCGAGTTCCTTATTTATTGTTAATGCTTCCTGATAGTTCTCTAATGCCAATACATAATCGGATAGTTGCCAATAAATCGTTCCAATAAGTCCTACTGCTATAGCAACAAAATTCTTTAAGGAGGACTGTTTCGCAATATCTAAAGCCTGACGTGTATAGGGGAGTGCGTCCAAAGTCATTCCACGGCGGATTAGTGATTGCGAATGAATAAGAAGGATTCTACATTGGAGTTTGTCTCTTTCCACCAAGTCTGTATTTTCAATTACAAGCGGAAACTTCTGAAGGAGATTGCTGGTGCGTGTTTCTACAAGCGCAAAGTCTTCGCCTTTTCTCAGAATCGCTTCTAATTCTTCTACTGTAGATATGAGTTCTTCGAGTGTCATGACAGTACCTAAAGTTAGTGACACAAATTACACATAACATATTAATTACACGTGCGCCGCTGTACCGGTGGGCTCGCACAGGGTTGGCGCGCTGAAGATTTGCTTCGGTTAAGGTGGGAGTAAATAAAAAAAGCCGGATACTTGTTTATACCCGGCTGAATTGCATTGTATCCTATGCTTATACTTTGCTTCTACTCCAATCTACCTTGCGTGAGAAATACATTACAATTGAAAGTGCCGTAAATATCCCTAAGCTGCCAACCATTAACGAGTAATCTTCCAGTTTAAGAATTGTAAAGATGAATCCGTAAATCAGCACTAACGTGGCACCTATTAATGCGGCAAACTTTTTATCGTGCAAAATTGCCGAGGAATACAATGCAACTAATCCAATTGTCATTACAGAAGCTATGATATACGAATAGTTAAAATCAATATGCTCTGAAAAGGAGAGAAGTAGAGAGTAGAAGATTACCAGAGCTATCCCAATTAATATATATTGAAACGGGTGAACCGATTTTCTGGCAAGAACTTCAATAAAAAAGAACATCATAAATGTTAAGCCAATTACCATAATGGCATACTTAACGGCGCGTGTAGTTACCTGATAGTCTGTAGCACCAAATACAAGAGTAGTACTGCAACCGGCGGCACCGTACAAGCGGTCTACGGTAAATCCATCTGCACTCTTACTGTTATTTTCCGTCCATTGATGTGGTACGCTACTTTTAAAATCTGATGTTTTCCATGTAGCAGTAAAGCCACTATCGTTCACAGTGTTTTCGTAGGGTAAAATATAACCGTCAAAACTTGGGCTACTCCACGCAGAACGCATTGTAATGGTGTTCTGTTTTGCCAGAGGTGTCATTGTTAGCTTTTCAGTTCCTTTCACGGTAAGTTGATACGCAAACTCATACCCTTTTTGCAGTGTTTCCTTTGTAACAGGAACCCGCGTATGAATAGCACCTGCCGAGCGGAAGTTTGCGGGTAATCCTAATTCGAACACAGAGGTAGTATCGTTCCACCTGCAATACGATTGTTCAACCAGCCCGTAGGGGTCCCACATGTTTATAAATACCGATGCTTCGTTCCACAGGATGTCATCATCTTTTACGTTTAACGCCGAAAAGTTTATTGCACCAAATTTCCCATTTGCCTTTATAGTAGTTGTATAAACAGGTACGTTGTAAATACTACGATGGCGTAACTGTGTTTGGATGTCGCATGCGGCAGTGTAATCGTCGGGAAGGAAATACGTCATGCTTCGTTTCCAAAACAACACTTTTCCTTTATCATCATGCACATATTCTTTGTACGGAATAGTAAGAACAGGTGCAGAGATATTTTGCTGTCCTGCCCATTTACCTGATACTTCTCGTACTACATCATTCCGGCGGTATTCCCTCTCGTTAATAACATCAAATATCCATGTTGTTGGTATTAGCAAGATAAGCGAGATTATAAATATAGCACCGGCTTTAAACATCAGCTTAAAGCGTTCAAAAAAAGTGCGTGGGTTTGGTACTTGTATTACAGTACCTGTAGATGCAGGCTGTTGCGGTGTAGTGGGTACAGATTGTTCATCCATAAGGTAACCTTGTAGAGTGTGGTAAAAACAGATGCCGCATTGATGTATAAGAACACGAGTTATTTCAGCGTAATATTCCGATTAACACCTGCTTACCAAATATTAAGGTTTGTTTGGTATGCTAACGCAGTCCGCACCAAACGTTGTTATGTAATTGCCGTTGTACTTGCGGGAATAGAACCGCACTCTCCGCTTTACCGCCATCGCGATAACCGGTTTGGTATTACTGCATTATTCTTTTCCGCACAGTAAGACTGTTGGGGCAGAAAATTTTCTGCCCGTACACACAACACTTGGCGCGGTCGGGCGGTAGCAAGAACTTACTTCTTGTTGAGATATTCTTCTATTATACTACGTAACCCCGATTCTAATGATATGCGTGCTTGCCAGCCAAGGCGTGTTGCCCGTTGCACATCCATAAGTTTGCGCGGAGTTCCGTCGGGTTTGGTGGTATCAAATTGCAGTGTGCCGTTGTAGCCAACAAGTTGTGCTATCAGTTCGGCAAGTTGGCGGATGGTAATATCGGTGCCGGTACCAATGTTTACTATTTCTCCGGCTGTGTTTGCCGGTATGTTGCGCATAAAATGTAACGCGGCATCGGCTACGTCATCGGCATGGAGGAACTCGCGGTACACATTTCCTGTACCCCATAGTATTACCTGTGTTTGGGTAATACCAAAGCGTTCCAATAATTGAATTATATCGGCATTGGTTGTTGCGGCAGATGCAGTTATGCCAAAGCCAAGATTATATGTAGTAATGTCGTTTCGTATTGCATCGAAGTTGCCTTGGTTAAGATAACCGGCTAGAACTATCTTGCGTACAAGTGCCGGCAACACGTGCGATGTATCTAAGTTGTAGTTATCGTTAGGACCGTACAGATTAGTAGGCATTAGCGAAAGGTAATCGGTGCCATGTTGTTCGTTGTAGTAACGGCATAGTTTAATGGCAGCAATTTTAGCTATTGCGTAGGGTTCGTTGGTTGGTTCTAATGCGCCGGTTAGTAAGGAATCCTCGGTTAGTGGTTGTGCGGCAAACTTTGGGTAAATACAACTGGAACCAAGGTTAACAAGTTTTGTGCAAGTGTTACGGTACGCTTGCTCTATAACATTTGCGGCAATCATAATGTTATCGTAAATAAAGTCTGCTTTGTAAGTATTGTTGGCCATAATGCCGCCAACCTTTGCCGCTGCTAAAAACACATACTCCGGTTTGTGCGTTGCAAAGAACTCCGCTGTTTGTTGTTGGTTCCGTAAATCAAGCTGTGCGCTTGTTGCCGTAATAATGTTTGTAAACCCTTCGGCTTGTAAGCGACGAAGAATTGCACTGCCTACCATTCCGCGGTGACCCGCTACATACACTCGTGACGTTTGATGCATACATACTTTCAGATTCAATATATGGTTGCGTGATGTATCGGCATATTGTTGCAATACATTCACTCTGCAATATAATAAACGGTTCAGGAGTTTAGGGTGGTTTCCCGCCATTGCCGAAGCAACCCTGTCACGAACCTTTGACTTATGCCCCCCGTTGAACGCAGGAGTTATGCCCCAGTAGATTTAGCATGAAGTTTGTGAAAGAATTAGGAGGAATGTCAATTACAACGTAACAATCACTATGGGACAAGC
>JAIBAE010000027.1 GCA_019695345.1 Bacteroidota bacterium | reverse complement strand
TTAGTTACTCCGACTGGTTCATATTATCATTTCACAAGTGGAAATAGTTCTGCATTTTCTCTTGGTGCGATATCATTGTTTTCTATTATGACCGACGGAACTAACTATTATCGGGTACCATAAGAAAAAGTATGTTGATATAGATAATAATGAAAGGGCAGATTTGTTAGTCTGCCCTTTTTGTTATATGCTTTCCCTCCACTGCCGAAGCGACTCTACTGCACCGCAACCCGGTCGGAGCCAATCGTTCAGCGTCGCGATTAAAGCTAATAGTTGGCAGAGGTATGTACAGGCAAGTTAATGTTTTGAGATAAATAAAAGTTTTGATGCCGTCCGGTGATAGCATAGCATTCAATGAATTTTAGTTGTTATAATTTTCTTATGAAATGTTTATTTCTTTGCTACATGTAGATTAATCATCTATTTTGCATCCATTCATTGTAATTACAACTAAAGGGGGAAGTAAATGCAGCTAAAAAATATAGTATTTGCAATAGTTGCTTTATTGTTCTGTTGCGTAATTATCTCGTCTGCACAAATTGTGCAACACTCTGTAATTAGCAATGGAGGGAGTACCTCTCAAAACACTGAATTTCATCTTCAAAGTACCGTTGGGCAAAGTATCATATCACCAATAGATGATTACGAAACAACGATATCACAGGGATTTTGGTACACAGCCACAGAAGAACAAGGGTATAATGATAATACAACGTTAGCATATAGAAGTAATATGCTCAATATCAATCCTCATCCTGTATCAAATCAATCTATAATAAACTATACAGCAAAAGAATATACAAGCATACGAGTAGAACTGTATAGCATACTTGGCGAACGAGTAAAAGAGCTCTATAATGCACCAAATCAAGGTTTAGTAGAAATACCCCTCAATACCGATGAGTTGAGTAGCGGTCAGTACAATATTCGTGTTACCACAGAACAACAACAACAAAGTATCATGATTATTGTTCAGAAATAATCTTCTATACCTTTTTCCGATTATATCTGTGCATCTGTTACTAATACAATCGGCATACCATCCATTTTAGCTATAAAAAAACACAAGTAATTTAAGTAGGTTAATTCATATAATAAATGGAGTACTCAATGAAGAAACTTCTTTTTGTATTAGTAGCATGTTGTGTAATGATTACAACATCCGCAATTACATTTTCACAAAGTGCTATACCACATGTAATGTCTTATCAAGGCGTTTTAGCCGACCCTGCAACAGGTAAGTTTTTACCGGATGGTAACTACAAGGTAATAGTACGATTGTACGAAGGAGTTAATGAAGAAGATGTAGTCTATATGGAAACACAACGAGTAACAGTAGTACGTGGTGTGTTTAATATGATAATCGGGAGTGTCAATCCATTTCCAAGTAGAATGAAGTTCGACCGTGCGTATTTTATGGGAGTAAGTGTAAACGGGGGCGAAGAGTTACAACCCCGTACAGCATTAACAGCCTCACCGTATGCCCTGTACGCTGAGAATGCCGGTACAGCAGAAGTAGCAAAGTCGTTAAGCCCGGATGCAAAAGTAGTTCAAAGTGTAAACAATGTAACCGGAAATATATCAATAAAGGGAAGTGACGGAATCTCGGTAACGCAAACAGGCAACGAGATTACTATTGGTAATGGCTTACAAGAAAATACAGACAAAGGCGGAAATAAAGGGCAGGCATTGATATGGAATAGTGGGGCTGAGATAGGAGGTAATATTAATTTGAATTCAAACATATCAGGCACAGGGTATTTAACATTAAACAACAACTCAATTGGTTTGGGAAAGTTATCATCAACTGGAGCAACAAATGGCAAAGTTATAACATATAACGGTTCAAGTATCGTATGGGCAACACCCCCAACAACCACAAGTGTAACAATGCTTGGAGATGTAACGGGAAGTTCAGGAGATAATACAATAGCTAACGGAGCAGTAAACAGTGCAAAGATTACTGATGGAAGTATAGTAGATGCCGATATAGCACCATCGGCTGGGATTGATTATAGTAAGTTAAGTGGAGTTCCAACAAGTTTACCACCAAGTGGCGCAGCAGGTGGTGATCTTTCAAGCACATATCCTAATCCAACCATAGCTAATGACGCTGTAACAAGTTCAAAGATTGCTAATTCATCAGTTACGTTACCTAAAATTTCAGCTACAGGTGCAACTGCAGGGCAGGTTCTTGGTTTTAATGGTTCGAACATTGTATGGACAAGTAGTGGGTTAACAAATTTTGCTGAATCTCTTAACACTGTAGCACCTAATACTTCGATTAATGCAGCTCAACTGAGGGTAAGTGGAGGAACTGTTAATACCGATTTTGTTCTGACACCTCGTGGTACAGGCGCTATATTAGCTACTATGCCCGATAATGGGACATCTGGTGGTAACAAGCGCGGAGCTAATGCAGTAGATTGGCAAACTGTGCGTTCAGATGCATCGCAAGTTGCAACGGGTAGTTTGTCTGTAATCGGTGGCGGTAGTAGCAATATTGCAAATGATTTAGGAACTGTTGTTGGAGGAGGGGATAATAACACGGCAAAAGGTACATACTCTACAATAGCTGGTGGTCAAGGTAATACTACCAGACTTTCATTTTCCACAATAGGAGGTGGATATGCTAACATTGCAAATTCGTTTTACTCTACCGTAGCAGGAGGTAATGTTAATGAAGCAACCGGTGAACAATCTGCTATATTAGGCGGTTCAGGAAATAAAGCATCAAATACCTACGCCACAGTTGGGGGCGGGGATGTAAATTGGGCTGTTGCATACGGGGCTACAGTTGCTGGTGGTACACACAATTGGGCACATAGTAATTTTACAACCATTAGTGGAGGTTTAGGAAATAGTATTCTAACTAACTCAGATTATTCCACTGTAGGTGGAGGTTACTCAAATGTAGCTTCTGGTGTTGCAGCCACAGTGTCTGGTGGTTTGATGAATCAAGCATATAGTGATTTTTCTTGTGTACCAGGTGGGCGAGGATTAATTCTTAATGGTAGTGGTTCCTTTGGCTTTTTAGGTGGTAACGTTGGTGGTAATGACATGACAATATCAGCCATAAATACAGCTGTATTTGGAAATACAGATTTGTGGCTTGCAAACAATGATAATAACACACGCAGCCTACGTTTTTATGAGCAATATTCTTCTTCCGGTAATTTTCCTAATGGTACTAATTATGTGGCATTCAAGGCCCCAAATAGCGTTGCCAATGATGTTACATGGACCTTGCCAAATGCCGATGGAACAAATGGCCAAGTGTTAAGTACTAATGGAAATAGTTCATTAAGTTGGATAACAATTTCTACTAGTGGTGCAGCGGGTGGAGATTTATCAGGAACCTATCCTAATCCAGTTATTGTCAGTGGCGCTGTTACAAGCAGTCATATTTCTGATGGAACCATAGTAAATGCTGATGTATCACCAACTGCCGCTATAGCATATAGCAAACTGAATCTTGTAAACAGTATTCAAAACTCAGATATTGTGGCTAATGCAATCACAACCAGTAAAGTCGCCAACGGAACCGTAACAACCAGTAAGATGGCAGATAGTGCAATAAGCGGATTAAAACTCTTGACATTTTCTGTTACAAACAGGCATTTAGCAAGCAATGCAGTAACAACTGAAAAAATAGACCCAACCGGCGCAGCTTCGGGTGACGTGTTAACATACAACGGTTCGTCAGTTGCTTGGGCTGCACCAAGTGGTGGTGGTGGTACTTCACCCAGCTATGGTCGCAAAACAACTAACGAAACACGCAATTCAACTACAGTAGCTGATGATGCTGAAATGTTTGTTACTCTTGCCGCTGGAAAAACATACAAGATTACTATAGTATTTCAAATGCGACGAGTAAATGCAGGTAGTGGTGATCATTTCCGTTATAACTTCTCATATACTGGTTCATTAAGTAATGGTGGTTTTATAAATCTTCTAAACACTTCAGCAGCCCCGCTTTTTAATGATGTTTCATTTACTACAGATTTTGAGACATCAATTGGGATTGCAAATCCTAGCTGGGCTACCGGTCATGTTGAAGGAATTGTTACAACGACAACATCTGGTGTTCTACGTTTTCGTTGGGCTAAACAAGTAAACACAAACAATAATCCAACAGAATTGGCTGCTGGCTCCTATATCACAGCAGTTCCGTTGAACTAGTAGATCATCAATAATACTCAAGAAATTTCATTGATATTATGTAAGCTAACTAACAAATGGCGAGGTTATATTACTTCGCCATTTGTTATATCCCGCCTTTGCCGAAGCAATTCATCTAGCGCCGCAACCCGGTCGGAGCCAATCGTTCAGCGTCGCGATTGAGGATGATTGGTAAAGAGGAATTTATCGGCACATCGAGGGTTTTAGTAGTTGTGAATTGGTGCCGTCCGGCGATAGCAGAAACAAAAAAGCCCGATGCATAGGGGTCGCATCAGGCAAGAGCGTCTTGGCGCAGCATTCAGGGGAGAGAATACTGCTCAACTCGAATGCAATTTAGTGATTGTTTAGCGAATGCAGAAGTTAAATTTCAAGCGGAACATCTACCCAATCGCCACCATCTTTTATTAACTGAATAAGTTCATCTACGGCATTCTCGGACGCGATATTCTTTTTGATAACCTCTTTACCTTTGTATAAAGAAATCTTACCAACGCCCGAACCAACATAGCCATAATCGGCATCTGCCATCTCTCCCGGACCGTTTACAATACATCCCATAATGCCAATTTTCACTCCTTTAAGGTGCGAAGTTCTTGAGCGAATGTTAGCGGTTGTTTCCTGCAAATCAAATAGCGTTCTTCCGCACGATGGGCAAGAAATATACTCTGTTTTAGAAATGCGTGTACGTGTTGCCTGTAAAATTCCAAACATTGTTTCGTTATGGAACTTTTGGTTATGTTCTGCATTACTTTCAATCCACACACCATCACCAAGACCGTCAAGTAATAACCCACCAAAAGTCGTGGAAGCATGAAGTTGTAGTTGTTCATTAGTTAAACCGTAACCGTTGTACTTAACTATTACGGGGATTGAGCTTTGCATAGTTAATAATTGCGCTATTGCACAGCGTAACTCTGCCATTGTGTGAGTATTGTTACTTTTTAATACCACTACTACTGTTGAGTCATCTTTCAGTACGGAGAATGTTTCATGGAGTATATCAGGAAGAGTACACTCAACAAAATTCAATTCCGATGAACGTTTTTCCGATTTGATATAATCAACAAAACTGAACAGGGGATAATGTTGTTCTTTTTGTTCCCACACAGAATAATCTTGTATTATTCCTAACGTTCCCGGAATCTCAAATGGAATTGATTGGTTGCCAACATACAAATAATCGCACGCCATATCAGCAATGTTCCATTTATCTAACGGAACTGAGTAGTTATATCCAACTCTAAACAATTTTACGTGTGAATCAATTGACAAGTTGTGCGCATCTACTATAACCCGTGGTACGTTGCGCTCGCCAATGTTTACCGTCGCATGTGTTGTTCTACGAGTGTATTCATAGGGATTAATAGGATATGTAGCGATTGTAGGAATTGGCGTTTGTGTTTCACTACGGTTGTTGTATGGCTCAACTAATGCCTTTGCTACGGGTATTTCAAATTCAGGTTCCTCTGTTAACGATACGCGAATGGTATCACCCAAACCATCTTCTAACAGTGTTCCAATTCCAACAGCCGATTTTATCCTTCCGTCCTCTCCATCACCTGCCTCGGTAACGCCAAGATGCAACGGATAGTTCATATTGTTTTCTATCATGGTAGCTACTAATAAACGGTAGGCCTGTACCATAACTTGAGTATTAGATGCCTTCATAGAGATTACGATATTCCTGAAGTTGTTGTCTTCACAGATACGTAAAAACTCCATTGCAGATTCCACCATTCCTAACGGTGTATCACCATAGCGTGACATAATTCTATCGGAAAGAGAACCGTGGTTAGTTCCAATGCGCAGAGCAGTACCGTATTCTTTACAAACATTAACTAATGGTGTAAATTTCTCTCGTATTCTCTCTAATTCCTCGTTGTAATCGGCATCGGTGTAATCAATAAGCTCGAACTTCTTTTTATCGGCGTAGTTACCAGGATTTACCCGTACTTTTTCTACAATGCGTGCTGCAATCTCGGCTGCGTTTGGAGTAAAATGAATATCAGCAACCAGTGGTGTATTGTAACCCCGAGCGCGTAATTCCTTTTTGATGTTCGCTAAATTTTCAGCTTCGTTTTTGCTTGGGGCAGTGATACGTACTAACTCGCACCCGGCTTCAATCATGCGGATAGATTGCTCAACCGTTGCAATGGTATTCATTGTGTCGGTTGTAGTCATGCTTTGTACGCGGATAGGATTATTCCCTCCAAGCTTTACATCGCCAATGGAAACTTCTCTGGTAACAAAGCGCGAGTATTCAGTTAACGAAGTACAGTATGGTTTCATTATCAACTTACGAATAGAATAAAATATTGGGTTAACCATTACTGGGGTTAACCACTTCTGCCGAAGCGATCCTCCTGCGCGGTAACGTGTCCGCTCCGGGCAAACCTGCATCGCAATTAGTAATCAACAACAAGCGACGCTAAAGGTTTGGTTCCGCCCGGGTGCCGGCGCAGTGCAATTGCTTCGGCACGTGAGGGGAAGCATAGTATAGTTAGCTCATCCTTCGGCTTACTTCGCGAAGGATTTCTTTTTCGCGGTCGGATAGATTATCAAAGCCAACCACATTTATTTTATCGAGAATGGAATCAACAATCTCCGGTGTAATTTGTTCGCCATTATGGAAAAACGTACCACCATGAAACATAACTTTCCGTTCGGTGGATTGCTCTGTTTCTACAGTTCGTTCCTTAAAGTGTGCTTCAACAACTCTACCGCCGTTGTAGGTTTCTTTGTTCCCGCCAAACAATCCGGAGAGTTTATCTAATGCACCGAAGATTCCAAGTTTATCGCCAAACTTAATGAGAAGAAATCCTGTAAGGGCACCACCAAGGTGAGCAAAATGTGCAACGCCTTGGTCGGTACCCATTATACCTTGCAACAGGTTTAAACCAATATACAGCCCAACAAAAATTCTTGCGCGAATTGGAATGAATAACGGGAAAATCATGAGTTCACGTTCGGGGAACATGTAGGCAAAAGCAAGCATAACTCCAAAGATTGAACCTGATGCACCAACCGTTGGAATGTATGTTTCAACTCCGTACGGATTGTTAGTGTGAAACAACATATGGAACAACATGTGTGTTAACCCAGCACCAATACCTGATAACAGATAAAACCAGGTAAACCGCTTAGAACCCCAAAGGTACTCAACTTCAGACCCTAACAAATACAGACCGTACATATTAAAGAATATATGTCCGATTCCGCCATGCATAAATTGGTAAGTAACAAGTTGCCAAACATAAAATAGTCCACTGTTAATTTGCCAAAGAGCTGAATACTTGGTAAACACTTGCTCTAAAGTCAGATCTCCAATTTGAAAACCTGGAAAAATACCTTTCTGAAGTATAAAAATCAGAACGTTAATAATGATAATTGTTTTTATGGCAGGTGTAAACATTGAGTATGCACTCATTCTCCTGCCACCAAAATTTCGAGACATAGTAAACCTGAATTGTTATTTGTTCTTTGCTGACGATTGGTTTTGAAACTGATTGCTATTGCTCATCTAATACAACGATTCCCGGAAGTTGTTTGCCTTCCAGATATTCTAACGATGCACCGCCTCCGGTTGAAACATGAGATACCTGGTCTTTTAATCCTGCTTGCGCAATTGCAGCAGCAGAATCGCCGCCACCAATAATTGTTATAGTTCCGGTTGTAGTTGCATTTGCTAACGCTTGTGCAACGGCAAATGTTCCTTTGTTAAAAGCATCCATCTCAAACACACCCATTGGTCCGTTCCAAACAACGGTTTTAGAATTGGCAATCTGTTGTGCAAATAACGCAACTGATTTAGGACCAATATCTAACACTCGCCATCCGGTTGGAACTTTATTCATGTCAACTATCTGGGTGTTAGCATTTGCATCAAACGCATCGGCTATAACTGCATCAACAGGGAAGATGAGTTTATTCTCGGATTTTGTAATGAGTTCTTTAGCAAGGTCAACTTTATCTGTTTCAACTAACGAGTCGCCCATTTCATAGCCCATAGCTTTTGCAAACGTGTTTGCCATCCCACCACCAATTAAAATAGCATCGGCTATGGATAACAAATTGCTGATTACTTCGATTTTATCGGATACTTTACTACCACCAAGTATAGCTGTAAACGGACGTTGAGGATTTTGTAAAGCACCGCCAATATACTCTAACTCTTTTGCTATTAAGTAGCCAGATGCACGATTGCCTACAAAAAACTTTGCAACACCTTCGGTACTAGCATGTGCGCGGTGTGCAGTTCCAAACGCATCGTTAATGTACACATCGCCAAGGTGGGAGAGTTGTTCGGCAAATCCGGCATCGTTCTTTTCTTCTTCTGCATAAAAGCGGAGGTTTTCTAACAACACAACTTCTCCGGGTTTTGCTGCGGCTACGGTTGTTGTTGCCGGCTCGCCAATGCAATCTGTTGCAAAGTGAACAGTAATACCTAATAATGTTTGCAGGTGTGCCGCTACCGGTGCAAGCGAGTACTTTTCTTTGCGCTCTCCTTTGGGTCGGCCTAAATGCGACATCAGAATTGGAATGCCACCATCGGCAATAATTTTCTTGATGGTTGGTAAGGATTCAACAATGCGTGTGTCGTCGGTTATTGTTCTGTTATCATCAAGCGGAACGTTGAAGTCCACTCGAACAAGTACACGTTTGTTGTGAAGGTCGAGATCGGTAATAGTTTTAATCATGATGTTTTCCTTTGAATTTAATTTGTCATCCAAAATTAGAACTCGTAAAGACATTCTCTGGAACGTCTTTACAACGTACAAAATAACAAGGCGTTGCCACGTAAACGAACAACGCCTTTTTGAAAAAGTTAGGTTCTATCCCGCAAGATAATGGTTGTGGTTACAGCGCCATTTGGTGCGGATTTGCGTTAGCAACAGAAATTACATAGCACCTACACGAGCCACTAAATCGGCAAGGCGGTTAGAGTAACCCCATTCGTTATCGTACCAACCAACAACTTTAACCAACGTGCCATTTGCCATTGTTGATTTTGCATCGAAGATACAGGAGTGCGGATTGCCAACGATATCGGAGCTTACAAGTGGGTCTTCGCTATATTCAAGAATTCCTTTTAGTCCGCTGTTAGCTGCTGCCTTAAACGCTGCATTAATTTCTTCTTTTGTTGCCGGTTTGGTAAGCACAGCTGTTAAGTCAGTTAATGAGCCATCGGGCACTGGAACGCGAGCTGCAAAGCCATCTAACTTACCTGCAAGTTCCGGTAGGACTTCGCCAACTGCTTTTGCTGCACCGGTTGAGGTTGGGATGATATTTACAGCAGCTGCACGAGCGCGACGTAAATCTTTGTGAGGTAAATCGAGAATGTTTTGGTCGTTAGTGTATGCGTGAACTGTTGTCATGTAACCCTGAACAATTCCCCAGTTATCGTGGAGTACTTTTGCCATTGGTGCCAAGCAGTTTGTAGTGCACGAAGCGTTTGATAAAATTTTCTCTGCGCCTGTAAGAACGTTATCGTTAACACCAAGCACCACAGTTGCATCGAGTTTATCTTTAGCAGGAGCCGAAAGAATTACTTTGCGCGCGCCATGTGCAAGATGTTTTTCTAAATCTGCTTTTGCGGTGAATTTACCTGTGCTATCAATAACAACATCAACTTTACCTGCCCACGGAAGATTCTCAATTTGTTTTTCGGCTGAAATAAGAATTTCATCGGAATTTACAAACATTGTATTCTCTTCTACGCGGATATCAGCATTATAACGGCCGTGAACGGAATCATACTTTAATAAATGTGCAAGAGTCTTTGCATCGGTTAGGTCGTTGATGGCAACGAAGTCAACATTAGGGTGATTTTGCTTTAGAGCACGGAACACAAGACGTCCGATACGCCCAAAGCCATTAATTGCAACACGAATAGCCATTTCTATAAAAGTTAAGTGAAACAATAAAGAACAAGTGCAAAATTACGAAAGTAGAGCGGGTTATTGGGGTAATATATTTTGCTATCGCCCGACCGCCCCGCACGGCAAATTCTATCTAAAACCTTTTCTGGGGGGAAGGAACAACCTGCAAAAAACTCCGATAATCGTGGAATTGTAGAAAACAAAGACATAAAATCGTATAAGTGTCAGAAACAGACCACACCCGGATTCTATCTTTTTTTCCTGTATAAGTAGCAATAGTTTCGTAATGGAAATAACTACATAAAAGTAAATTCAATATAGGAATTGTAATGAAGGCAATACTTATTATCATTTGTGTATTAGTTGCAAAATGTAGCTTGCAGTCACAAGAACTACAATGGAAAAAAACTACTACAATATCAGATTATCATGATAGGATTTGGTTCAATGGTGATACCATTTTTGCAAGAAACGAAAACGTATTAGTGTATTCAGTTGATAAAGGAACACAATGGATACCATTCCCATACGATTCAGTAGAGTATGCCAATACCATATACAGGTATCATAATTCAGCTATTGGTGGGGACGCTATATTCAGGTACAAAACTGTTTTGAATAATATACCAAAAACAACTACCCCGGAAAATTTATGGTGTTATAACAAACTTGAAGTGAGTTATGATACAGGGAAAGTGTGGAGCGATATTAAAGATATTGGCCCAGGTGATCATTCATTATTTGTACGAAAAAACAAGTTGTATGTTCTAACAAATTCTTTGGACGTTTGGACTTCAGGTGATAATGGTGAGACTTGGGATATTGTTTATACGATACAGAATCCTGAGAGGAACCAGATTTTTGCCAAAGGTGAGAATATTTATAGTATAAACTTGATTAATGGTAAGAACATTCTATACAGAAGTCAGGATTTAGGTAAAACATTTATACCTTGTGTATATAACGGCGACTCAATTTCAATTAATGATCAGTCTGATTTTGTAGCTACAACAAAACTTTTAATTCCTTACAAGGGACTGTTGTTACAAAGCACAGATGAAGGTGAATTTTGGTATCCTCTATATCGGTATTCTAACGATACATTACTTTCTACAGGGGTTAATATCACTGTTAAAGATTCTACAATCATTATTGTTGGAGATTTGATGTCTGGTATCCTAACAGTTAACAACCTGATGAAAGCTACACAACATATTAGTCATGATAACGGTGTTACTTGGACAACCTTTAATAATGATGTTGTACATACAATTAGAAATTGTATTATTCTACCCTATGGTACTGTGTTAGGTGTCACAATGAATGGTTATTTAGTAAGTGATAGCACTTTGAATAACTGGAAAACCATAAACACACCAAATACTTTACAGTATCTAAATTTTAACAACATGGCAAAAACAAAGAACGATGTTTTTAGATGTGATAATATGTTAATGAAGTATAACGAAGTTACAGAAGGTTGGGATGTAGCTTCGAAGTATCCGTTTATTCATACGGTAGTGGAAGATTCAAACTCAGTTGTATGTTATCAGTTTCAACCGAATACAGGCGAAGAAGCTGTTTTTGTACAAAACAAACAAACGAATGGTATACTGTACATTGATTATATAAACTTTGATAAGCCATATTCTGATAAGATGTGTTTACATAACAATACTCTATTTACTGCAAAAGAAAAGTTGTATTCAGTTAATATAAATACTATTAAAGAATATAATAAACTGATGGACAGTTGTTTTGATATCAGAGCAAATGACCGCTTGTTATTTGCAAACCATAAACTACAGTCGTCCGATAATGGTAAAACTTGGAAAGAGTTTACAACACCAATAAGTGATGCTTATGCCAAATTCAAGGTTGATAATGATTACCTTTATATAGCTTCTAATAAAATGTATGTGTCTTCTGATATAGGGGCAACATGGAATGAAATTCAACTTCCGTTGCATAAACAGTATTTCTACAGCTACGATGTTTACAAACAGAACATACTTTTAATAACACAGAATGTTGATACGTTTGTTGTTAAATCACGTTTACGTTTCTATTATAGTTCAAATTTAGGACGTACATGGAATGAAGTTACAAATAACATTCTTACTGCTGAACAGAGTGTTAAAGAGGCAGAAGTTATTGCCCATGCTAAGGGACTCTTTATTTTGTGTAGATATGGAATATTTCGTGCTGCACTACCATTAAGTACAACAGACGTTCCTGTGTTGAAAGAACACACAAATATTTCCATCACTCCCAATCCGGCAATTAATGAATTCACTATACATTCAACAGAACTTAACATACAAAACATCATGATATATAATACAATTGGTAATGAAGTACTGAACACCACTGTGTTTACCCCCGATACGATGTTTTCTATTCCTTGTTCACAGTTACAATCCGGTGTTTATGTGGTATTGGTAAAAACAGTAGATAAAATTTATTCACAAAAGTTAATTATAACGCACTAAGGTTAATTCCCGCATTGTGATGGGTTTTATACCAATGAGGTTTGGTGTGGCTTGCGGTAGCAACAAAATTATGTACTTCTGCTATCGCCCGACCGCCCCGCACGGCAATTCCTATCAAAAATCTTTACTGGCGGGAAGGAACAACCTGCAAAAAACTCCGTTAATCGTGGAATTGATGTAAACATGAATACAAAATTGTGTAAGCATCAGAAATAGCCCACTCTCGGATTCTATCTTATATCTTTGATGTAACACTTGTAAATTGGTAGAAAAACAACTGGAAAATAAGATGAAAAGTCTTACCATACTACTTGCATTTATAACCGTCCTTTCTTGTGCATGTGCACAAAAACTTCAATGGCAGAAAACAGTTGGTGGTGGTTATTATGGTGGGAATTTTATCGTAAAGAGTGATACATTATTTCTATACCAGACAGGTATAAAGATATATTATTCAATCAATGATGGGAATGATTGGATTGAATATCCAGATGACACTCTACATTTGTATGAGACTATGGTTACCCTAGGTACTTACAAGTATAGATGGCATTTTGTTTATCCAAATAATTATTATGTTACTTATAGGTATTTGGAGAGAAGTTCAGATGGAGGAGTAACCTGGAGTGTATTTAACTTCCTATGGTTTAATGCTCAGTATATTTACCTTCGTGATAACATACTTCATTCATATCTGATGTATAAGGATACTGTATATAACTACATTTCTAGGGACTCTGGACAAACATGGATGTACTCAAGTAAACTACATCACGCTGTTTTTGGTAGTAATATTTTTCAATACGACACCACAACACTTTTTGTATCTAAAAACAATAAAGTTTCTATTAGTACTGATGATGGTCTCACGATACTGCCAGCTATGTTGGGAGTTGATACTTTAGGGGTCTTTGGAGATATTAAACAGAGTAAATCTACATTTATGGCAAAAAATAACAAAGGTGTTGTTGTATCGAGTGATGGGGGGCGTAATTGGAAATTGGAGGTTTCCGGTGTAGAGAATTACGTCAATAAATTGATAGTTGGTAACAGTGTGTCGGTTTTTACCACTGTTGGTAAAATACTAAAAGAGAATGGGAACACCCGAATTTTCAACTCGAATTGTTACATAACAATAGACAACGGAACAACGTGGAGAAAAATTGATACTAATTTTTCATCTTTTATAGTTGAATTGGCAGTTGTAAACAAGAAAAACCTTGTTGCATTAACAGTAAATGGAATTTTTACTTCTGACGACATGGGATATTCATGGAAACGCTCTAACTACCCCTCAATATTCGCTTCAACTGAACTCTTATTTACCACTGTTGAAGGAGTGTTTTCATCAAACAAGGTGAATTCATTAAAACACTTTACCTATAGTTCTAATTCTTGGGAATCATTTACCAAACTATCCGGTGTAATTTATCACTATAACTATAAAGACACGTTGTTGTTCGGCGTTGAAAATGAGTCTAATGCAACAAGTGTGAATGTTGCTTATTCTGTGGATAAAGGAAATACTATCCATACCGTTGAATCCGTTAGGGGTGGGCAATGTTGGAATATTTTTGAACACAAAGGGAAGGTTATTGCTCTAATCAATCAAAGAATTAGGAGAAGTAAGCCAGAGTCATGTTTAAATTTTGAGTTAGTGGATAGTCTCAATAGATTAGGATATACAAGCATATTGTTTGCAAACAATGAAACGCTCTTTTCCATAGGAACAACATTTGCCATTTCGAATGATACCGGGAAAACATGGAGTGTTAATCCGTATAAGTATAAAGACTCAACAATAATTGTTGCTAGTGTAACTGGTAAAACTATTTACGGCGTAACAGAATCGGGTCAGTATTATATCTCGCTAGATAACGGCAGTAATTGGAGAATGATACCACTTATTATGCAGAGTACAATGAGATTCTTTACAAGAATCACTGCTTATGAGAATTTTGTAGTTGCAGTAAACTATAACGGTTACACTTCAATTAGTACAATGATGTTAAGTACAAACTATGGAGAATCCTGGGTGGATGTAGGTACGAGTGATAGTATTACTGATATTGGATCTATTGCGTTTTACAAGGGTAGTATCTTTGCCTCTACAAACAAAGGAATCCTCCGAGCTGATTTACCTATTGTTAGTTCTGTTGTTCCTGTTAAACAGGAAGAACACGATTGGTCTATAACTCCAAATCCCGTTTCAGATAGTTATCAATTACGTATAACACCTATCAACTCACACAGAATGGTGAAAATGGTGGATTATTTAGGAAGAGTTATCAAAACAATTCAACTTCCAAGTAACGAAGAAGAGTTAGTTGTTTCCTGTACTGAAGTTCCAAACGGAGTATATACTATTACACTTCAATCGGGCGTAACAACACAATCACGAACAATAGTTATTTCGCGCTGATAGTTCTTTCCCGCAGGTAGTGGCTTGTTTGAAAAGTGTGATATGGTGCAGTTTGCGATAGCATAAAATAAAGAAAGCCCGATGCAAATCCTATGCAAGCGGGCCTTCTGTTGGAGGAAAATTTTTCTTATTTGCTAACAATCATATTCTTGCTGATTTGTTTGCTTACGGTTGTTAATACTATTACGTATTTACCATTTGCAAGTTCGCTTGCATTAAATGTTACGCTGTGGCTTCCGCGTGTTTGGTGTTCGGATACGATTACTGCAACTGTTTTGCCTGACATATCTACTACACTTAATTCGGTTGTGCCTGTTTCGTTGAGGGTGTACTCTATTGTTGTGTTTTCTGTTACTGGGTTTGGATAGTTCTGGAACAATTGTAATGTTGTTCCGGTTGAGATTCCTTGGTTACCAAGTAATGGACAAACAGGTGTTGCTATAAACTCACCGTTTACTTTGGTTATGGTTGCTGTATCGCCAAATGTTACCGACTCGATTGTGATATCGGTTTTATCGGTTGCGCCAGCAAGTACTACAAACTCCATTGCATCAAGTGTTCCGTTAAAGCCACTTGTTCCTGTAACGGTGATGTAACGTTTGTTGCCAACTATTGTACCTTGCTTTGTTGCGCCTGTTGGCATAAGCATAGTTTTATCGAAGCTAATGGTTGCTGTGAATGTGTGTGGTGTAGATACTTGCTCATCAGCTGAAGTTGCTTCGAGCTTAATTACTGTTTTTGTACCAACCGTTGCTGATGTTGAAGGAACTGTAACTGTTACATTTGGAACGATTAACCAGTTTTCTTGTTCTGAGATGTTTTTGCAACCACCAACATACGTTACCATTACATTGTATTTGCCTGATTCTGTTGGAGTGTACATTCTGTCTGTAGCACCTTGAACTGCCTCGCCGTTGCGATACCACTGATACGTACCACCAACCGAAGAAACTAACGCATCTTTTGCTTTGATGATGTATGGCTGTGGATTATCCCAAACAATAACTTTAATTGTGTCTGATGTTAACTCGGTACCGTTATCAAGAGTTGCAGTAAAGTAATAATTTCCTTTTTGCGATACAGTGATTGTGCGTGTTGTTGCACCATTGTTCCAACGAATATTATTGTATTGTGTACCTGCATCTAACGTTGTAGAAAGTCCGGTACAGAATGCAGTTTTATCGGTTGTTATGCGTGGTTGTGCGCGATGTATTTTTTTAATTGATGCAATACCAGAGTTTGCGGAACAACCTTGTGTTGTTGTTACAGCAACACTGTAGTTACCTTCGGCATTTACGGTTATGGTGCGGGTTGTTGCGCCATTGTTCCATAAGTATGTTGCAAAGCCATCACCAGCATCAAGTGTTGTTGTTTCGTCGTCGTAAATTTCAGATTTCTGAACAGCAACAGTTGGTTGTGCAGCGCGATGTATAGTAACTGAAGTTTCGGAGGTGCCGTTGCATCCAAATTGTGTTTGTTCTTTAACTGAAATTTTACCTTGAGCATTGTCTGACCAAACCACTGTAACTGTATTTGCCTTTGGTGTAAATGATGTTGCACCGGTAACATTCCATTCAAATGTACTGCCTGTTAAACCTTTTGCTGTGTATACTGCAACTGCATCACGGCATACATCAACTTTACCGGAGATTGAAGGTGTAACAACTCCACCAACAGTGATTGTAACAGGTTCTGATGTTGCTGAACAACCATTAGTGTTTGTAACTGTAACGGAATATTCTCCACTTGCAGAAGGTGTAATAGTGCGTGTTGTTGCACCGGTGTTCCATTTGTACGAAGTATGAACACCTGCATCTAACGTAACTGTTTCGTTGCTACATGGTTTTGCATTACCAATTGTTGTTATTTCTACGTGTGGTAATTGTGCAACTTCAATGCTAATAGAATTTGATGTTGCCGTGCAACCGCCATTGTTTGATACTTCTACTGTGTAAGTGCCGATTGCATCAACGGTAATAGTGCGTTCTGTTGAGCCATTGTTCCAACGGTATGAATCGAACGCTGAAGTAGTTGTTAATGTTGTTGTTTCACCTTCGCAAATGTTCTTTTTTGTTGCCGTTATTGAAACTTCAGGTGCTTGTTGAATTGAAACTGTCATTGATGATAATCCAACACATGTTCCTGTGCTTACATCACCACTAACGCTAATTTTTCCGGTTCCAACTTTACCCCAGGTAATAGTTGCTGATTTACCATCTTTAGCAAGTACCATATCTTTTGCACCACTTACCGACCATAAAAGTTTAGTTGAGCTATTTGTTGCACAGCGGTATTCAACCGTGCTGTTTGTACAAACCGTTACAGCGCCGGAAAGAACAGGTGTTTCAGATGTATTAACCTTTACCGTAACAGAATCTGATTTACTGCAACCGTAAAAATCGGTAACTGTTAATGTATAGGTTGTAGTTGCTGTTGGTGTTGCTAAAGGCGTAGCTACAGTTGCATCTGTCAAACCTGTGGTTGGTTCCCATTTGTATGTATAACCAGTATTGCTGCCACCGTTAATAAATGCGTCTAAAGAAATGCTGTTACCTTTGCAAACACTTTTGTTTTTATCTACTACTACTGTTAATGGGTCGGCAACGGTTACTGTTACAGAATCAACTGCAACACAACCGCGTGAATCGCGAACCATACAGATATATTTTGTGTTTTTCTTTGGGCGAGCTGTTGGGATAGATGTTGTTGTATCGTTAATATCAGAACCCGACCATGTATAAGCATAAGGTGCAACTCCGCCTTCAACTTCTGTTGTTATTTGAACTGGTGTGTTTGCACATACTGTTACGTCATTCATTACATTAACACGTACGGTATTTGTTGGTGCGCCAACCAAAGGCATGCGAACTGAACTTACAACAAAACCATCATCGCCATTTGTTGAACCATATTGGTTTGAAATAAATGCGGGAGCTGATTCATAATTTTTACCGCTTGCGCCACCTTGTTTTACAACTTGTATTGTAGCAGGCATTTGGTCTTGTTTCATTAATACAACACCTGCACTGCCGCCACCGCCAGGACCATGTGGTGTATGGCAATCGCCACCTTTACCACCTGTTACATCAACTACTAAGGAGTTTGCAACATTATCGGTAAATAAAACTACTGTTCCGCCTGCGCCACCGCCACCTGCACCATCTAAATCTGTTTTAGCTGCATCACCGCCGCGCGAAACTATCGAACCATTTGCTACCGAGATTGTTGGGGCAACAATAATGATTATTCCGCCACCGTTTCCGCCGGCTGTATTGTTTACGTCATTTCTGTGTCCTGCACCTGCACCGCCACCCATAAATACGCGGAAGTCATTTGCAGAATAATTCAAACCAAAACCACCCATGCCACGTGCTTCAGCATCATTTTTAATCGAGCAACCACTCCATGAATAACCGCCAAAGCCACCCATAAAAGCATTTCCACCACCGCCGCCACCGGAGTTATGGTTGTTACCGCCACCGCCACCGTTTGCCCAACCACCACGACCGCGTGCCATTGCCATTTGGAACTTAGCAACGCCTTCGCCTTTATGTGCACCATTCATAGATGTTGCATCGTAGGAATAACCATGTTGGTTACAGTTTAAGTTAGCCATTGTTGAAACACCACCACGGAAACCTTTACCGGTTGCATCAATTGGTGCGTTAATTAACAGCGAATTGCTTGCTTCTATTACTACTACACCGCCGGTTGTGCCATCCCAAGCTTTTGGTTGAACTGTGCCTGCAATAATAATGTCCGTTCCGGTAGCAACTTTAATAAGTTGAACCGAACCATTTGTAAAATCATAACTGTTGTTTAACTGATTCATTAAGGTAACGGTGTTACCATAGATAGAAGCAATGTTGGAGAATTCAAACTTCCCTGTGTTGTTGTAGGAGGTAACTGCACCAAATGCTGCATTTGCTGCTGTGCTAACGGTTGCACCTTGCATTTGAATAATCATAACTCGGTCGCCAACCTGAAAACCGCGAGCCGATGCAACAATAATGCATCCGCATTGCGCGCCGTATTCAGAAACCGATGTATATACGTTTACCACACCGTTCAAAACCTGAGCGTGTGCGGAAAGTGTTATTAAAAGTGTAGCAAGTATTGCAAAAAAAGTTTTCATTGTTCCTCCAAACGTTAAGGCGATATCCGTACGCCTTTCAAAAACAGTTACTGAACAAAGGTATCTGTATAACGTGCAGGGGTATATCAGTAGCCCTACGTATTTTTTGTTAATGTGCACCCGTTTTCTACGTAGTTCTGGGTAATAATCTGCGAGAATTGG
Organism: Bacteroidota bacterium; assembly: GCA_019695345.1. GTDB lineage: Bacteria > Bacteroidota > Ignavibacteria > Kapaibacteriales > NICIL-2 > JAIBAE01. The sequence continues at coordinate 28,345 of JAIBAE010000027.1, read as the reverse complement.
AGAAAATGAGAGGTTTGGTGGATTCCGTCCACTGCCGTAGCAACCGCGCCAGCGCCGCAACCCCGTCGGGAAAAATCGTTACAGCATCGCAACCAATCAATGTATTTCAAATAACATCTTACTAGCTTATGTTATACTGAACTACGTAAATTTAAACGTAGGTCATTAACTATGATTATGATAAGTGGATTAAGCGATTCCTTCATAGTGTGACATAGTTGTTATTTGTCTGTTTTTTTAGCGATTAGCGAGACGATAACATTGGAGTATTCAGGAGTATCTTTAGATCTATCGCGTTGTAAAAGATTGAGACATAATTGGCTACTCTCGAAGAACTATGATATATTTGCCAAATCCCCACAGTAGTAAAGGAATAAAGATATGGATACAGATGTTAAAGGAAAAGTTAATAATACTCAACTTCCATCTACAAAACCATTGTATCCTCTTTTTGAGGCAATTGTTAATTCCATTCAATCCATTCAAGAAGCAAAAATTGAAAATGGATATATTAAGATTTATATTGAAAGAGATAAATCTCAGATGGATTTAAGTGAGTCTAGCAATGATAAAAACGTTGAAAATAATTCTGATTTAGAAGTATTAGCACCTATAGTGTCATTTAACATCACAGATAATGGTAAAGGTTTTGATAACTCAAACTATGATTCATTTCTAAGAGCGGAATCTACATATAAATCCAAACTTGGAGGAAAAGGTGTTGGTCGATTCGTCTGGTTAAAAGCTTTTAAGTATGTAAAAATATCAAGCACATTTTTTGATGGCAAAGAGTATTATACACGCAACTTTGACTTTGTACCGAATGGTACAGGCGTAGAAAACTACTCATGTACAAAAGCGAACACTACTTCAGAGATAGTAACATCTGTTATGTTAAACGATTTTTTTACAAAGTATTCACTCAAATGTCCTAAGAAAATAGATACTATAGCTAGACATGTAGTGGAGCATTTTATCATGTTCTACATTATGGATACTATACCGAACATTACTATTTATGATGGTGACAATTCGGTTTTGTTGCACGAAATTTATAAGACTGAGTACTCTTCTCATGTTACAAGATATGGAATAGTTATTAATAATGTCAATTCAAACATCTGGGTAAGAAAAATTTACACAACGTCTAGTCGAGAACATGAAGTTGTACTATGTGCAAATAATAGAATTGTACTTCCTGAAGTCTTGAGAGATAACCCGGAAATTGATAACAAATTGTTTGATCAAGAAAGGAATATGTTTGTTCTCCAATGTTATGTAACGTCAACAATCTTAGATGATATTGTGAATCAGGAGCGAACTGACTTTGCATTTACACCAGAGAATGAAACCATATTTGAAGATACAATTAAAAAAAGCACTTTCACAAATGCTGTTGTGCAATTAATAAAAGAGAAGTTTGCAACAGAAATTTATACAATAAAACAATATCGGTATGATATGGTTACTGAATACATTAGAAGTTACTGTCCTCAATACCGATATTTATTAAATCAGAAATATAGGGACGAATTAGAATTAGTACCTCTTAAAAGTATAACAGATAATAAAATAGAATTAGAATTATTCAGAATCTCGAGCTCAGTAGAACTTGAACTAAAGAAAAGGGCTAAGAAGCTACAAGAAGACTTAGATGTTAACTCCACAGAATATAAGGAGGCATTATCAAAATACTCAGAAGATGAAAATGAAATTGGAAAGAGTAGTTTAGCAAAATACATAATTCATAGAAAAACAATAATTGATGTTTTTGATAGGGCTTTAGGGAAACAGGATGACGGCAAATATTCAATTGAAGATGTTATTCATAAATGGATATTTCCTATGAGAAGCACATCTGACGAGATAACATATAAGGAACAAAATCTTTGGATGATTGATGAGAGATTAGCTTATCATTATTATTTAGCATCTGATAAACCGTTATCAACCTTAGATCCAGTTATCACTTCATCAAAAAAAGAACCAGACATAATTGTATTCAATAATCCAATTTCAGTTGTGAATGATGAGTCAAAACCTTATGGTAATATTGTCATTATTGAATTTAAAAGACCCATGAGGAAGGATACGAGTGATACCAAGAATCCAATTGATCAAGTTTCCGATTATATCGATTGTATTCGCGAAGGGAAATCATTGGATAGAAAAGGGCGACCAATAACCGTCAATCCAGACTCTACGCAATTTTATGCCTATATCATTTGTGATTATACACCTGATATGAAAACTTTATGTAGAAAACGTGGTTTTACACCAACACCTGATGATATGGGGTGTTACTTTTATAACCCAAATCAAAAGTCATATACGGAAGTTATTTCGTTTGATAAGTTGCTTCAAGATGCTAGGGCGAGAAACAGAGTTCTGTTTGATAAGTTAAATCTTGCATAGATGTTTTTCTTGCTAAAGATTGTCTTACAACATATTCAACTGGTTCATGGCTTCTCTGACATAGAAAGTAAATCTTAGACATGAAAGAATGTGTATGAATGTGAAAGCTTCTTAGTGTTGAGATTAGATTCTAAAAGATTCCCAACAAAACAAAAGGTCAGGTTTTCACCTGACCTTTTTCCTTTTATACTGCTATTTACAATTATCCAACATTGATAACAGAACTCCACTCTCCGTAACCGTTGGCATTACGGGCACGAGCGCGAAACTGATATGCTGTACCTGTGGTTATGCGTTCGTCGGTTAGTGGTACGGTTGTGGTTGTACCTGTTGTAAAGTCGTTCCAATCGGCATTTGGTACAGTTGTACGGTATTGTACATTGTAGCTTGTAGCTTCGGGTCGGTTTGCATCGGGTGTTATGGTTAATGTTTTTGCATCGTTATTAAATGTAAGTACAGGCGCGCCGGGTTGTCCGCTGTTTCCACCTGTTTGTACATTTACCATTCCAATAAATGCAATGCGTTCGTCGGTATCGCCAATAGCCGCGTGCCACAAGGCAAGCAGTTTCCGTAACATTCGCGTATCGGAATCAAACCTATCTTGTTCTGCCGCACGTGCCTGCCGTTTCTCTGCGTTTTCTTTAGAGTGTGTGTCTTGCGCATCGGTTAAGTCGGTATGTGCAGTTTGCAGGCGAGTTGCCAGAGCATCGGGCATTCTGTGGGTTATGTTTGCCGTAACATGGTCTGCATGAACTTGTAACACTGTACCTGCCACTGTTCGCAATTCATCTGCTTTGGATGGCATTTCGTTTTCTAAGCCGTATGCTTTTCTATGAACGTCATCGGAAGCAAAGAATGATTGAATGTACTGTTTAGCGGTAAGAAGTTCTTTGCGCAATGCTGTACGTTTTTCGCGAAGCAATGCTGTTGCTGCTTGTGCGCCAAGATTTTCAACTTCTGCCGAGCCGACAATGGAACTGTATTCAGTATAACACACAGCCATCCATTGGCTAATATCGTTGGGAACCGTACCGCACCAAGTTCCTACGTTGGTGTGGTTGCTTTGAATTGATTGTAAACGTGCCAAACGGACGGCAATGGTGTCGCTTACAAAACTGTTGTCGAGGGGAATAGACATAGGTAACCCCTTCCTTGGAAAAAAGTGAAACAAATGAATGTCCGGCAAACCACCGGACAAAGTTGATAATGCTACATGGTGAATTGTTGTATCAACTTTCTCATGGTATTCACATTCAGATACAAGTCATTTCTAAGGGTGCAGAGACGGAAGGCAAAGAAATGAGAAGTAAGGGAATTGGAAAAGAACAGAGAAAATAGGGAACGCTTTGGTAATGAAAACGGAGAGCAACATGTAGTTATTGTATCAATTGTGCAGTGAGTGAAACACTTGTTAAACAAGAAACTACAGGATTAACATACAAAACAACCCGTGGCTTGAAGCAAACAACCCGTGGCTTGCGACAAACAACCCGTGGCTTGGAGCAAACAACCCGTGGCTTGAGACAAACAACCCGTGGCTTGGAGCATGAAACCCGTGGCTTGACACAAACAACCCGTGGCTTGTCGCATGAAACCTGTGGCTTGACGCATGAAACCTGTGGCTTGAGGCAAACGACTCGTGGCTTGAGGCAAACGACCCGTGGCTTGAGGCAAACGACCCGTGGCTTGAGGCAAACAACTAGTGGCTTGGGATAAAAGACCTGCGGCTTGGAACACAAAACGAATTGTTTATTAGATATTGTTTAATAATAATTGAGAAGTGAGTGTTAAACAACAATGTGCATAAAAAGTTATCTCAAACAAATACAGATACTTACATTTTAACACCGTAGAAAATGAGTACCGCCTTGTTAGAAAACATTGTTTACGTTTGCTAAGATTTTGCTAAGAAATGTAAATGTAGAGCAATATTACATTTGTAAAGCGAAAGTAACATAATAATGTTTTGCTATTGAACCAATCAATTGTATGTTTGGAGCAACGTAAAACAACGAGGCATAGTATAGATATATACATAGAATAGTTTTTAGATACATAGATAGCGTTAGTTACTGGATTCTAAGCTAAAACTTGGCAGTTAAAGAATCGGAATTACAGTAAGGGAACGCCCGCTTGCGGGCGCGTTCTTTATTGTTCCGATTCGCGGTTCTGCCAAGTACCGAGCTTAGAGCATAAATGAATTGCCGCCCGTTTTTGCACATGGGAGTAAGGGAGCAAGATGTGTTAAGGTGGGCTTATTGTTTTACTCACATATTTATAGGAGTTCTTTTATGAAACTCAAAATTGTTCTGTACTGTACAATTCTACTTTGTACAGTTTCCTCTCTTACCCGTGCCGGAACATGGGACACCTTATACACGCGTCAAACAAATATGGATGTTGGCGGTGTCACTTTCGCACCTGATGATTCTTTTGTGATTGTGACGGGATTAGAAACCAATTCAAACAATTCAATCTCAAAAATGTATCGTCCGTCAGATGGTCAACTCTTAGACGAAAGACCATTTTACTTTAAGCAGTTTACACAAGATGGTAAATATGCTCTAATATGGTTAGGTGATAATAATATCCCCAAGCTAGTAGATTGGCGTAATAACTGGCAAGTTATAACAACATTTGAATGGGATTCACTAAGCAATACCTACACAATATCGGCAGATAATCAAACATTGGTTGGCTTTAATGCAAAAGGCTATACGCTATGGGATGCACAAACGGGAAGACTACGTAAACAATCACAAATATTTAGAGATACGGTATTAAGTGGGAGCGGGCAAAACTCAACAGATAAAATAACAAGTTTACAAGGTTCAGCTTTATTAGGTGACAGTAGAACGTTATGTATTGTTGTGAATCAATATGTATTCAGTGGTAGTCTAAATAAAGAACTCTCCAATAAATACTATGGAATAACTATTGATATTGAAACAGGAGAACTAAAAGCAGGTGCAGATAATATAAGAGCGTTTTATGCTATACCAGGCAGTACTAATGTAATTGCACTTGGGAAAAACGATGTTAACAAAATAGATTACAATGCGTATTTTCTTTACGATGGTTTGCAACTAAAAAATAAATTTCAATATCCACTGAGGATTGGCGAGGCATACCTCAGTTTTAATCAAGGTAGTAAATTTTTCCTTCATGATACTAAAGCAGGAGGAACATTATCAATTGTTGAAACAAGTACAGGCGAAGAAGTATGCAAAGCATTAGGTGAGGATGGATGGGCTGTTCCGGCAAGTATTAGCCAAGATAGAAAATATTTAATGGCAGGTAATGGGTATATGATGATGTATAGTGTTGCAAAATTATGTGGAACAACTTCTGTAACTTCAGATGTTCAAAAACAACCAACATTGTTACCAATACCAACAACAGGTATGTTAACAATCATTGATACTAAAATTGACGATGTTAGTCCTATTTATTTAGTTGAAACAATTGATAATCTCGGGAATCAATCACCATCTAATATTACGTTATTACGGCAGGGTAATCACTCAGTAGAATTTGATGTCTCAAAACTGATAAATGGTAGATATACCATTACGTTTAAACAGTTAGATACAGTCTTCTCTTATTCATTCATACTAATTAAATAAGAGGAGACATCAATGAAAACATTACGAAAGACTGTTGTAACAGTCACGATAGCTATTGGTGTATTGCTAACTTTGGGTAATACGCTACATGCACAAATCCAAACGCCCCCACCTCTTGGAACGTTAACAAATGAAAACGGACTGCCTAACCTCAATAATACAAATGTCTATGACCGCACCTATCACCTAACGCATCCTATTATAGGTTGGAATTGGGGAGGAGAGGTAAGTAACTTTGATAACGCAATGCACACCAATACGGCGCATACAAAGTTCTATTATGCAACCAATTGGTATGGTAATCGCCCCGCCGATAGCATGTATAATAATCTTAAATATCCTGATAGTACAAGATTCTTTATGTATCTGGATTACAAGGCTATAAATAGTGTGTTTTTATACGACACCATCCGAAAGTACTATCATCCCATGTTAAATTGTATAGCCCAACAAATCGAACCAACCATAACCGTACAAGAATCACAGGCATTTACCCCCCGTCCTGCCGATAAAGAAGGTGGTGTATTTGGTTTTAAAACAAAAAGTAAAACACGAATACTAAGTGATACTACCCAGCCCGATTACCCAAGGGTACTATTGGATAAAGACAGTGTTACTACCCCTCAATTAGTTCTCTCTAAACTGTGGCGTCCCGATATACTTAGATTTCTTTCCTACGGTTTTTACTGTTCCAAAGGGGGCTCAAAAGATACAATGGTAAATTTTATTGATGCGGTAGGTTTGGCAATGCTTGACCCACAAAATGATGTCACACTCCAACAACTTCAAAGGTCAAGAGATAGTATCAATGGTCGTGTCTGGTATTTGAGTCTTAATCTCCGTTCCCGTGAATCTGTCCCAACAAATCTACGGGATAGTGTAATACTTTCCGTTCAGTTACCTATTGTATTATTAAACCCACATGGCACTATTGATACCATCAAAGTCTGGACAGACTCTGCCGGTACTCACTACGATACAACATGGAGTGTTAGTTATTCCACAAACACTATCAAGTTTAGCAGATTTTCCGGTGGTGATACCGTTCACATACGTGGAGCAAGAAACGACTATCGCGGACTTGCCCGTAACTTAACTGTAAATGCCAACGGGGCAGTTACGTGGAATATTACTGGTGAAATGCTTGCACTTGGTACTTCAACGGTTGGTGATAGCAGTATTACTCTTTCTGCGGAATTTATTTGTAATGATATAGTACCTAATAATAAGATATTTCGTCCTGAAATGGAAAGTCGTAACGAAATAAAAAAACGTACCGATCCATACATAGATAGTTTAGATATACAGGTTACGTATCATGGTCATTTGAATATTGCTCTTGATTGGTTACGATTTGAAACACCGTTATCACAAAAATTGTATCGTGGGCATTTTGATATATACTATCGTAATATGATAATGAGTATGGAACACATGCTTGATAGCATCAATACGGCACTTCCAACCCGCGACTTAAAGGTTTTGGCTATTTACGGTATGGAAGAACGTAATGCGTTGTGGTGGTGGCCTAATCGTTATCAGAACTTACTCACAGGTGGCTTAACCAACGAGGAATCATCCCCTAAATTTGAGACATATACAGCACACGCGCTCCATGCAAAAGGATATTCCTACTATTGGTCTGGAGCAAACCTACAGTTTCAAAATGATGTTGCCGTACCATTTTATAGATATGGGAGTGATGCGACTCATCGTGCATTCGGACAGAAACGAGGATATTTAGGCAATGTTGAGTTAGATGGTAATAAGAATAAGTATTATGATACAGACAACCTTGATAGTTTACATTCAAATTACGAAACACGATATGATACTAAATTTCCGAGTAGAAACACAAGACAATCACTCACCACAATACCGCTCCCATTTAATCCTTATCCAGAACGGTTTTCATGGGATGGTTCGTCAAAAGATACGTTAATATTTCATGTAGGGACTCAAGCAAAAATTGAGAAGGATTTGTACTATTCATATTATATTCCTCGTGGATTTATGTATTCGGGAAAACCTTGGCTTGCCAATATCTGGTTATCTACCGAGTATTGGCGATTAGATGATACTGCTTCGCAAGGACCAATGGCTTATCAAGATGGAGGAGAACGCCCAAAAACAGGAGAGGAAATAAAGCTAATGACTCGATTCCCCTTGTTACTTGGTGCTAAAGGTGTTGTGTATTATTATATGGGAACTACACCCGGCAATAATGTATATACCTCAACATATCCTAATACTAATTTTGACAACCACGGTTTTACCTTAGGATTTTGGATGGCAAACCCAATACATAATTTACAAGGTAATGCATTGTTACGAAGTGATGATATAGGTGGTGATTGGGTAAATAGAAATGATGCTGACACCATACGTTGGCATAACTATATGAATGCTTCGTATTACTGGTTAAATGATATGCATACTGATATGGACCATTTCTATTTGGGTATGAAGAGTTTACGGGTTGAATGTGAGCGTAATAATTCATGGGTTAAGGATAATGGTAGCGAGTTGTTAAGTCTCACGTTACAAGCATGGTATGGAAAGGGATTCATAAAGTTATACACACAGCATCCGTCGTTAAATACTAACGATAGTGTACTAAAGAAGTTTATCTATGTAGCAGGTATTACCACCCGACCACTAAACAGAGTAAATAGTCAAAACCTCCCTTTGTATGAAAACGCAACCGCTGGCAAAGATTCTTGTTTTTATGATGTAACACTCTTAAAACGGAATACATTGTCAACCGATAGTGTGTTTTATCTTGGAGTTCAGAACAGGAGAACCGATGCTTTGTGGCGCGATGCAAACTATGCAAACGGAGAAATGGTATTTGTCCCAACTGCCGATTGGGATGCACTATTGCAAAACGGTGGAACATACTGGCGTGACAACAATAGTCAAACAGCAGCATGGTGGCGCGATAAATATTGGAAACGTCAAGGATGCAGAGAGATAACGATTCCTTTTAACTACATCCCACCGGATACTATTCCGAGAGTGTTTCACATTCAGGAAGTTGGCGGTACTTTGGACACGGTGATAAAGACAAACGCAAAGTTAGTTATGAATTACACCCCTGGAGAAGGAAAGCTGTTCAGGGTTACCATACAACGGGTTAAGAGTACCTTTTCATCCGGTGATGTAGAAAATCCCAATCAAAGGAAAATGTGTAGTTACCCTGTAACAACAGTAAACCCTTTAACGCATCGTCTTGTATACTCCAATCAATTACGTTATCATGCTGTTTATCATCGTGTGGATACTGCAACAAATAGAATGAATGTGTTTTACAAACGCTCAATTCCCTATCCCAAAGAAGCAACTATTTTGGGAGGTATTCAATGGGAATCAGAAATTAAGATTACCCAAGATAGTATTACAAAATTAGATGGTGGAAGACAATTGATGTATTGTGGTTATCCTTCTCTTGTTGTAAGGGCGGATACAAGCGCACCAAACGCACCTAAGGTAAGTGTATATGTTGTGTATGCCTGTGCAGATAAACCGGATACAATGAAAATCAGAATTGTAGAAAATGTTTTGGATGCTGAAGGGACACAATCAGCCGGAGTAGAGCAAGAAATTGATTCAACACAGGCAGGTAGATTCGAGAACGGTACTTGGCTGAATGATAGTACATTCCTTTCCACATGGGGCGCACCAACCATAAATGCTTCGTGGCTTGGCAATTATTATTCATGGGCTGATAGTGTTCGCGGAATCGTAACACGGTGGAAACTCCCACAAGCGAGGAACTTTACTAATGGTACACCTGCAATCTCAATTCGGTTAAGCACTTCGCCAAATACTGTTTGTCAACATCCAAATCTTAATACATATTCCAGAATCAATTTACATGAAACGGAAGCGGCTTTGGTATGGGAGGAACGATTAACTCCAATTGCTCCGAATAATTATATCAATTATTCTGTGGTACATCTCAACACCTCAACAAATCCGTTTACTATCAGTTATAAAATGCCGGACGGCTTAACACCAAGTACTGCTTACCAATGTCCGGTAGATACTGCCGCAAATGGCGACACCGTAATTGCAATTCTTACAATGGATACGGTAAACAACTGGACTGGCAGACACATGTACCCGATGGTATACCGTGGATTGGAGGAGTTCGGAAATGGCGCAGTTCCTTTACGTTCATATATAACAGCACATTGGGATAGGGTTGTGTGGCAAACAATACCTGAGAATGGAAGAACATTTTTATCTACACGTGGTATTGACTATGCGTTTGCATATAATAACATACCTCCGTCATGGTCGTGCTGGCAATACAGGACAGTCACGTCGTTAACGTCCAATTTATCACAAGTTCAAATATCACAAGGTGGAAACTCAAGGTTAGATGCAGTTGATAATTTTACAAATGTATCAGATAGTTCTTGTGTAATGAACTTTCAATCAAGGTATGCAAATGGGTTTGACTGGCATCCAAGATTGTGGCAATTGAATTATGGATATTGGTCATTCTTACCAATAAACCCTGTCCTTGAGAATTATAGTTTATATCCGAATAACTTACACTTTGTATTTGAAGGTAAATCTCCACGATTGTCTGCACAGCATGCAGTGCAATCTATGAACCAATGGAATCAAACTCGCCGATTGTATCAACCAAAATATGAATCTGATACTTTGGTTTCATCTGCGGAAATGTTCTATAAAGCTGCTTCAATGGAAGATTACAAACCATTGTATTGGTCTGGATATATTCTGCCAAGCGGACGTAGGTTATTGTACGCTCAACCGGATATAGATGGAAAAGAGTTAAATATTGTAGCACGTGGTGATAATGAGAAAGATGGAAAACAAAATCAGTACGATACCCTAAAAACATCATGGTTCAAAGTTGGTAATTCTTCACTGTTACGAACATATGTAAAAGGTATAATGAATCCATGTTTCAGAATGGAGTTACAAAGCAAAAGTAACAGAAGAAACAGAGTGGCACTGCCTTATACATCACGTAACTCAGATGAAAAATATCGAAACGGGGTTCGTTTGATACGTGGTGGTAATGATGAGTATCGAGTTATTATTATTAATGGATGTGGTGAGAACGTAAGATATACAGAAGAAATACAAATTGATGGGATAACACCTGATGACCAATTAGGGAAAGAATCAGAAAGTACAGAAGTCATAACTGTAGATTTAGGAAAAGAACTACAACATGAAAACGTACTAACGGTAAAACCAAACCCGGCAGATAATGAAATAGATATAAAGTTCACTGGTTTGTTAGAAGATATAGAAACGAGTAACTTTGATTATTCTTATGCAGTAACAGATGCGCTTGGCAGGACGATGGAAAAAGGGTTGATAAGATCAGGAAGTAATCTTCACATCAATACAAGTACATTCGTATCCGGTACATACTATGTACGGGTAAAAGGTTCTGTAAATACTGTGAGTGTTCCGTTTGTGATTATACGATAAAGTTTGGGGTTATAAAAAATCCTGAACGAAGGGCGACTGTTGCAGGGAGCGCAGTCGCCCTTTTTATTTTCATTGCGATGCTGTAACGTTTGTTCCCGACCGGGTTGCGGCGCAGTTGCGGTCGCTTCGGCAGAGGAGGGAAACACATCTAGTAAAATATTGTCAATAACGGTAAATAGTTGAGTGCGGTTGGTAAGCACGTCCGATAATAGTAAATTGCATTATGAATAAACTTGACCGTTATATACTCCGTTCGTTTGCTTCTACGTTTGTGTTTGCAGTGCTTGCGCTGTGTACTATTTTTTTAGTGGTGAATATCCTTGAGAGTTTGGATAAATTCTTAGACCTGAATGTTCAGGTGTTGATAATCCTGAAGTATTATTTCTATTTCTTTCCGGAGATTTTAAAACTGTTGACTCCTGTGGCAATGCTTATTGCTTCCTTGTTTTCCATTGGACGACTAACAAACCTGAACGAAATCACTGCTATGAAATCGGGCGGGATGAGTTTGTACAGAATGATGATTCCGATACTTTTGCTTAGCGGAATGGTTTGTGCGGGACAGTTATACTTTAATGGCTGGATAGTGCCCCGCGCGTTAACTAAAAAATTAAGTATCGAGCGTCAGTATCTGGGTAAGGGGTCGGGCAGTAACCAAACGCAGGTGTATAATTTGTATTACCGCGAGACACCTACAACCAATGTAGTGCTATCGTATTATGATGCTATCTCTAAAACAGGAAACGATATTATTGTTGAGTATTACGAAAGTGAAATGCACCCTGTTGTAAAAAAGAGATTGGATGCAAAAACATTACAATGGGACAGTGTTCAAAATGTGTGGATGATTTCCAATGGATTTGAACGTACTTTTGAAGATGGAAAGTTTAGGGTTAGAAGAATTTATAAAGACTCATTGAAGTTAAGTATTAACCACCACAGTATTACAGAATTACAGCGCGCACCGGAAGAAATGAATTTTGATGAACTCCGTGAATACATTACAATATTAGAACGCGGTGGTAAAGATGTACGGCAAAAGGTAATTGATTACTACGGTCAGTACGCATTTCCATTTGCCAATTTTATTGTGGTGATGTTTGGAGTACCGTTTGCCTCGGTTAAAAAGAAGAGCGGAATTGCCGTAGAGATTGCAACGGCTATGGTGGTATCGTTTGTGTATTTAGTGTTTACCAAAGTAAGCCAATCTATCGGGATGGAAATAAATACACATCCGGCGGTGATTGGGTGGGCGGCAAATGGTATATTCTTTATTATTGGAGTTCTGAATTTACTTAGAACCAAAACATAGGTGTACAAACCTGTAAATAACAACGTTATGAAAGAAATAAGATCGTTAGCAACCCGCGAGGGAAGAGCGTTAGTTCGGGAAGTATTCCGCGAGCTTCGCTTTGATAAACAGTTAAGTGGATTTACCACGTTATCCACAATGTGGAGATTATGTACTTCGGTTAAAGAAGTGTATAGGTATTCACACCATGAAGTTACGGTATTGCATCCGCTTGGTTTTTTTTCGGGTACTTCGTTATGGATGCAAGAGGTTGTAAACCGATTTTACTATTCCACCATAAACTCGTTTGTTTACTTTGGTGCAGCTATTTTGTTAGTGGTAATTGGTATCCGCAGGTTCAGCGATAAAGTTACTGATAACGCCGTGCTTGGCTCGATTGCGTTTGAAGCGTTTTTGTTAATTGTAATGTTTATGGTTATGTACTTTTCGCCGACTGATGAAGTGGACGAGGATACATTTAACGATTCCAATAAAGATGATGATGAGCAACATGATTTACTGCGAGAAATAGGTGAGATTGGAAGAGACTACGCAGCTGTTGCTATAAATGTAGAGAATGCAGTAGAATCTCTGAAAGAACTTACCCGCGAGAATTCTGAACTCTCGAATCTGGTACGAACAGCAACCGAAACAGCTGCCCATGCGGTAGCCCCTAACCCCGAGCTGATAAACACCATGAAACAAACCAACGAAACACTTAAACAGTTTAAGGAAGCAATCCACGAGTTAAATATTGCTACCCGCACTTTACAACGCGAAGAGATTCAAGTTGCTGTGCGAAGAGAAGTTGAAAACCTGTTAAGCGCTAAACTCAAATAATGAAAAAACACCGTCGCAAACGATTTATAGAGATATACTTTATTCTCTATCTTGCCTCGCTTATCTTGTTAATTCCGGATAAGCGTCGTGAGGAGCATCGTGCTACGGGTGTTATCATGTCGTTGTTGCAATCATCGTTTAGTGTACACCCCGAACGTACAACCATGTTATGCAGAGTGGTAAGTAAAGGTGATTCAATAGCAGTTGTTACGTGTGATTCAATGAATACCATTTATTATTCCGGTGCAATGCGAGATGTTCATTACGATTTTCAGATTGAAGACATTTCGTACAAACAACATATTCGGTTAACGTCGGCAGGAGAAACAAACACACAGCTGTTTCATTTAACAGGTGATATTGAACAAGGGAATATGCACTTTACATGGACACCACCTACTAAAGAACGCATGAACAGATTGTTTAAAGTTCATGTTACAGCCACTGCTACTCCAATTCTCCCGCAAACTTTAAGCGATGTCCAACAAGATTATATACGTCAATTGTTGGGTGCGGATACAACAATACGTTTAACCTCCGAAACAGAATTTACAGTAGCAATGCTGTATGTTGATGGCGGTAGCGGAAACCCTAACACCTTAGTAACTCTCAATCAACAAGCACTTTCCTTAAATGATAGCTTAACACAGCAAAAAATACGTGAGCTTGCAGAACAAATTGCTGCAAGTAGACAGCAGGCAATTCCGCCTCCGGGGCAGTTTACACTTCAACCTCGGTATGAACCTAACTTAACAACGCTTGCATATCAGGAATGGGAAAACAGAATTACCGTGTATGGTGCAGACCCATCCCGCGATTTACTTGGTACACCCACTGTTACAGGTGGTTCTGCATATTTAAAAATTGAGGGTAATGAAATAGTTGTTCGCGGAACTGCTCCTGCAACTGGGTTAACAACATATCAGGTTACAGCACAGCGTGCAAGCGATAAAAAGGAAGTCTCGGTGATGTTTGGAGTAATTGCAAAGCAACTAAGTAATCCTAATGTACCAACGCAAATGTACCCCGGTGTTAGTTATTCAATTAATCCGGGTTTGCCATTTATCAACAGCTCTCAGGCAACTGCTGTGCTTCGCGATGATAAAGATAATAGCAGGGCAACATCGTTACAAGGCGAGCCTTTTTCATTCACACCTTCAGTATCCGATACCGGAAAAACATTTTATCTGGATAGAATGTTGAACGGTAAGAAAATAGGGCAATCGGTTGGAATTACAGTTAATAATTTTCCTACACCCGAAATTATTGATATATCAAAAATGGAAAATGGAAGCATCAGAATTCGTACACGGGGCTATGGTTTGCAAACCGATAATCAGTCTCGGGTAAAACTCGAAACTACTGGGCTACAGGGTAAAGTTCAGGAAATGTTTGGCGACCACGAGTATAATAAGCAGTATAATGTGCATTTGCAGGTGTTTGTTATCCCACCTCAACAGAACACCATTACTGTGCGTGCCATTAACGGATACAAGCGTTACTCCCAACAACGCGAAGTACGCTATAACGATAATTAAGTAAGGTTTTTGTTAGCACAGGCGCGCCAAACAGCCAGCTATATTATAAACCTTTTCGTGCGCGACAGAAGCACCATTGCAACCTAAAGGTTACTGTGAATGAAGTTAACTCAGTCTGAAAATGTGTTTTGAAAAATGACGCTACATTCCGGCAAGGTATCGTTACAATAATAAACAACATTCGGAGCCGTCCCGCGATAGCAAAAACTTTGTTGAAAACCTACCACCTTCCATTGTTAATACAATGAAAACACGTAACTTGCGTATCTAATTCTTCCGCGGGAGTATGTTTTACTATTTTTTGGGTTGCTTATAATGCGCGGGTTATGAGGTAACCACAGGAGTTTTCAATGTCTGAATTGAATGAAAATGTAGCTGAAGAAACAGCAGAAACAGCGGTAGAAGCTGTTGCTGAATCTCGGCAAGAACCGGTGATTATCGAGGAAGCACCGGTTAAATTATCGCGCAAGAGCGCAATTGCCGCTTTACTTGAAGGCGATATCGAATTCCCGGAAATGGACGAGAGTGCGTTTGGGAAAATGATTGAGTCATCTTTAACAGCAATTAAAGAAGATGAAATGGTTCACGGAACAATCCGTGCAATCAGCAAAGATGAAATTTTAGTTGATATTGGATTTAAATCGCTTGGAGTTATACCTCGCGCTGAGTTTTCTGTTGCGGCAGACTTATTAAGCGTTGGTGATGGTATAGACGTATTTGTTGATAAGATTGAAGATGGAAACGGCAGATTAGTATTGTCGCGTAAACGCGCTGACTTTATGAAAACATGGAATGATATCATGGCTCACTACGAGAAACAAGATATTATTCAGGTTCGTATCTTACGTCGTATTAAAGGTGGTATGGTTGTAGATTTATTAGGTATCGAAGCATTCTTACCGGGTTCACAAATTGATACACGCCCTGTACGCGACTTTGATGCATGGGTTGGTAAAACAATTGACGTTCGTGTTGTTAAAGTAAACAACCCAAGTGAAAATGTTGTTGTGAGCCATAAAGTACTTCTTGAAGAACAACTTACCGAACAACGCGGCAAAATTCTTGACTCGTTGGATAAAGGTTTGGTACTTGAGGGTGTTGTTAAAGCCATCAGCGACTTCGGTGTATTCGTTGACTTGGGCGGTGTTGACGGTTTGGTTCACATCACAGATTTATCATGGGGTCGTGTTAACCATCCATCAGAAATTGTTACGCTTGACTCAACCGTTAAAGTTGTTGTTCTTGATTTTGATGGCGACAAGAAACGTATTTCGTTGGGAATGAAACAACTCACACCACATCCATGGGATACCATTGGTGAGAAGTATGACACAAGCACACGTGTTAAAGGTAAAGTTGTTAGCATTACCGATTATGGTGTGTTTATTGAAATTGAAAAAGGTATCGAAGGTCTTATTCACATCAGTGAAATGTCTTGGACACAACACATTAAACACCCATCACAACTTGTTTCCTTGGGTCAGGTGTTGGAAGCTGTTGTATTGAATATTGATAAAGATACACGCAAGCTGGCTCTTGGTATGAAACAATTAGAGCCGGATCCATGGCAAGATTTAATGAACAAATATCCTGTTGGTTCTGTACACAAAGGTATTGTTCGTAACCTTACAAACTTCGGCGTATTCGTAGAATTAGAGCCGGGTGTTGATGGTCTTGTTCACATCAGCGACTTATCATGGACCAAGAAAATTCGCCACCCAGGTGAATTTGTTAAAAAAGGTGACTCTTTGGATGTGATTGTATTAACAATTGACCCAGAACACCGCAGAATTTCTTTAGGTCACAAACAAATAACTGAAAACCCATGGGATGTATTTGCTGAGCGCTTTACTGTAGGAACAGAAACCGAAGGTAAGATTGTTCGCATTATTGACAAAGGTGTTATTGTTGAAATGCCTGAAGGCGTTGACGGTTTTGTACCTTCATCACAGTTATCATTTGCTCCAGTTCGCAGTATTGCTGATTTCTTCCACGTTGGCGACAACTTACCATTAAAAGTAGTTGAGTTCGACAAAGAAGCTAAGAAGATTGTTCTTTCTGCTGTTGATGCATTAAAAGATAAAGATGCAGATGTTATTAATACATATAACACCGCGCATCCGGTTCCAAATGCAGATAAATATGTTGCTGAGGGCGGTCAACCTATAGCTCCTGAAGAAGTAGCTGCAATTGCTGCAGTAGTTGGCGAAGAATTACAAGGCTTACCATACGAAGCACCAGCAACTGAAGAAGCTGCTGCTCCTGCTACCGAAGAAGCTGCACCAGAGGCAACTCCGGAAGCACCAGCTGCTGAATAATATCAGCCGCTAGGAAAAACTAAAGCCCGATAGGTTTCCTATCGGGCTTTTTTGTTATTCATGGTTAGCGTTGTTGCTTTATTGAGGTTCTCTCCGGCAAATGGCGATAATAAATTAGGACTTGGCTTGGTGCCGCTTTGAAAAAAAAATATTCATCCGTGTTAAAGTACTACCAAATGCTGACGATATTTAGTTGTAGAGTAAAACAGTATAGCAACAGGGTAAACGAGAGTATGAACAGGATACTCTCGTTTTTTTTTATTTACCGTATGGTTTTTGGATGTATTGCTTTACTTCGTCGTGACTACCTTTTAGGTCATCCCACGAAAGTACTTTATTATATTGTTTTAGTGCAAGCTCACGTTGACCTTGTAGGTCGTAAATCTTTCCAATTGTAATATTTAGCTTTATCATAAAAGCATCATCATCTTGATTGAGTGCTCTGCATGCTTCATCGCATTTGTATAAATAGGGAAGTGCTTCATCAATTTTCCCGTTTGTAAAGTTGATTGTTCCAATATAGTACAATGCCTCTCGGGCAGCTTGAATATCATATCCAAATTGTTTGGTTCTGTACCCATTTAACACCTTGCGCCACTCACTCTGTGCGGTATCATTTTGTCCTAACAATGTTAAACTGTACGCATACTTTCTATGGAAAATAGCATTTCCGGGGTATGAAGTATAAAGATCGGTACAGATACGGTTGTATTCGGTTCTGTTATCGTCAAACTGTGGACCGTATACTTGTTGAAGTAAGACTTTTGCCTCAACATTTGCAAACTTTGCATTTTTAGAAGCGGATTCTAATTGTAGAAGTCCCAGTTTTTTATCACCACTTGGAAGAAATACCATTACTGTTTTTAGAGCGGGATATTTCTCCGGTAGTGAAGCAGCATAATAATTGTAGATTCCTGTACCAAGCATAATATCGCTGTTTCCCGGTGCAATTTTACTACAGCGAACTAATATATCTAATGCTTCACGTCCGTCGTTTGCAGCTTTAAGCCAGCTTTGCGAGGATGCATAATACCTACCTCTGAAACCAAGTGCCCCACCCTTAAAGAACAATCCTATTATATCGTTCTCATTCTTTTCTATCAGTTTATCGCAAACAGTAGTAACACGGTCAATCTTATACAGAAATGCTGATGGATCGGATTTGCTAACTCCTTGAATTTGTATTTTCCACCATTCTACCATAGCGTCCATAAAATAACCAGCAGGGTGATCTGGATAATCGGAAATAACCCTATTGAAATAAATAGTGGCGCTGTCAAAACGTGTATTATACACACATGTCATGCCACGACGTATATTAAACTCTGCATCCTGCTTAGAAAAAACCCACTGTGCATTACTAACAGTTACAAATGCACAAAGAATAAGTATAATTCCAAATAATGTACGTTTCATTGTTGTTTCTCCAACCTATAGAATTGAATTTGCGCTTACGACATCATGTAATATAAAAAGTAACAGGATGTTACGTTACAGATTTAGGTTGTTGTTCCTTTAATGCGTTAATATGCTGCATGATAACATCTTTCATGGCGTTTTCAACTTCTTCGTGTGCTTCTCCTTTTATCATTCTTGCAAGTTGAGGGCAGTACGAAGCATATTGGTTCGACATATCGTACCGACGAATGAGAATCTCATAATCAAAGATGTTGGTGCTATCTGAAACTGTCATGGTAGTTAATATTAGGTGAAACGAATTTTTAGTGAGTAACGAATTACTGTTTTCTGATATTGTCTTTATAATTCTTTAGTGACAATTCCGGATCTCCCGTTAGTAAGAGTTGTAAGTTCATTGGAGAACTGTTCGACTTTAGAGCTAAATACATGGGCTGTGAATTCAATTGCATCACGATAATCTCCCTCAAAGCTAACAGCATGTTTTTCAAGTAACTTTAAAATTGTCTTTACATCCTCATATGTACAAAACACTCTTACCAAACTTGTTTTGTAAACAGGTTTCTTAGTGCAAACGCTTAGTACTGCTTCAGCTGAAGCGGAATATGCACGTGCTAAACCGCCGGTACCCAGTTTAGTACCGCCAAAATATCTGGTAACAACCAATAAAATGTCACTTACGCCGTACTTCTGGATTGAAAAGAGAATTGGTTTGCCTGCTGTACCGTTTGGTTCACCATCGTCGGCGGCTCGGAAGTCCAAACCTTTCTCTCCCAGTCTGTAAGCATAGCAATTGTGTGTAGCATCGTAAAATTCTTTACGAATCATCTCTAAACGCTCAATAGCTTGCTCTTTAGAATTAATAGGGGTTGCGGTACCAATAAAAACACTACTTTTGACCTTGAATTCTGCCCTTTGTTCAGTTTCAATGGTATGATAGGTGTCTTCTGTATTTGTACCGTTGTCAATCATTATTTACGACACGAATTACTTTTAACGTATGAAAATTGGTATTGTTTGTTATCCAACGTATGGTGGTAGTGGCGTTGTTGCAACTGAACTTGGGATGGAACTCGCTCGGCGAGGCCATCAAGTTCACTTTATTACGTATGCCATGCCGATACGCTTAGATAGATTTCAGGATAATGTGTTTTTCCACGAGGTGGAAATACCCAGTTATCCTTTAATGGAACATCAATTATATACTCTTGCCTTGGCAGGAAAAATAATTGATGTTGATAAATACGAACATCTTGATGTTCTTCATGTGCATTATGCAATTCCACATGCAATTAGTGGTTATTTGGCTAAACAAATATTGAACACCAAAAAGCAGATTAAACTTGTAACTACATTACACGGTACTGACATCACTCTAGTTGGGCTTGAGCCAGGGTTTCATCCGTTAGTAAAATTTTCGTTAGAGCAGTCTGATGCTGTTACTGCTGTTTCGAGTTACCTAATGGAGAAAACAAAACAGAACTTTACTCCAAGAACAGATATGAGTGTAATACACAACTTTGTTGATACAAATGTGTACATCCGTCACGATGACCGTTGTGATGGTTTACGAAGAAGAATTGCAAAGAACAACGAAAAAATACTGATGCACATTTCTAATTTTCGCTCGGTAAAACGTGTGCAAGACACCGTTAGAATATTAGCTGAAGTTAGAAAAACCGTAGATGCTAAGTTAGTTCTTGTTGGCGATGGCCCCGACCGTGCTGATACCGAACGCCTATGCCGAGAACTAAACATGAATGACTACGTTACATTCCTTGGGAAACAATCTGCCTTACCTGAGATACTTTCAGCAGCTGATGTATTTTTACTCCCATCGCAATCAGAAAGTTTTGGCTTGGCTGCCTTAGAAGCTCTAAGTTGTGGCGTCCCCGTTATTGGTGCAAACATTGGGGGTATTCCCGAAGTTATATTACACGGCGAAAACGGATACATTTCCGAACTTGGCGATGTACAACGTATGGCAAAATATGCAGTAGAATTGCTTACTCAACCAAAACGTTGGGATGCCTTTAGTGCCAAAGCGCGTTCTTTTGCTGTAGATAATTTTGATACTAATAAAATAGTACCGCAATACGAACAGCTTTACCAAAGACTTTTGTAAGGCTTTTACTTTAAAACACCTAACTCACGTCCTATTTTCTCGAATGCGGAAACAGCATGGTCAAGATGTGCCTGAGTATGACCTGCACTTATCTGCACGCGTATTCTTGCCAAACCTTTTGGAACAACCGGATAAAAGAAACCAATTACATACACACCTTCTGTCAACAAGCGTTTAGCAAACTCTTGTGCTAAAGGTGCATCGTATAGCATGATAGGTGTTATAGGATGTGTTCCCGGTTTAATGTCAAATCCCAAACCGCTCATCTTTGTACGGAAGTAATTTGTATTCCATTCTAATTTATCGCGAAGTTCTGTGGTAGAAGATAGCAAATCAAAGATTGCTATACTTGCACCAACAACACTTGGTGGTAACGAGTTGCTAAACAAATATGGTCTTGAACGCTGGCGCAACATATCAATAATTTCTTTTCTTCCGGTTGTAAATCCACCAATGCCACCACCAAGAGCTTTGCCAAGTGTCCCGGTTATAATATCAACTCTGCCGGTGACGCCGCAATGTTCAACCACACCACGACCGTTTTTACCCATAAAACCCATAGAATGACATTCATCAACCATCACTAATGCTTCATATTTATCAGCCAGATTACAAATCTTATCAAGTGGGGCAATCGTTCCATCCATCGAGAATACTGCATCAGTTGCAATCATGATGAACCGAGCTCCATCAGTTTTTGCTTGCTGAAGTTGTGCCTCCAAATCTGCCATATCGCAACATTTGTAACGATATCGTTTTGCTTTACAAAGGCGGACACCATCTATAATAGATGCATGGTTAAGTTCATCACTAATGATTGCATCCATCTCGCCAATTAACGGTTCAAATACACCGCCGTTTGCATCGAAGCACGCAGCATATAAAATTGTATCATCGGTATGGCAGAATTCAGCAATCTTTTGTTCTAAGGTTTTATGTATGTCCTGAGTACCACAAATAAAACGAACGGACGACATACCAAACCCGTGAGAATCCAACGCAAGCTTAGCTGCTTCAATAACTTTTGGGTGAGATGATAATCCTAAGTAATTGTTAGCGCAAAAGTTAAGAACAGGTTTGTCGCTAACCGAAACAGAAATTTCTGCACCCTGTGGCGAAGTAATTATACGTTCTTCCTTATACAAACCGCTTACGCGAATCGAAGAAATCTCTTGTTGTAGATACTGCTGAAATGAACCGTACATATTGCAACCAATAATGTTAACATTCTAAAGTTTGGCAAAAATAACACACATGCGCCACCTAACTGTGGTTATAGTACTAGTATTTTTCTTGGTTGTGGCACCAAACGGGTAATTAAAGGGCAAGCCAACGCATTGCGGAAAGAACCTTTGCAATCAAACACTCTTTTGGTGGGACGCAACACCCAAACGATAAACGCTATCCTAACGTACAAGGAACACTCACGCAATAGGAGGTCTCTTTTAAAGAATATTGACCGGCGCGTTCATGCGAAAGCAGAAAAATCCTTGAATAGGTTCTATCTTTGTATTCTGATTTTAAAATACTGTCAATTTTTGCATGATTACGATTTCACATATAACGATTCGCTTTGGCGGCAAAGCCCTGTTTGATGATATTACCTTTACTATAAACCCACGCGATAGAATAGGGTTAGTTGGGAAAAACGGGGCAGGGAAGTCGTCGTTGCTAAAATTGTTGGCAAAACTTCACCGTGCCGATGAAGGCGAGATTATTACTCCCAACGCGTACACTATTGGATACTTACCGCAGGATGGAATTACCGCTGCAGGAAAAACAGTATTTGATGAAGTGGCAAGCCATGTGTTCACCCGAGCATTAGAGCTGAATGACAAGGTTCACAAACTGAGTGATGAACTTACAATCCGCACCGATTACGAAAGTGATGAGTACAGTAAAATCCTGCACGATATGAGCGACGCCAACGATGAGTTTATTCGTTTAGGTGGTGCAACAATGCGTGCAGATATTGAAAGTATTTTGAACGGTCTTGGTTTTACTACTGCCGATATGGACAGACTCTGCGAAGAGTTTTCCGGTGGTTGGCAAATGCGAATTGAGTTAGGTAAGATATTACTACGCAAGCCCGATTGTATCTTGCTTGACGAGCCAACTAACCACTTGGATATTGAGTCTGTTCAGTGGTTAGAGCAGTTCCTTAAAAACTACGAAGGCGCTGTGGTGCTAGTATCGCACGATAAAACATTTTTAGATACCGTTACAAACCGCACAATTGAAATTACAAACGGCGATATTGATGACTACAATTGCGCTTACTCTAAATATCTTGAACAACGCGCAGAACGCAGGTCAATACAAATGTCAGCTGCTGCTAACCAAGAACGCGAGATAGCACAACAAGAACGTTTTATAGAGCGCTTTAAGGCAAAGGCATCGTTTGCATCCAGAGCGCAATCGCGAGTGAAAATGTTAGATAAAATTGAACGCATTGAAGTAGAAGAAGAAGATACATCAAGTATACGTTTTCAGTTTCCGCCTGCGCCACGCAGTGGTTTAAGTGTTGTTGAAACACATGGGCTTAACAAATCATACGGAACCAAACATGTATTACACGACATTGAGTTTTCGTTAGGTCGTGGCGAGCGAGTAGCGTTTGTTGGAAAAAATGGTGAAGGTAAATCTACGTTCTCCAGATTGATTGCCGGTAGCGACGAGTTTGAGGGGACTCTTACGTTAGGACACAATGTAGTGATTGGTTACTACGAACAGCATCAGGCGGAATCGTTAGATAGTGATGCAAGTGTTTTTGATATAATTGACCGCGCGGCTAAAGGTGAGATGCGTACAAAGATTCGCAGTTTGTTAGGTGCGTTTTTGTTTAGTGGCGATTCGGTAAACAAAAAGGTACGAGTGTTATCGGGTGGAGAAAAATCACGATTGGCTATGGCAAAGCTGTTGTTAGAACCGGTGAATTTATTGATTCTTGACGAGCCGACAAACCACCTTGATATGAAAAGTAAGGATGTGTTAAAACAAGCATTGATGGATTATGAGGGCGCGTTGATAGTGGTATCGCACGACCGTGACTTTTTACAGGGATTAACCACAAAAGTGATTGAATTCCGCGAGGGAAAGTTAACGGAATATCTTGGTGATATTTACGGTTATTTGCAGGCACGTAAATTGGAATCTTTCCGCCAGTTGGAAGCAAGCAGAGCGGAAAAGGCAAGTGCAAAAGAAGAAAAGAAACCAATGCAGGTAGAGCGTGAGCAAAACAAACAAAAGGATAACGAGACCCGCAAGATTAAACGCTCTATTGAACAATGCGAAGAACGTATTGCCGAACTTGAAAGCACCATAAAACAACTTGATTCAAAACTTGCGGATGCTGAATTTTATAAACAAAAAGATTTTAGCACAACAGTAGAACAACACAATAAAGCTAAAGAAGAACTAGCACGTAAAATGGAAGAATGGGCAGCATTAAGTGAACAATTGAGTTAATACTCTTCTTTATTTGCCTGCACCAACCAACATGCACGGTTAACCCTTGTTGGTGCAGGAGAGTCCGTCCGGCAAGTAACGGCGTTTACCGTATATGAGTTGCGGTGCCGTCATGCGATAGCAGAAAGCTATTCATTACTCTTCATTAGTTTTCCTCGGATGATTGTTGAGCCGATCGTTATTTCTGTAAAGTATAAACCTTGAGGTAAGGTAGGTGTATTCAGAATAATCTGTTGTTCTGAGGCATCGGTTACCTTGATGTTGTTGAAGAAAACAACCTCACCCTGAATGTTGTAAAGTTTTACCTCACCCGAAAATGAATGTGGTTGTTCTAATTGAAACGTAATTTTTACGGTTGATGAATAAGGATTAGGGGTAGTATTAACGTTAGTAGTTGAGATTGGACTTTCGTAAACATCCAGTGCTGCATCGCATGGGGGAGGACTAACAATTATAGTTGAACCACATGAAAAAGTATAACTTATAACCTTAGCAGACCTTGATGGAATTGCCTGAAACACAATTGGTGATGTTATGCCTCCATAATAATTAGTATCGCATAATGGATGCTTAGTGGATGTCTCTACAGTTAGTGCCTGCCCTTTGAAATTGTTTTCGCTGTTAATTTTAGTTGAACGAGAAAAATGTATGTATTTACCGTCCGGGTGGAGATACGGTACTAACGCTGTGTTTATCAACGAATCAACATATAAAAGCTTGGCATCGGGTATAGAATATACCTTGGAAAGATATGTATTGAGACCCGATTGATTTGTGAACTTCCGTGCTATTGTATAGGTTACAAGCGCATTACCAGAATATGAAAAATTTACAGAATCTGGTTTTAGTGTTTCATTTGAAATGGACATTATAGTTTTCACTACCCTTGTGCTTGGATTGAATTCTTTAATATCTGAACCGGAAGTAAATAATAAGGTGTTGTTTGAAGTAACAGAAGGATTGTTTATTGTCTCGGAAAATGATGAGATAATACTCCGGCTTTCTGAGTTGATGCAATAACCCTTACTTCTTGAAACAACGAGAATGTACATTTTATTGGGAGTATTGAATACCTTTGGAATTTCAGGCAGTTCGTCGTAATTCAAACTCCAATTCATAGTTGGAAATTCAACGCTGTACTCCTTTATTTGTTTTGAGTCGGCAATATAGAACTCAGCCCCGGTACTTGATAAATACGGTTTTACATTAGGAGCAAAAAATTCTCTGATAAAAGCCCCATTTGATGTACGCCAAAAACAGGATAGATTGGTGTGGTCGGTTGTCACTAACGTTGCATCATTTAAAGAAAATTCAGTTGATATGATATTCTTAAGATTTCCATGTCCGCATGGGAATTGATCTTTGAGGGTTTCGCTATTCAAATCATAAACTAAAAATGCTTTACCAAGAGTATTAATTTTATACTTGGCATAAAACTCCATTTGGCATGTAGTAGTTCTATTCGCACCTACCCAAAAATCATTGTTATCACAGAATTTAAAGAAGTCTGAAGTAGTGGTAAAAGGAGAATTAAATTCGCCTTCTTCCGGGGTAAATAAGGGGTTGTCCTGCAAGGAAGCTTTGTAAATACCGCCTTCCAAAGCAATGTATGATTTTTCGTTATTGAATTCTGCGTAGTTACCGGAAAGTTCAGAATTGTTTGCAACAGGAATTATTCCGGTACTTCTTATTGCATAGGTGGTAATACCTGATTTCCCATAGTACACAAACATTGAATCATCATGGGAATACCCTATGATTTTACCGGAGTTATCTGTGTACTGTGAGGTTGTAGTTTGTAATTTTTTATTGGGTACTAAATAGGTGAATATGTTTTTATCTTTTGTATAGCAAAGTAGTTTACCTGATGATGAGAGTTGTAAACGTTCAGTAATGTTGAATTCAGTAAGAGTGTCAGATGAAATTGGAAGATAATTATGTATACTCCATGTATCAACAAACACATAGTAGTCTAAGTACTTTCGTACCATAGTAAATGTTGAATCATCATCTCTAAACTTTATATCGGTTATATAAGACTTTGTAAGATTATCTACAATGTATGAGTTGAGCTTTTCGCCGGTGAGTTGATTATATATAGTAACCTGTTTTGCTGTATCAACTGTTAGTAGATACTTGCTACTGTTTGAGATTCTGCATATTGTTGGATTTCCAGACACCAAAAATAAAGCTGAAACGGCTCTGCTGTACGTGTCATGTATGTTTACGTCGCATTTATTATTCGGGAGATTCTGATAAAAACAGACTGCACTTCTATTAGGAGAAAATACCATAGCTGTTGTAAATGGGTGCATGCTCTGTGCAATCCATGAATTTTGTTGTGCAGAAGCAGTACACAAATTGAAACCCGTAACAGCGAGTACTAATAAAATAAGCCTGTGTATCATATGTAGTAACCTAATTGTAGTACGTTAAAAGCTTTCATGTTACAATAATAACAATCTGAAACAGTTGTTTCAGGAGAAACAAGATGATGAGAGTATTTATAACTACTGTTCTCTCCGGCAAAAGGAGGGACTTTAGAAACTGAAATTAGGTGCCGTTTGCGATAGCATAATATTAACTACTCTGAAACAGGCAAATCCCGTATTTTTGCGCGCAAATTTTGTAAGAATTACCCACAAACTATAAAATTATCATGAGTACAACCCGTGGACCAATTTCTCAATTCATGGAAGAGCATTACCTGCATTTTAATGCCGCAGCATTGATGGATGCAGCTAAAGGATATGAACGTCATCTTGATGAAGGCGGTAAAATGATGATAACCTTGGCAGGTGCTATGAGTACTGCCGAATTAGGAAAATCACTCGCTGAAATGATACGTCAGGATAAGGTTGCTATTATTTCTTGTACGGGGGCTAATCTTGAAGAAGATATAATGAATCTGGTTGCTCACTCACATTACAAACGAGTTCCGCATTACCGTGATTTATCGCCTCAGGATGAATGGGATTTGTTAGAGAATCATTATAACCGTGTAACAGATACATGTATCCCGGAGGAGGAAGCGTTCCGTCGTTTACAAAAGCACATTCATAAACTTTGGAAAGAAGCTGATGATAATGGTGAGCGGTACTTCCCACATGAGTACATGTACAAAATGTTGCTCTCGGGTGTGTTGGAACAGTATTACGAGATTGACCCAAAGAATTCATGGATGTTAGCCGCTGCCGAAAAGAACTTACCAATAGTCGTTCCGGGCTGGGAAGACTCCACAATGGGTAACATCTTTGCCTCGTATGTAATTAAAAACGAGATTAAAGCTAGCACTATGAAAAGCGGTATTGAGTATATGGCTTGGTTGGCACAATGGTACATTGAAAATTGTAGCGGTAAAGGTGTAGGGTTCTTCCAGATTGGCGGTGGTATTGCAGGTGATTTCCCAATTTGTGTTGTGCCTATGTTGTATCAGGATATGGAAATGCACGATATTCCGTTCTGGAGTTACTTCTGCCAGATTAGCGATAGCACCACAAGTTATGGCTCGTATTCGGGTGCAGTTCCAAACGAAAAAATTACATGGGGCAAACTTGGTATTGAAACACCTAAGTTTATAGTTGAGAGCGATGCAACAATTGTTGCTCCGTTATTATTTGGATGGTTATTGCGGTGGTAAGAGTTACTAATTAACTCGGTACTGTGTCTCTCGCAAAAGGTAGTTGAAAAAGTATTGGAAAAAAGTGATGGCAGATATTAGAATAAGCTTACGTACTACAATAGCATTCACATTGATTGTGAGTGCTATTCTTTTTATAACTCCGTTGCTTACTGCGCAGACACTACCGCGTATACTTATTGGCAAC
>JAIBAE010000108.1 GCA_019695345.1 Bacteroidota bacterium | reverse complement strand
GAGATATGAAGTTTTTAAATCGTTCCGGGATAGGCTCGTAGATGTCTGCAACGATTCCATATACTGTAAAACAATCCTTATTTTCTTTCGATTCAATAATTATACGAACAGCAAGCAAATCATAGAGTTCATCTATTGTTTTGTTTTGCCGTTTCATTTTGTTAAAAATTGAGAATATATGTTTTGGGCGTCCACTTATCTCGTATTTAACGTGCTCATCGTCGAGGCGTTTTTTAATGGGTTCAACAAACTTTGTAATATAGTCTTTACGGTCGTTTCGAGTTGTTGCTAACGCTGTTTTTATTTTTTCGTATTCTTCAGGATTGAGGTATTTGAAAGATAAATCTTCCATTTCCCATTTAATATTAGCCATACCAAACCGGTGAGCAAACGGGGCATAGAGCTCCATGGTCTCTAAAGCCATACGTTTTTGTCGCTCAGGGGAAAGGAAATCAAGCGTACGCATGTTGTGTAATCTATCAGCAAATTTGATTAAGATTACGCGTACATCTTTTACCATTGATAATAGCAGCTTACGATAATTCTCTGCCTGTTTCATCTCGGCAGATTTAAAAATGCCGCTGATTTTTGTAGCACCATCTACAATTTCTGCAACTGAACTGCCAAACTCCGCTCGTATATCATCCAAACTGTATGAAGTATCTTCAACCACATCATGTAGTAAAGCTGCGGCAACACTAACGTCATCTAACGGGATTTCTTTTATCACAATTCTGGCAACTTCTAAGGGATGGGTATAATATGGTTCGCCGGATGCACGTAAATCGTTTTTATGTGCCGAAACACAAAAGCGGAATGCTTTCTCAATCATTGCAACATTACACTTAGGTAAATTCTCCTGACTCTCTTTAATCAGAACCTGCATATCCATATCAACATTCTTCCCAACTACATAATCATCGGGAATACTTGTTTTTTTGGTAGTAAAGAGGTCTAATAGTTTCAAAATGGTGCTTTATAAATGTGAATGTTTTGCAGTCTGATGTAAAAATCATAAAAAAGAGCGGTATAATCAAGAATGAAAGCATTACGACGATAA
The DNA here is from genome assembly GCA_019695345.1 of Bacteroidota bacterium. Lineage (GTDB taxonomy): Bacteria > Bacteroidota > Ignavibacteria > Kapaibacteriales > NICIL-2 > JAIBAE01. The sequence continues at coordinate 9,501 of JAIBAE010000108.1, read as the reverse complement.
TATTTTAGAGAATACAACGGTTTTTTCAATGGAATTACAACTTCACCCTGAAAACAAACCATTCCCCGATGGTTTACCAGCAAATGTTAATCCGCATACTTATTTCAAAGAGTTAGCGGAAATGGGTGCGCTATATGAATTTCTTACATCTGTAATGAAAAACCAATTCCGTGCTGACCAGCGTTTCAGACTTAACATGTTGTCGCTTCTTGTTACATATCCTACGGCTCAAACAGATGCAGTAAACCGTGAGTTGCTCATGGAACTTGCAGACTCGTTAACGTATTTCATTAACAAAGCCAACCAAAGCACATGGAACAACCAACCATAAACTACGACATCATTGGATTGTTTGACAAGGTTCGTAAACAAGCGGATGCTTACGCAAACATTTACGAAATGCTTACAAGGAAATCGTATGAACTAGACAGGCAACGCCACGATACCCACATAGCCACTTTGGATTTCAAGCAACGGAGCGAAACTTCGTTGAAACAGTTTCAGGATGATTCTAGAAAGATTCAAGATAAATTTCAACATGAAATCTCACATGTAGAAGAACTCTATAACGAGCTATACAAGATAAGTGAAATTTCGAAAGATGTTGAACAACTTCAGTTTTTACTAAATTCAAGGGCGCAACAAGTAGATGAGATGATAAAAACTATTTCCTCAATTGTGAAGCGTGAAACCGAAAAAGAGTTTTTATCTATTGAGAAGAAGATTGCAACTAAAATCCAGTATGTTGATAACCTTGTAGCTACCTTCGATTCCAGATTATATTCAATTCAAGAATTCCAGAAAAGGGAAGTAACCGTATTAGGTGATGAAATTGACAGATTCAAAAGCAAGATTGCTGAAACTAAATATATTGTTGATGAAACAAGTAAAATTGTTCATAATACAGTAGAAAATGCAGAGTTGCAATTCAATGAAAAAATGAACAAGTTTTACATAGAAGTTGAAGACCGCGTTAACAAAGTCATTTTCGATTTAACCACCGAAAAACAAAATCTTTCGGCACGTGCAGGAGCCTCGGGGTCAGATATAACGTACCTTAACAATCGTGTTAAAGAACTAAGCAATAAAGTTAATTTTTCGGCAGTGGTTGCATCGGTTATTGGTGTTATAGCTTTGATTATATCGTTGTTAGCCATTATTAAGAAATAGTTTTTCCACCTTCACCGTAGCCACCGTTCTGCGCCGTCACACGGGCGGGAGATAACGTTACAGCATCGCAACATTATAATTGCGATAATATAAGGGAATGGATCTGACCGGGTTGCAGCGCTGGATGGGTTGCTTCGGCAGTAGCGGCATCATACATTATCGTACTTATACAACCATTTTAACGATTTAATTGAATATTCCTGTTTGTTGGTTACCTACATCATTGTATTTTTGACGAAGTACGTGAGCGATTCCTACGGAAAAAGAAAACACTATGAAATCAATATCAGTAAAGGTTGGGGGTAAAGATCTTACATTACGTGGCGATGACGAAGATAAAATTCGTCGGTCGGCTAATGAGGTTGATACCACAATTACTGAACTACAACAACGCATGCAGGATCAGTCCACTACAACAATAACGTTGTTGGCTGCGTTGAATATTGCTGAAAAATATGACGATACACGTCAGCAACACCAGAACGATGTACAGTATCTTAAACAGGAACTCGGTAAAATGAGTGACTATTTGGAGAAATGTTGTGACCATATAGGGAGCATACAGGAGTAAAGTACCTATATACCCATCGATGTAAATAACCAGTAGTGTTGGTTATACCGCAGGAACAGAAATTTGCCGCATAGCGTATCGAGCACATGCATGATAAAGAACCGTTGATTTGACTTGCTCGGGAAATATGCTCCGTGAATGAATGACAGGCTTCATCCCTTTAGGGAATAACCGCACGTGCAATCGCGTACGTGTATGGAATCAGTAGAAGTCAGACATCTGCGGGATGTTACCCACTGTGTGCATTTGGGTTCTTTAATTGCCCGCTTTATCATTCGTTCTGGGGAACGGACGGTATGTTATGCGGCTTTTATTTTAATATAAAAACGTTTATTATTACTAAGGTTAGCCGATACAATGTAGTATCGGAAAAATCAATTTAGAGTTACACTATAGGATAAGTTATGGATTATACGATGCTTATACTTCTTAGTGGGGTCGGGTTGGTTTTAGGGTTTGCTATTGCATACTTTGCCGGCAATAAATTAGCTGCTGCAAAGATTTCGGAAGCAGAGCAACGCTCTAAAGTTATACTTGATGAAGCTGAGAAGGATGCAAAAAATGCCAAGAAGGAAAAACTTCTGGAGGTAAAGGAAGAATGGTACAAGAAAAAGCAAGAACATGAACAGGAAGTTAATTCCAAACGCAATAAACTACAAGCACAAGAAAAACAGTTAAAATCGAGAGAAGAAGCTGTTGAATCGAAACTGGAATTAATTACGAAGAAAGAAAAAACTGTTCAACAATTAGAGAAAGAACTGGCTAAAAAACAAGACCAGATTAAATCGAAATACGAAGAAGCTGATCATCTTGTACAAGAACAAAATAACCGTTTAGAACGCATTACCGGGATGTCCAAAGAAGACGCTAAAAAGTTCTTGATGGAAAATCTGATTAACGATGCTAAAGCAGAAGCAGCTATCACTGTTAAAGAAATCCGTGATGAAGCTAAGCAGAATGCCCAAAAAGAAGCACAAAAAATTGTAGTTCAGGCAATTCAACGAACTGCTTCCGACCATTGCGTAGAAACAACTGTTTCGGTTGTTAACTTAGCCAGCGAAGAAATGAAAGGTAGAATTATTGGTAGAGAAGGGCGTAACATACGTGCGTTTGAATCTGCTACAGGTATTGATCTTATTATTGATGATACACCTGAGGCGGTTGTTATTTCGGGCTTTGACCCATTCCGTAGGGAAGTTGCGCGTGTTTCGTTAGAGCGTTTAATGACCGACGGGCGTATTCACCCGGCACGGATTGAAGAAGTTGTTGATAAAGTACGTAAAGAACTTGAAGAAGAAATTGTACGTTTAGGTGAAAACACAATTCTGGAGTTAGGTGTGCATAATATGCACCCGGAGTTAGTTCGCCATATTGGTAAAATGAAATATCGTTCAAGTTACGGTCAGAATTTGTTATCTCACTCTATAGAAGTAGCGTACTTAGGTGGTATCATGGCTACCGAACTGGGACTGGATGTACAAATGACCAAACGTGCATGTTTATTACATGATATTGGTAAAATAGTTGACCGTGATACCGAAGGACCACACGCGTTATTAGGTATGGAACTTGCTAAAAAATACAAAGAGCATCCAATTGTTTGTAATGCTATCGGTGCCCACCACGAAGATATCGAGATGGAATCAACTATTGCAGTGTTGGTTCAATCAGCCGACTCAATTAGTGGCGCAAGACCAGGTGCTCGTAGAGAGTCGCTTGAAAGTTACATCAAACGTCTCGAGAAATTAGAAGAGATAGCTATGAGCTACGAAGGTGTTCAGAAAACATTTGCTATCCAGGCAGGTCGTGATTTACGTGTAATAGTTGAACCCGAAAAAGTTGATGATTTGACAGCAGATTCATTAGCACACGATATTGCTGCTCGCATTGAAAGCGAAATGGAGTATCCCGGACAAATCAAAGTTACTGTTATCCGAGAACGTAGAAGTATGGCGATTGCCAAGTAAGATATTAACTTTCAGTAAGCCCGATGATAATTTCGTCGGGCTTTTTTGTTTTGAGTATGAAAATAATTCCGTTAGGAACCAAAGCAGGTGGTTCGGCACATATACATCGTTATCCATCATCATATTACTTTTCATTTGAAAATGAGCACTGTTTAATAGATGCTGGAGAAGGAGTGCAGTTTCAACTTTTACGTTCGGGATTAAGTGCTCATGCCCTTAAGAATATTTTTATCACTCATCTCCATGGCGACCATGTTCTGGGATTAATGGGTGTGTTGTCCAACCTCTCATCAGAACACCGTACTAATAAACTTTCAATTTACGGACCCAAAGGTTTACGTGAGTTAATAGAAGTTTTGTGCCGATTAACGCATGTTGAATTTCGGTTTAACTGCGATATCTATGAGTTAGAAGAAGCATTTCAAGGTGTTTTCTATACATCAAATTGCATTACGGTAGAAGCACTCCCAATGGAACATAGAATCCCTTGTTTTGGTTATAAAATTACTGAACTAGTACGTGAAAATATAGACATTGATAAGGCAACAGATCTAGGAGTAATACAACCGGAACATTTTAAGCGGTTAAAAGAAGAACGTTTCTGTACTATCAATAGCACTAATATTACACTAGAAGAAATTCTACTTCCTAAAGTCACTCCACGTACGGTTGTGTTTTGTGGTGATACACGTCCATGCACTAATGCCGTTTCAATTGCTCAAGATTGTGATGTGTTGATTTATGAATCAACGTTTGCAGATAACCTTAAAACAAAGGCACATGAGCGGTATCACTCCACGGCAAAACAGGCGGCAGAGGTAGCCAGACAGGCAAATGTGACGTTGTTATATCTTACACATATAAGTAACCGTTATGATGATGCAACACCATTAGTGGAAGAAGCATGTACGATATTCCCTAATACATACCTTTGTAAAGAACTTGAAGAGATAATTATTCCTAAACATTCATTGTGATGTTAGGATTCCCGCTATTGCCGTAGCTACCATTAAGCGCGCCAACCCGGTGCGAACCGCACGTTGTACTTCGCGAAGAAAACAAAAAATCCTGTTGAAATGTTCAACAGGATTTTTTTGTGCGATGCTGAAATGTTCTTATCCGACCGGGTTGCGGCGCAGGTGCGGTCGCTTCGGCAGAGGAGGGGAACAATTTCTTTCTTAGTACTTTTTCTTTTTAGGCGGCATATCTTGTAAGTGGCTGTAGATTGGGTTTTGCCCGTTGTTACGGTTGCCATTATTTTGCTGTTGATTGCTATTACCCTGATGGCGTCCGCGGTAGTTACCACCACCTTGGCCTTGTTGCATGTTACTGCCGTTGTCACGCGGTTGCTGATGGTCGTAACGGTTGTAGCCGCCTTCACGGTTGCCGCCGTAGTTGTTATCGTCACGCTGACGGTATCCGCCGTTGTTGTTACGATTTTGATAACGGTTACGGTTGTTGTTATTGTTGTTATCGCGGTAATTGTTGTTATCGTTGTTGCCGTAACGGTTGCGATTATCGTAACGATTATTGTTGTTACGATTATCGTATCCGCCGCGGTCGTTATCACCATCACGTCCGCCATTGTTGAAGTTGCGGTTATCGTAATTGTTGTTATATCCACCACCACCGCCACGGTTGTTATTCCAGTTACGGTTATTATTGTTGTTGTTATTGTTGTTCCAACGACGGTTGTTATTCCAGCGACGATTGTTATTCCAGTTGCGGTTGTTATTCCAACGTCGTTGACCTCCATTTTGCTGACCTTCCCCTTCATTTTCGCCACCTTCGGAACCTTCAGCAAACTCTGTTTCGCCTTCTTGTGCTTCACTGAATTCTTCATTGGATTCTTCTTCATCGTCGCTGTAATTATCATCCTCACCATATTCGGCATAGCGAACATAATCTTCGGTTGCTAACTTAGAATCATTGTTCTGAGGTTGTGCATCTACATTTTCAACATTGTCCTGATGTTCATCGTATTCATCCGACATCTGCTGCATTGCATTTGAAGATTGAGCGTATCGTGGAGCAGAAGCCGCTACACGTTCTTCAATTTCTTCAGGCGATGCACCTTCTAATACTATAACGTATTCGCCACGGAATTTTGTTTCTGCAAATTTCTCTGATAATTCTTCCAAAGAACCATAATGATGAGCCTCTGAACTCATAGTTAGATTACAGCCAATATACGCCGAACGGTTTGGCATTACCTCGGCAAGTGCTGCTAAAACTGTTTTTAAGCGGTATGGAGTATCCATCAAAATAACAGTACGTGGCTCCATTGCTAACGCTAAAATTTCTTCGTTGCGGGTTTCGTTTTTACGATTTAAGAACCCGGCATACGTAAACTGGTGAGAAGAAAATCCACTGCGAACAATAGCAGTTAAGATGCTTGATGCACCTGGAACAACTACAACGGGGATTTCGTATTTAATAGCTGCTTTTACTAAAATATCACCCGGGTCTGCTACTAATGGTGTACCGGCATCCGATACTAATGCTAATGATTTTCCTTCATTCAGCATTTTAATACATTCTAAAGTTGATTCTGAATCATTGTGTTCATTCAACTCAATAAGTTCTTTCTCAATTTCATAGTGATTGAGAAGTTTCTGTCCCTCTTTTAACTCTTCGCAAACAATAAGGTCGCAGGATTTTAGGGTGTTTAACGCACGGAGGGTAATATCGTCGTAGTTTCCAATATGAGACGACACAACATAAAGCGTTCCTAACGTCACTTTTTTCTTTTTCATGTGAAAAATAGTATGTGGTTAATAAATCTGAGTCGGTTAGACTACTATATAATAATTACGCCATTATAATGGCAACTGGAAGAAATTTTATCTTCATTAAAAACAAATCGGACTCTATACATCAGGGTAAATATGCAAATCCTATAAAGTGAAGGATAGCCTTTTACTTCCAAACACAAACTAAAAACAATTATATATTTTGATGTAAAAAGCGGTACAAAACAACCGCTACAATAAATATTAATGTTGGCAAGGTACGTATTTTATATACGAATAGAGCTGATTTTTGCTACTGCAATATAATACAAATTCCCTCCATAAACCAAGTGAAGGGAATTCTTTATATGAAAATCTGATAGATTATTTGCCAGACCATTTAATACCACAACCAATTGCCTTTGTAAAATCCGGACTTGGTGTTTTCCCAGCTATTACCGCCTGTACGGCAGACTCTACATATTTGTTCTTTGCTGCTTTTTCATCTTCGGTGTTGTCGTCAATTGCACCAATGTACGAAACCACCAAATCATTACCTTTTTTTACTAAAAGGAATACATGAGGAGTTCTGCTTGCACCATATGTTTTTGCAATATCCTGAGTGCCATCTAATAGATACATAAACGGAAACTTTTTAGCCTTGCTACGCTCTATCATTTTTTCAAATGAATCTTCAGGTACTTTGTTTGGGTCGTTAGGGTTGATTGCAACTACCGGATAACCCTTACCTGCAAATTCATTATGTAATGCTATAATTCTATCTTCATACGCAACGGAATAAGGGCAGTGGTTACAAGTAAACACAACTATAAACCCTTTGGTGTTCTGAATATCCTTCAAGGAAACCATTTTGCCATCTACATTTTTCAAAGAAAAGTCTGTGGCAACGTCGCCTACTTTATATCCACCCGCATAAACATTTAAGGTAACTAATGCTGTGAATGAAGCTAATAAGCTTAAGATAAATTTCATATTATTGGTGTAATAATGAATGTAAAACTTCAGTTAATTCGTTGTAGGTAAATTGACGTTCGTAAAACGACCTGATATTCCGTTTTGTGTTAATAATTATAGTAGCAGGTAACGCACCGCTCCACATGGTAGAAACAGAATTGATGAATTCTTCCTGATTCTGATCATATAATAACACAACCGATGTTGTAATAGTTCTCTTTAGAACAAATGGCTTTAATTTGGTTGACAAATCTTTTTTGAAATCTAAACTTGCCAATATAACTTTAACGTTTTGCTTGCTTGAATCTTGTAACTTTATAAAAGCCGGTAACTCTTCAATACACGGTTTGCACCAAGTAGCCCAGAAGTTGATAACATAGGTAGAATCAACGTTTGGTTTGGTAACAGATTTTTCAAGTTCACTCCACGATACAATAGGAATCTGCTGTGCACTACACAAACTGCAAACAAAACAAGTAAAACAAAGTAATACTAACAGGTTCTTTATCATAAATAACATTTTGGTATCTGTCACAAGCCGAAGCGACCGTTCAGCGCGGCAACCCGGTCCGAACCAAACGTTGTGCTGCGCAATGTAATAACTGAATTTTCAAGTACGAATACAAATTACAAGGCGTTCCTATATTTCTAATAGCGATGCTGTACCGATATCATCCGCCTGAGTGCCGGCGCAGTAGGGTAGCTACGGCAGATGAGGGGAAACCAAGAACAATCCTTGTTACAATGATGAACCTTTTTGTAGAAACGACAAAAATGCCTGCTCATCGGTTGTGAAACTCGAAACACCAACTACCTTATCATCGGGAGTTAGAATTACATATAACGGTAACTCGGTAGATTTAAAGCGATCTAATTGGAGTTGTTGGTATTTCATATCCTGTGGGTTATAGCGCCTATCGGTATAACAACGAACAAGTACCATTTGGTTCATCAATTCCTGCACTTTTGTTCTTGGAAACATATTCTTTTCCATTTTTCTACAGTTGGTGCAACTAACTCCGGTAAAGTCTACAAAGATTGCACGTTTAGCTTGCTTGGCAATCTGAAAGCCATCTTCTAAATTTTCAATCCACTGTCCGGAAACATATTTTGTAGAAGATGAGACAACCGAAGTAGCTTTTACTTCGGCAGAAGGCATCGTGGCAACATTGCCCGATTCTACATATATAAATGGTTCTAACTCACCAACAGTTTTACCACTCATTCCATTAAATAAATAAATGGTTGCACCTGCAAAAATTACTGCTAAGAAAACTCTAATTCCTCCAACATGTTCGTTAATACTATCAAGCTTCATTTTGAAGACACCAAGCATGTAAAGAACAATGAGTATAGTACATCCAGCCCAAGCCGCCAGTACAAACTCTCTTGAAACAAATTCCCAGCCAAGCAAACTGTCAACTCTGGCAAAATAACTTACGGCAAAAGCAATTTCGATGAATCCAAAGAATACTTTAATGTTATTCATCCACCCGCCGGAACGAGGCATTTTGCTGATTACGGTTGGGAACAAAGCGAGTAAAAAGAACGGTAAAGCAAAAACCGCAGAAAGGATTGTCATGGTATAGAGTGGTCGTAAAAACTCACCTTGCAATGCTGTGGATTGTATAGCACTTATTGGGGCAATAGTACACGTTAATGAGGTTAATGAGAAAACCATTCCCATGATGAAGGAAGCGCTATAACCTGAACTCTCGTTCGATTTTCTGTTTAGTGAATTTACTAACCGTGCAGGGAGTGCAATTTCATACATCCCAAACAAGTTACCGGAAATGACTAAAAACAAAACCGCCAAGAACATGTTTAGAACAGGATTGGTGGCTAAGTTCCGACTTTCGCTACCTGAGTTAGATCCATGATTTACAACCTGAACTACAAAAATGAGTACCACACCAAGAATGATGTAAGTACTCATGATGCCCAAAGAATAAACAATTGAATCCTTAATTGGATTTGTCTTTTCTTTTTCGGAACGTTTGGTAAAAAATGAGACGGTTATTGGAATCATAGGATACACACACGGCATGAACCAAGCTGCAAAACCTGCTGCGATTGACCATAATAT
>JAIBAE010000026.1 GCA_019695345.1 Bacteroidota bacterium | reverse complement strand
TGAGCAAATCAACATTTTACCTACATTTGAAAGAGTGTGAGTTTCGGTTTAATAATAGAAAGAATAACATCTATCAAATTTTACTAAAACTCTCTAAATTGTATAACCTTATCTAGTCTTGTGCCTAAATTAATATCTGAAATAAATTTGTACTCGTGCTCATTTGGCATTGGTGTTAAGTTAACAATCTCTGAACATGTACAGACAATTTTTGGCATTTGCATCTCACTTATTAATGATAATCAGGTATTTAATGTAGCATTTTTTACGCTGTGTAAGGAGTTACACGAAGTTCTGCTGACACGCCTTGCAACAACGGCATGACGCCCTTCGCAGACTTAGGAAGTAATGCCGGGACTTAAAACAATCCCCTTCTTCATTGCATTTTCAAAAACCTTTTGTAATTCTGGGTTCTAATCACCTAATCTACTGTATAAATCTTTATCAATCCAACTATCACAATTATTATGCACCAACACGACAAAAAGAACCTGAATTACAACGATTCATCTGATTGATTAATTATTTGCAGTAATAACTCAATACGCTTATGTATAAACCACCACCCTATAATAAATATAAAAAAAGAAAAAAACGTTAATATGAAGGAAGACGTATATCTTTGATGGTGTTTCTCTGAATAAATAAGTCGATATGTAAGTATAAGAAGTATAGAGAAGTACATAGGAGCGAAAATGGCAGTTATTATTATTGCAGTATCAATAGAGACTACGCCATACTCTTCAGCAATAAGTAATCTCATTAATATACCAGCTAATGGAAAGACAACCAATAAAATAATTATTGAGGCTGTAGAGAGTATTATGCTCATTCTATCAAATGACACATATCTAAGTGTAATTGCATATAAACTGAGATGTATAAATACCATTATCTGAATTATAGACTTAATAGTTTCTGCACTTCCCCCTAACTCGCTACTTAATGCCAATAATATGAACGAAGCAATATAAAGTAACAAGATAATATTGCGTATATAACGTAGGTATTTTAAAAATTTTATTCTCATATCATTGAAGTTACTTGATGTTTTAAGTCCGTCATGAGTTCAGCGTAGCGCTCATGACGTAGTGTTACGCTTGCAATTTACATCTGTACTTTCTTACATAAACAAACTTCTCGTTTGGCTGGTATGACCTCACACCAACCCTCTCCAAAGGAGAGGGAGAACACGTGTTGTAGTATAGTATTGGTTTAGAGAAGAAGATACAGATGCCATCCCTGTTTTACGTTGTGTAGGAGTTACACGAAGTATCTACCGACACACCTTGTAACAACGGCAGATACTCATTACAGACACAAGAAGTAATACCGGAACTTAAACACAACATACACATGGCTGGCATGAGCACTACGTTGAACTCATGCCAGAACTTAAAGAATTCCTAAAGTTGAATATCAACTATAATCACACGTTATAGAATCTATAGTAATTTTCAATTTACTAAGAATCGGTATTATCTTCATTAAATACCAAGAAAAATCAACAACATTCAAATCTTTTAGCATTTTCTGATTAATATTACAAATAACTTTAATAGATTTTAAATCAGGCTGCAACAACATGCTGACTCCATGACCTGTTAATTTATAAGTCATTACAACACCGATTAATTCATTTCGGATATACTTATTTTGTATAATATTTAAAACTATATCTCTCTCAGTATCTTTAAATATCTTCCAATCGAAATCCGTATCTTCAATTGGCAGAATCCAGATTTCACCATCGTTTACTAAATCCCATCCACAGTTTAAAAATGAATCAAGTATACTCAAAGCATTAATACTTGAATTATCTGTGTGTAAACAGAAGGTTAAATCACCTATTTTGGTCATAACTTAAAATTCTCAAAGTAAATTATTTTAAGTCCCGTCATGAGTTCAGCGTAGCGCTCATGACGTAGTGTTACGCTTGCAATTTACATCTGTACTTTCTTACATAAACAAACTTTTTCGTTTGGCTGGTATGACCTCACCCCAACCCTCTCCAAAGGAGTTCAATTCGAACACAAAATTTTAGATGTTGAAAAAGTTGAATTATCAAGGTAAAAGATATACTGCGGAGCAGTTTAAGGTTTATAGAACACGATGCACGAAAGACTGTGCGACCCCGGCTGGGGTCGAAGATGCTCCTTGAGATTCCATTTTCCTATAAACATGCAATACCTCCGGTATTGAACTACATGTTCATCATAGAATGCTAACGAAATAAGTGTTTGTGAGAAAGTGTTCCTAATTGTAGCTCCAAAAAGAGTGGGAGAAAATCACGCGGCGCTGTAACGATGTTTCCCGACCGGGTTGCGGCGCACAAGGCGCGCTGCGGCAGATGCGGGGAACACCTTTAAAACAAACAAGCACAGAGTTGTTATTCTCTGCGCTTGTTATGGGGATGGGGAAAACGGATTACTTTATGGTGATTTCTTTTACGTCGCTCATGGGGGATTCGCCCACTTTAGACATAACCCGTACGGCATATGTATACCGACCTTTACCAATCAAATCGTTATCTGTAAATGTTGTTTTTTCGGATTCTACTGCACGGTATTGGCGCAACGGAAACTCTTCGAACGAACGATACACAACAAACCAGTATTTCTCTTTTATTCTGTATGGATATTTCCATTGTACGGAGACGGTGTTTGTTTTGTCGTTATAGGTAAGAACTACATCTTGCACGTTGGGGCGTACGCCGGCATCGTAGGGTCTGCCTTGCACTGCCGATGACAATGGACTTTTTAGCCCGGCACTATCAATTGCCTGCAAACTGTATTCGTACATAATGAGTTTGTTTACAGTGGTATCGGTGTAGCCATCGGTGCGCGGGTTAAGCGTTGCAAATGGTTGCCATTCTTTTTCGCCTTGCCTGCGGCGCGATAACACTTGTTCTTTAACGTCATCGGATGTTGATGGTGCCCAACGTAATACAACACTGGTATCGGTAACAAATACATCGGTAAACACAGGGGTTTCGGGTGGCAGTACATCAGGTCTGCGGAGTTTAATGATGTCGGTTGGCTGGCTGTGATAGTAGCGCGTATCAACGGCAACAACTTTATAATAGATGTTATGCGTTAATGTTTTGATGCTAACGGAATCGTAGAACACGGTATCCTGCAACACAAGGTTTGTACGTTGAGTGAACTCGTGCGTGGAGTCGTTAGCCCATAGAACGCGGTATCCAAGTAAATCGCGCTCGCTGCCCAAGTGCCACTTTAATGTTACAATGCCATTGGTGTCTATGGCGGCACTTATAAACTTTGGCGTAGATGGCGGAAGCGTATCGGCAAGCTCAACATACATTGGGAATTGTTCGGACATATTGCCTGCAGTATCTACAGCCATTACGTTGTAGTACGGGAAATCGGGCGTGGCGTTGGAGTCGAGATATTTTGTTTGCGACGCCGGTAATTGTTTTTCGGTTAGTGTTGAGTAGCGCGATGTAATAGAGTCACTACGCTCTACAATAAAGCCGGCTAAATCAGAAACTTCTTTTTTCATTTCCCATGTTAAGGTAACCTTGTTACCAACTACCAACGGTTTGTTTAATGCCGGAATTGGAGGTGGAGTTTTATCGCGTCCCATTGCAGTTACTATAGCGGGTTCGGATAGGTCAGCAAAGGCATCAATACCGCGCACAAGATACGTCCATTGTTTGTAATAGCCGGCTGTTGTATCGGTATAGAATGGTTCCATTGGTTTCTTTGCTTGCGAGAACGTCATGGGTACAACAGGTGTTTTTGTGAGTTGTACTTCTTTTCCGTCTTTCCCTTTGCGGTACACATGGAATCCGGTATAAAACCCTGTACCTATGTTCTTCCATTTTATTTCTACTTTCCCTTCCAGTTCTTCTGCTACTAAATTTGCAGGCGGTGGTAATGGGTCGGCTTTTCCTACAGTTGTCACGATATAGGCCGTATCAATGATGAAGATACTGTCCGGGCGAGCGGGGAAAATGCGATAGACATAGGTTCTCCCCTCTTTAACAGAAGCATCAACATATCGTAACCCTAAACCATTAGCCGCGTGCGGATGATTATCTGCGGCAAACAATGCAAAGCCAAACTTATTTTCAAACTCGTTTGCGGCATCAACAATTGCTTGCGCCGGTTTGGTGGGGTCCATAGGCGTTACACGTCCGTACAAACATTGTGCGGCAATAGCGGCGTAGCTATCTTCTTTTGCACTCTTTGCTTTCCATTCTTCTAACGTCCATGGTTTTAGTGGCGCAGATGTTAAGCGCACAAATGCTTCGTTGCGATTACTATCGGAAATATCTTTACGCTCTACAACATATCCAATTGCGTTGTATGCTTTCCACGGACCTGATTTGGTTGGGGCATACCGTAACACAACAGAATCACCCTTTGATTTTGCAACAGCATATAACCGTGAATAAAATGGTGAAGACTCCATAAGCACATGAAGAGAATCCAACACCTTAGTAGAGGTAGTACTTTGTTCTTCCTTTTTAGGAGTGCTTGGTGTGGAAGTTGGTTTCTTTTTGGTTTGAGCTTGCCCTATAACTACAGCCACACAGAGAAATACAAATAGTATTCCTGTGCCGAATTGTTGTTTGCTTTTAAACGTAATACTCATAATGTTCTGAAGATTTAGTATTCGAGATATATTTGATACATAGGCGTTGTTACATCGGGGATATCGCAGTAGTTGTACCACAAGTTTACCTGATACCTGCTTGGTCTGATTGATTCCGGATAATTATACGGTGTAGTAGCAATCTGGCGTAAGCGAGCGCACTCTGCCGGAGTAAATCCAACATCGCCTCCACCGCAGAAACTTGCGTACAGACGTGCAGCAGCACTTCGTACAATTGGGAAATCCAAGAAGCCAACAAACGCCGGTTGCATGTAATGAACATTCCATTGATAAGGGGCAAACGACACAGTACCTCCACTTCCAATTCCTAACGATGAACCACTTTGGTTTGGTTGTATGGTAAACCTTATACGTTGTAACATTGAGAATGAGCGCATGAGTCCGGGATTAGATACAGAGGATATCTCGCCATCGGTAATAGCGGGGTCAACACTTGGTGCATCTACAAAGTTTTCACCTCGTGCAATTGCTCTATCAAACTCTAACTGGCGTGTTAACAATGCATACTGTCCTAAGCCAAACCGCATCCAGTTATAGGCATCATAGATTAACGGGTTAGCATATTGCGTATGCCAACGGGATGTACGCGGCGTTCCGCTAATTTTGATAAGCGGATCTATTTTGTAGGTATGTGTTACACCGTTAGTGCCTAAATCAACTGTTTGTGTTTCGATATCAAACGGGTCAAATAACTCCGGTGCTGTATATCCCGATTTCACCGTTTGTAAATTCCATGAAGCAGGTGTAACCGTAGTGGTGCCACGTGTTAATGTTGCTACCTTTGCGCCTAATTGGTTGTGACGGCTTGTTTTGAAGAACATTAAAAAGAGCAACTTTTCAAAATCGTTAACGGTTCTTCCTAACTCAAATCCTGAAATCTGGCGTTGTTGTATGTTCAACGATGAGCTATATCTTCCAAGCATAGAGGCATAGAGATTTCTGATTTGAGTTCCAGCTAGACTGGATGATAATGCAGAACCTGCAATACCCGCAGCTGATACACCCGGCGTACTTCTTCCGCCACCAGCTCCACCTAATGCCGGCATACTAAAAGACGACATGCCTGCTGCTGCCATGGCAGTAATTGACGTACCTTTTCTAATAACCTGTACTGCATACATGGTATTGTTTTGTAGTGGTGGTATCTCAAACGAAATGTATCCCCCACGTGATGCCCATGCAGAACGTAAGGCTGCAGTGCTTTGGTCACGTGTTTCGCCAACGTAATACGGTGGTTGAGAAACATTATACGAAAATGGAACTTCAATTTTTTGGTTACCCGGCATTGAAATAAACCGCAGATAATAATCATAGGTCATTACTCTGGTATTTGCAGGAAACAAATCTGCACGGTTGTTAAGCAAACTAATAAATCCATTCGTACAATGTCCTTGTAAATACCAACGCTGGCGGTTACGGGGATACGATAAATACACTTCTTGCGGTCGAATAGAATCCGGTAATACTTCGGTTGTAAATGTTGTTGAAATAGATTTCTCTATCAACTGACCTCTTCTATCTCCGGTTCTGAATCGTGCATCACTCCAGTTAGTTGGAGTATTATAGTATCTGTTTAAATAATCCATGCGCGCGTTCTCGCGTGCTGCGGCATCTCTTATTGTAGCGGTAGAAGCCATTTGCGTAGCAAAACCAACACTGCTACCTGTAAACTCTTGTGCGTACGCTGTAAATGTGGATGTATGGCGAGTGCGTTGTGTTAAAGGAGCAGAAGGTGTTTGCACCACATAGTGTGCATCATTCGCATTCACCTGATTTGCTGTAGTAACCGCAGCATTACCTCTATCTGCATTCACCATAGTAAACGAACGAACTTTCAAACGGTAAATCTTGATAACCGTTCTTCCATTACCATCGGGTTCTTCTAAGTAAAATGGTTTTTCTAATGGTAAGTTAGCTGCTACCGATGGCTGTACAAAAATTGAAACATCAGTCGCACCATCTTGTGGCGAAATCTGGTTAAACCAATCAGCACTTGCTGCACCGCTTTCTACAATTGGTCTGCATTCTTCTCCAACACTAAATTGGAATTCACAATGTCCGTGAACCAAACCACCAAGAATGTTATAATCTCCACCAACAGCACCTTGCATCCAAGTTGGGTTAGGTAATCCTGCACGCAAGATAGCTGCAAGCCGCATCCCAAGTATTTCAAACCTACCCGATACAAACCATAAGTCCACACCAATTCCAATCGAAGCATCTACACGTGCATACATTTGCCCCAACGCATACCAACCGTTAATTCCCATTGCACCACCGGTGTTTGCACACGTTGCATTTGGTCCGTAATTCAATAACGAAACATCAAAGCCAACCATTAACTTCATTGAGGCATAGAAAATCAGGAACTGCATTTCCAAAGGACGCGGACCCGGAGGTATATCTGCTCTTGCGCCAAATGCAAATCCATCTCCGCGTGTAAGTTGTGCCATACCACGTGGCGGTGGCGGAACTGCAATCAACTCAGTAATCTCTCTTGGTACATTCATACTGTTTGGTAAGTTCATACCGCACATTACATACGCTTGTACCTGAATAATATCCATCAAATTAATATTCACACGCTCTGCTTCGGGGTCACCAATTTTTACATACCATGTGGTTGGTGCAAAGTGCATCACCATGTGTCCGCCGCCCGTAACAACCGCGGCACGAATTCTCACATCAAAATCACCGTGAAAAATTCTATCTGGGAAGTTGTAATAAATATCTGCATACATAGTTACCTTAGCATCACTCCTGCTATTTATACCTGCCATCATATATCCATCACCACGTAATCGTATTTCTCTAATACCTCCACCAGCAAACGAAACCTCCAAGCGAACATCACAGTTAAAGGCATCAGCACTTGGATACGTACCAACGGTTATCATTCCATAAAAACCAAACGTTGCACCACGTGGGTCGTACGAAGGAACATAACGTGTTCCCGAATTAGTCTGACCCGGTGTAGATGATGCTGGCGCAGACGCCCCCGCACCACCACTAAGTAAAGCCCTATCCGCGGCGGAGAGGCTCGCTCCTGAACTACTTGGCGTTTCTCGGACCATATTATACCAAGCACCACCACCAAAGCCATAGATACCCACACCACTGAACACCATAATACCCGATGACAATGTAACACGAGCATCAACATACCAATACCTAAACTCTTCTGCACTACTTGGCGAAATAGGTTTAGCTCCAAATTGCATTGTTGCAGTAGCTTGTACCATACGTAAAAAGTTTGCGCTGATTCTTCCTCTAAATCCTGTTCCAAATGTTGGGTCTCTTCTGTAAAATGCAACACTACCTTCAATTGCTACTGCACCCATATCTGCACGTATTCCAATCGAATCCAAATCAACACCATCAAACACTGCCCGCATGCCACCGGCAGTTTCCATTGCGCCCCATATACTTAGCGTAGTTCCACCACTTATTGCATTATTACCCGGTTGTAAGTTAACGCTAATCGTAAATCGAATTCCCATGCCGGGACGTCCACCTTCACGCGTTCCACCAACAACTTGTATATTTCCTATACTAACCGGGAATCCACTCATACCACCGTTACTACCACCACCTTCTCCTGTTGGTGTTGGCACGGGTTCTACAAACAATCCGTGTTGTGGTGAAGCAAAACTCCAGTTACCACACTCTATGTACGGTGCGTTAGTTGTTAAATGAAAATTCTCAAACCGAATTCCTCTAAACCCAAGCGGGATACCATTTGCATCACCCGTTATAGAGATACCACCGCTTAACATTGCTTCTGCAACAAACCCGCGCGCACTTGCATTTAATCGTATATACGATGTTGGGTTTAATCGCAATCGTGCAACCCACAATGGCGCGTTAATTGTATCTCGCGGACGTATATTAAACTCAAACTCTAATCCACTACCACCTCTAGCACGGGCAAGTGTAGCACTATAAGCTAAAGCACTATCACTAATTGGAATTTTTATTCTACCCATCAGATAACCACGTTCCAACGACGAACTCACAAAGTCAATCCCTGCTGTATCTAACGATGCACCCCATTCACCAAAGTTGCCTCGTGGGTATTGAATAATATTCACTACTCTTGCCTTCATCGAAAAACCGGTTCTGTCAATCAATGTATTAGCAACTTCAACTTGCGGTGGTCTTCCTTCTTCAAAGGTTCGTAGCTGGTCGGGTAACTTCATTGTTAACCGGTTCATATAGAATCCACGCCAATGGTTATCAGTTGCACCTCTATATCCTTCCGGAAAACGTATTGACCTTGGGTTATCTAAATCCGAAAAGTCCAAGGCAACAGTGTCAACTCTCATCACAAAGTCCGGCGTTCCGGCAGGCGAGAATTGTTCCATCGTGGCTTCAGCTATAAAATCTCCCGATGCGCGTATAAGAGTTGTAAACTGCGCCTTAACATTGTGTCCGTCATCTGGCGAGTGTTTCATCCACGTTTGCGGAAATTCCACTTCTGCTTTAATCCGAATAAACTCAAATCCATTACACCCAAAACGTGCAAATGTTCCTGAGTCAGCCGCAACACCTCGTCCTCTGTCTTCACTTCGTGGAGCTAAGAAGTGGAACGACCACGAAGAATCACTTGGGCGGTACCCTAAGTCATCAACTAAGCCAATATCAAACTCACTTCCTAACCCACCCGGATAAAAGCACAGATTCCTTGCACCAAATCCAATGCGTTCTCCCGGCCCTAATGCAGGCATAGGGAATGAAAGCACAACATTCATCCGTGCACTGGTTGGCATAAATACCATTCCCATAACACCAACAACAACTCTTTGCCCTTCAATGACTCTATCAAATCCAATCGGTAAGTTTACCGGTGAGCCCTCAACTAAATTGCTTACTAAGCGCGTAGCATCCGAAGCCAATCCGTGCATTGCATCCACTTGCGGACGTGTTAAGCCCAAACCTCCTGTCAATGCATTAGCAACGGTACTGTTTACGGGTGCGCTTGGTGCTACTCTACCACGCAACTCTCCACCATATACTTCATTATCCGAGTTCACCTGAATATTGTTAAACTCAACTTGCATTCCACCGCGAAATACAGGAATGTTTACTGTTGCTTCGCCACTTAACGAACTACCTGTTCCGCTTACTCGTGTTAACCTAGCACGGAAATGCCCGACGATAAGTTCATCGCCTACTGCAAACGAACGCGATGACGGCGTTGTGTTTGATGGTGCGGGTTTTATACATGGGTCGGTACATCCTTGACGGAACGTAAAAATACCGTCACTACTTTCAATTTGCGATAGTGTACATGGCGTTCCATCTCGGCGAATACTCGCGCCATCAACCTGTAATGTAAACTGCCACATGTATGTGGTATTGTTTGTAGCTGTCCAGGTTTGTGTTGCACGCTCGCCATTCAAAAAGTTTAGGTTGTAGGCTGATAACGAACCGCTTTCCATAGCAAGGCGTATATCTTGTTCTGCATGACCGGAAAAACTACCGTCGAATACCGGTGGGCGACCTTTTACTGTTCCTGGTTCTTCACTCATCGAACTCATACGCCAAATGCGTAATCGTCCCCCACGAACGTTATTGATGTTAATTAACGGTCGCACTAACACAGAGAAACGAACTCTACCAGTACCTTCCGAGACTGTACCTCTGTTCTCGGGTGCTGCAGGTGTTATGCGTAAACACGTTGTAGCAGGAATATCCTCACTACGAATTTCAAATCGCCAAATGGGTCCTTGGCGGTACACTTGCAACGTATCCATCGGGTTACAATATTCAACACGCCAATAATACGTTCCCGAAGTTAAATTCAAACCTTCTAATGCTTTTCTGCCAAACATTCCATTGATAGCACTTTCACCCGTAACATAATTTCCTGTTTCCGGGAATCGTTGTGAACGCGATGCAATTGGTGAGCTCATATCATTAGCTCGTGATAACTTCACACGAACAAACTCCATTGCCGCACCAAACTCCATCCCACTCTCTGTTCTTATTCTTGTCCCTACATCTGGTGGGTCGAACATTAACCGAGATGGTGACGGTATATCCCAACGAAGAGCTACGGCTGCACCGCTTTCTAACACGGCATTATTGGCCGGCTCAGGATTCACCGGCATTTTCAATCCTAACGAGAATTCTGTTGGTGTTGATGTTGCATGAAATGTTCTGCCACTTTTTACAATGTCAGTTTCGCAATACCAAGAGTATCCCGGACCTCGTTCTAACGAATTGTTTAACGTTGGCGTTCCACCTGTTCTATTACGTGTATTACCAATAATAAGCGAAGCACGTAATGCATCACTTACTCCTTGTGCCGACATCACATTATTACCCCACGAAAGCAACCTAGAGTTATCCGGCAATGCGCCACCACCAACTCTGTTAATATGCAGCGTGTAATCGTAACTTTGTAATTCGTTACAAAACGGACTCCACTGCATAATCATATGTGGGTATACCCACGGCACTGTATCTCTGTTATCAGGGTAAAAGTTTATCAGGTTAAATCGCTCTGTAGTACAAGAAGTTTCTACCGAAGCACAGTTCACCCAAAATAAACCAATCTCACTTTTGCCTAATCCGCCACCACGTGTTGCAATCGGAGTGTGTGCAACATCATTTTGTACTGCTTGAACTTGCCATGCAAATCTTGTATATCGCGGAGCACGGCGGTTTATAATATCAAGTATGCGCGGATTGTTCGGAGCAATCAAATATGGGCTTGCAAGAACAATCTCATTAATCACAACATCGGTAACTGCGGCGGCATCAAGTGCAGCACGCGGTTCTTGCCCATCTTGTACACCAACAACTTTAACTCTGTATTGTGTTGTTACTCCGGGTATAGGTGGTGATAGCGGCGTCCATTGCAAATTGATTGCACTTGTACAAGCAATATCCATCTGGCTTACAGGGTTTATTAAACTTGGAGGGTCGCTCCATACTGCGGTAAAGTAATCGCAGTCTCTTCCGGTTAAGGCGTATTCTGTGCGGCGGTCGGTTGCGTTAATTACTTTTATACAAAAAGAGTAATCACCTTCCGGAATAGCACCTGCGGCAAGTACACTACGCTGAAGTTCAGGTGCCGCATCTACGGCATTATTACAAATCAGTTGCGGACCATTTATCGTAATCACTTCACCGGCGTTTAATCTACGCGAGCCACGGTCGGGAAACAACGGCATACACGCATGCGAGTTATTTGTTCGAGCACTTTGCCCCGTATTATTATTCCTAACTTCAAAAGCAACAATAAACGGTTCAACATTACGCAACGCAGTAATCTGAATTTGCACAATACTTGGGTCGGTACGCCATTGCGATAGCTGTAACGGGACAGGACGCAACAACCGCACATCCACGCGTACATCTTGGGCGTAGGCTTGCATTCCACAAATCATTGTTACTAATAAAAGTACTGCTTTTTTCATATCAACATCCGTAATATGTTTTTGAACTTTTTGCTATCGCGTGACCGCCCCGGGCGTTGCATCGCGGGAAACGGTGTGCCTTGCGGGAGAGTCTCTCCATGCAATGCACCGGCGTTGTACGTGAACCGTGTGGAGCTGTACAACAAGAAAATACTAAAAACTAACTGCGTACTGTAAACTACCTTGTAATTCGCTATACGATGGTTGTTTACTTACTGTATCGAAATTATAATTGTTATTCATGATTTGTGCTGTAAACGAACCCCATGCTTTTAAATCGAACGTGGCAGAGAAACGTCCCATAAACTGAGTGGAGTTGTTTGCTGATGAGATAAAGTTTACACCGGCTGTTCCACTTAACGAAAGTAATCGTTCGAAAAGTGAGTATCCAATTGTTTCGTTAAGCGTTGTTATACCGGTTGAAAATGATGAATTCAGAACCTTGTTATACAACGCTGATGTTGCAAAACTTAATGTTGATGTAAACGACAACGAATGTACTAATGCAAAACTTGATGTTGTGTTGTTTGTAGCGTTTGCGGTAAACTGATTTTTGTCCTCGCTTTGTTGGAACGTTGCCGTTAACGATAGTGCGTTTGTTCCGCCAAATGCCTGAAAGTTAGCACGTGGTGTAAAGGAATACATTTGCGATATATTCTCAACTCTAATAGTATCGTTTCTGTGTGATGATCTCATCCCGAAGTTGCTGTACATTGCATCAAGTCCAATCTGGTCGGTAAACTGAATTGATGTGTTAAGTGAACCGATTGTTCTATCGGTTGATGCCAACCGTGTATTACGCAGATTGTTGGTTCTTCTTCCGATAGATGCACGAATAAATACTTTACTTTCAAACAAACGCAAAGAAGGTGTAACTGTTAAATCGAGCGCATCGTTTTGTAGCTGCACATACCCCAGTGTTACATAGCCCGGGCCAATCCACTGGGCATCAAAGCGAACATTCCATGTGTTTGATGGCGTTATCATTAAACCCACTTTGGCTGCGCCATCTACTTGTGTACTAATGTTGGCATTGTATAATGATTCTTGTATTTCAATCCTGTTTGCGCTGTCGATAAGTTGGGCTTGAGTGTTATTGGTAAACGCACCCGCAGCTACTTCCCCAGTTAGTCGAATAACATTTTCGAACATTGGAATTGTAAAGGACAATGATGTTACCAGATTTTCTTGTGGGGTTGGAGTAAGTGAGTCGCGTTTGATTGATGTAGAATCATCCTGAGCATGTAAAATGTTGAGGGAAAGACTTCCACCACTTTCATCACCGTACCCCATTTTCATTCCCATTACCCGGCGTTTATATTCACCCACAAAAAAATTAGGAATATCTGGATTGCGTGCTTCGCGGGAATATCCATAAAACACACCAAACCGGAAATTTTTTGGGGTAAGCTCCGCACCACCACCAAGTAAACGGGCATCGCCAAAGGTAAAGTCGCTCATGCGCATGGAGAAGTATCCTGCGTGAAGCGTTAGCCATGACCCAAACCGTGGGTTTATTCCGAATTGATTAAATGGCTGGTTGTATCCTGCTTGTGTATTTGTGATATACGCTTCGAACGGTAATTCAATTTGCTCTAATAACACAACCGAAGCGCGTAAGGTAGCACGCTGTACCGATGATGGCATTGTTGTTGGTTGCCCGCCGCTTTGAGAATACATATCCGACGACAGCCCTAGCGAGGCACTGGCATCAATCCATTTGGTTTGTGCCTGTAGTTGCGCAGTTACACTCAACACCCATACAACACATGCACTTAGAAGTATATATTTCTTATGTATCATTCTATTCCGGTAATATGTTTGAGTTGGGAACTACTGCTCTACTGTAGCAATTTATGATGTTATGTGAGTTACCCAAAGTCAAAATTTCTGAATTGTGATACTGGGTTGCTACGCTACAGGTTCCTTCCGGCAAGAAAAGTTTGTTTTTTAGCAGCAGATTCTGTGCCGTCGGCGGTAGCAAACAATTAAATTTAACAAATTTGAAGGTTATTCATCCTTTACCTCTTGGTTGAATGTATATGCGTATATTTGTTTATAAGGAAAAGGATGACCGAATGACTATACTAAGGATAATTGTAGTTCTGCTTTTTAGTGCTTTGATTGCTACGGCACAGCCTCGTGTTGATATACGCGACACCACGTTATCTCGTGGTAAAGTTTCGTTAGTTCCTGTAGAAGCATCACTATCTGCTTCTAAGAATGACACCGTGCGCTTTATTTTTTCGTATCGAAAAAGTTTACTTAATCTATTACTTACACCTACCATTTTAAGCACTGATGTTACGTCAGCTTCGATTTCAGAGGTGCCACTTTCGGAAGACAACTCTCTGGTTACTGTTTCGTTTGTTGCCTCTAATAATGTTACATACGTGGGTAAAAAAGTTATCAGTATACCGTTTGAACCATTAGCAGGTCCGGATTCTATTGCAAAAATTCTCATAACTCGATTATTGATTGGTAACCGACTTGTAGATACCTTTAAAAATGACAGTTCGTTGATTAAAATTTATGATACAGCTCCTATAGAACCAGTTGATGGAGAGTATATTTCCTCACCTGCTCCAAACTACTGTACATCGTTTACTACAGTTGAGTATAGAGTGCTTGATAGTACATCGGTTGTGTTTGATATGTTTAATTTGGCAGGTGTTTTAGTACAAACTGACGAAGTAAAAATTCAGCCACCCGGTACATATAAACATACATTTTTGTTTGATACGTGGTCGGTTGCTTCAGGTGTTTATCACATCAGGATGAAATCGAAACGTGGTGTTTACATACAGCAATGTTGGGTGGTGAAGTAATGGTAAGAACCTTGTACATAATACATATCATAAGCATCGCAGTTTTAGTCACATTAGCAACTCAGGTTAGTTTTGCACAAAAATCCGGTGCCATTCCTAACCGGAAACCTGTTGAACTATCCCCAAAGATGGTAAATAGCGAAGGCACTGACTTTTGGGTTTGCTTTATGCGTAATTATCGCGAAGGTTCTGATAACAATTCTGCCGACCCACTAACATTAGAATTGTTTATAACTGCAAACAACGATGCACGAGTAGAAATTTTTTGCGATGGCATTAATTATAAACGGAACCTTATTGTTAAAGGTGGCACTGTTGCAAGTATGATGCTAACGGAAAATGCACAACTTGATACTATAACCGTTCCCCAACGTAGAGCAGTTCATATAACCAGCGATAACCCTATCTCTGTATATGGCTTGAACAGACGTTACCAATCAACAGATACTTATTTGGCTTTACCCGTTAGTGTGTTGGGTACAGAGTATAGAGCAATGGGATATTATAAACTTTCAGCAGATTTAGTATCACAAATTGCCGTGGTTGCTACCGAGGATTCAACGGAGTTATATATAACACCCAATGCTGCCACTACCGATGGTCATAAACAAGGTGAGCCATATGCGGTATTACTTCGTAAAGGTGATGTGTATCAACTATTGGCTGATTTTTACTCCGTAGGCACAGGTGATTTAACTGGAACATTAATCCGTTCAAACAGAAAAGTTGCTGTGTTTAGCGGACATAGTTGTGGTTATGTTCCAATGAATGTACAGGCATGCAATCATCTTGTTGAACAAATGCCTCCGGTTTCATCGTGGGGGAAGCATTTCTATGTAGGTATGCTAAAGGGGCGTTCAAGATATACACTTAGGGTAATCGCATCTGAAAATAAAACTAAGGTGTTTGAGAACACTAAATTGGTAAGCGTTTTAGATGCAGGCGAATTTTACGAGAACATGAATGTACGTGAACATTTACAAATTACCGCAGATAAACCTATACTTGTAGGACAGTTTTCGCAAGGGTTTAAGAATGGTGATTCTATTGGCGACCCCATGTTAATCCTGGTATCACCAACACAACAATTCATTAAGAACTATCGAATAGCAACTCCGGTTAATGGTAGTTGGGATCATTACGTAAATCTTGTTGTTCCTACAGAGTCAATTACTACAATAAGATTAGATGGTGAGCCGATACCTTCTGCAGAGTTTGAGCAACTTGCTCTTTCCCGTTATTCCATTGCGCAAAAGAAAATAGATTTTGGTACTCATATTCTTAATTGCGAAGCTCCTTTTGGTTTGTACAGTTATGGTTTTGGGTATAAGTCTGATTCGTTTGATGCGTATGGGAACATGGGTGGGCAATCATTCTTCGACTTAGAAGAAGGAAAAGATACTATTCCCCCTCTTGGCGAAAGTAAACAAACAAAAGATGGTATTACAGTTTATATACGAGACGATAGAAATAACGATAAAGGGTTAGCTTCGGTAAAAGTATTGTATGCACTTGGCTTAAATGCAACATTACCTACAATAGAAGAAGGTGCCCCACAGGTACAGATTAAAGTTAAACCTGTAAAAGATGGAATCGAGGGCAAAATGGTTTTTCAGGCATACGATGTTGCCGGCAATAGAACATTAATTACCGTTTGTTACACGTTTGACAATAGAACAGAGAAATACGGTTTTAAGATATGTCCGGATGGAGAGGATTGCGAAACAAGCTCATCATGGTCGGTTGGGGGGTTCTTTGTTTATAATCAAACGTATCACAATGCAGAGTTTGGCAGAAGTGGAAATATCATCAGTAACGGTGTATTCCGAGGCACCTCTGGCGGTGGTGGATATTTTGGAGTTTCAGCTTCACGGAGAATAAACGAAAAACTTGCCTTAAGCGGAAGATTTACTTTAGAAACTATTGGCGGGGACATACGCTCTGCTGATACTATACTTTCTCAAATACGTTTACCGGATGGTAGTTTAGTACCTTTTCAGGAAGAACGCATAGTAACAGTGAATACTCCGGTACTCTCGTTATGTTTTGCCGCTGAATATTACCCATTACGTTCAATGTATATTATGGGTGGAGCACGTGGAATGTTACATGCCAATAATAACATAACATTACAACGCAGAATTCTCCAACCCGAAAATTATGCTTATTCCCCCTCACTTGGTCGTACCAAAACTGAACCTACAACAGAAATGTCATCACTGACAACATTCAGGTTCGGCTTTGTATTGGGTATAGGGTTTACGTTACCAATTACACCACGTATCAGTGCAAATATCGAAACTAACTATACAATACCAGTTAGTGGTATGATTAGTGAAGGAGACGGGGATTGGAGCGTTACCCATGTATGCGTTCAACTTGGTGCGAGGTTTCGTTTAAAATAATTATGGTTACCCGCTACTACCGTAGCAAACGCGCCAGCGCGCAGACACAGCGCGAACCCACCAATTGCCTTTCGCAAAAGACGTAATGAATAGCTACATAATACAATTACAGAATAAAAAGGGACAAACAGAATTTGTCCCTTTTACTTTTTCCTGCAACGCTGAACCGTTAGGTTCGGACCGGGTTGCCGCGCTGAAGGATTGCTTTGGCAGTTGTGGGTAACATGAATGTTACTTCGTTAACCCTGCAACTTTTTTCACTTCTTCGTATAAGTGATTCTCATCGCCCGGAGCATATGATTTATGCTGATAAACAATTTCGCCCTTTCCATTGATAAGGAATGTATGCGGGATTTCGTTTACATTAAGCGCACGTTTTAGGTCGGAGTTTTCATCAATATATACCTCGTAATCCCAGTTACGTCCCTTAACAAATGGTGCAACTTTGTGGCTATTACGCGCATCATCTATGGAAACTGCAATTACTTTAACACCGGTTTCTTTTTGCCAATCTTCGTACACGGTAGAAATATTACTCAATTCCTGAACGCATGGTTTGCACCAGGTGGCCCAAAAGTCTAAAATGATTGGTTTACCGTCGTTAGCAAGGTCGGCTGTGTTGATAGTTTTACCGTCAAGAGTTTTAATTTTAATAGCGGGAAGTTTTGAGGCATCGGCAAACTTGGTATGGGCAGCCAATGTAAAAACAACAATAAGAGCAAGAAAACTAACAATTTTCATAAGGATTCCTGAAATAGTATTGAAACTTGTTTTAATTATTCGTGTTTTTGAACGGATTCGCTTTTGTATTTTGCGGATTGAAAACTGTGACAATTGTTTTATCTAAAATGTTTCGGAGCAAACTTATGAAATTCTTGATACGCCTTATTATTTTTTGTGTAATTCCATTTATGGCTATGGCACAAACCATTCAGCTTGAGCCAATGACCATGGAATATTGGACTACACCTAATAAATCCGTTAACTTCACGGTTGCAATTAAGAATATATCTTCATCTACAAATAGCTACCGCTTAAAAATTAATCGTGCGGAGCAGGTAAATGGTCATACCAGTACATTTTGTTTTGCAGAACAGTGTTTTGGCGAATCTCAAAATGAAACATCCGGTAAAGATGGTACTGTAGTATTAGCACCGAATGACGTAAATGATTCCGGACACATGAGTTTTTTCCCAAACAATGTAATGGGCACCACAATTCTTACCTATACCATTTACAATATCAATAGCGAATCAGATAAACTTGATGTTAAAATCACAATCCATGTTGGTACAACCGATGTTAAAGAAGAAGCTACAACTCCATCATTCGTTACTCCAAACCCAACATCAGATATTGCAACTATTCAGGTTAATCTACCGGAAGGAAACGTACAATCTCAATTAGTTATCACCAATAACCTTGGTCAGCAAGTTCAGAATGTATCGTTCAACGGTAGCTCAACCCAATTCAGCACAGCTGCATTACCGGCGGGAATGTATAATTACACTGTTATCAATGGTGGTAAAGTAGTTTCACTTGGTAAACTTGCTATAGTACGTTAATTTTTACCCATAAACTGTTAAAAGTCCTCAGCCGGCTTGGCTTGAGGACTTTTTTTATGGTATTTTTCAATTCAACTAATTTCAATGCGTCTCCACGCAGGTTTGATAAACACTTGGTATCTTTGTTGAATTCAATTTCTAGAAAATAATTTATGTACGTTTTGATTCGCTTATCTCTTTTTTGTTCTTTACTGTTGTTTGGCTCTGTAGTACATGCCCAAAACGACCCCGCATTATTAACTGCCATGAAATCGGAACTTCAGCGTTCCATGAAGCAACTTGGGAAAGAACAGCGTCCTCCGTATTATTTATCGTATTGTGTTACCGATATACAGTCTCAACGAATATCCGTTTCGTTTGGAAATATAGAAGCTGCTGATTACTCCAAACAACGGTTGCTTGATATTGATATGCGCGTTGGCGATTACAACCTCGATAATACCCACGTAATTCGCGGGCAGGCATTTGATTTTGGCGGCGGCGGACGCGGCGGCAAACAACTTCCGTTAGGTAACGATGAAATGCCCATACGCCAGGCGTTATGGAGCGCAACCGACCGTATTTATAAGTCAGCGGTTGAGCGCTATGGTAAAGTTCTTACCAACAAGGCAGTAAAAGTTAAAGAAGAAGATACTTCCGCAGATTTCTCGCATCAGTCTCCGATTATTTATAAAGATAATGTTGACACACAATTTATTGTTGATACCGCACAATGGAAAGGCATCATGCGCCGATTGTCTGCTCTGTTTTCACGCGATGGCAAAATCTTTACAGCGCGTATGTATTTCCAACAAGACTTAAACGTAAAGTATTTTGTAAGTAGCGAAGGCTCTGAAATTGTTTCTGCCGAGCCGATAGTAAAGCTGTTTATTCAGGCAAGTACAAAAGCCGATGACGGCATGACGTTGCCCTTATACAAATCATACACTGCATTCACTGCCGATAGACTTCCCAACGAAGAATCACTCCGCAAAGATGTGGAAGAAATGATTTCACTGTTGGGCAAACTTCGCGAGGCACCGCTTGCTGAAACATATACAGGTCCGGCAATTTTATCAGGGCGTTCATCGGGCGTATTTTTCCACGAGATATTTGGTCACAGAGTTGAAGGTCACCGTCAGAAAGATCCTAACTCATCACAAACATTTAAGAACTTCGTAAACAAAAAGATATTACCCGATTTTATTGACGTGGTTTTCGACCCAACTTTAAAACAACGTGGCAATACCGATTTAGTTGGTTACTTTAAGTTCGACGATGAAGGAGTAGAAGGAAAGAAAGTTGTATCGGTTGAAAATGGAATCTTCAAAAGCTTTCTGATGTCACGTTCTCCAATTGATGGTTTTCCGGTTTCCAACGGTCACGGCAGACGCCAAGCAGGATACCGTTGTGTTGCACGCCAATCAAACCTGATGGTAGTTGCTCACAAACAAATTCCTTACGATTCACTTCGCACGCAACTTCGCAACGAATGTAAAAAGCAGAATAAAGAGTACGGCTTATTGTTCGAGGACATCAGTGGCGGTTTTACATTTACAGGTAGAACAGTACCCAACGCATTTAACGTACAGCCGCTTGTGGTGTATAAAATATATGCCGATGGTCGCGCCGATGAACTTGTTCGCGGTGTGGATTTAATCGGTACTCCGCTTGCAACGTTTAATAACATTGTTGCCGCGGCAGATGACATCGGTATTTTTAATGGTGTGTGTGGCGCAGAGAGTGGCGGGGTGCCTGTAAGTGCAAGTAGCCCAAGTTTACTGGTGTCCACAATAGAAGTTCAGAAGAAAGCAAAGAGTCAGGCAAAGCCGCCACTCCTTGCTTCACCGGTTACAGGTGCTAAGCCATAAGTATTATTTGCTAACGCCTGACCGCACCGAATGTACATTACTAAACACCAACATCTTGCGGGAAGTAACCGCATTAACCAACGCTCGGCTCGCGCCGGGTCTGCGCGCTGAACGCTGTGAAATACTGTGAGAGAAATAAAACAATTACATACAACGATTATGAAGAAAATATCCGGATTAGTACTACTATTTGTTTTTGCAACATCGCTTACCAATGCCCAGAATATTGAGCAGGTACGCCGTGCAATGCGCGATGAAATTAAACGCTCGTTACAGGAGTTGCAGGTGGCGTCGTTGCAAAAGCCGTATTACATTGAATACACGTTAACTATCCGCCAAAGCAATAATGTAAAGGCAACGCTTGGCAGTTTGGTTGAGTCAAGTTCGGCACTTGTTCCACGGCTTACTGTTGGGATTCGTGTTGGTAAACCGGAGTTCGATAACACAAATTTCTTTGATGTAAGTTTGAGCTTCTTTGGCTCGAGCGATGACGAAGAGAATTTTAAGAACCGTCGCGTTCCAATGGAGTTAGATTACAATGCGTTCCGCCGTGAGTTATGGCTGGCAAGCGATGCATGTTACAAACAAGCAGTTGAGCTATATGCTAAAAAAGAATCATCGGTAAAAAACCGTTCGCGCTTAGATACCACCTACGATTTTACCCTACTACCACCCGTAACTGAAATTGATACGTTTGCAATCCCAGCGTGGGATAAAAAACGTTTTGAAGAATTAGTTATGCTCACATCGTTAGCATTTACAAAACATCCAAACATTAACGCAAGTAGTGTGAGCATGGAATACCTGCCCGAAACTGTTATCTATGTTAATAGCGAAGGACGTGAGTATGTAAAAACAGAATTGCAAACCGGCTTTGAGATTGTGTGTTCTACCCAAGCAGCCGATGGAATGCCACTTGCACAAATGTATTCTGCTTATGCAAAGCACCCTAACGATTTACCTTGGCGCGACTCTTTGGCACGTGCCGCAGATATGATTGCAACAAAGTTAGAGCAATGTCTAACCTCCAACACTGTCGAGCCGTATTCGGGTCCGGTGTTGTTTGAAGGTCAGGCAGCAGCAGAAGTGTTTGCGCAGATGTTTGCACCGTACGTAGCAACTCAACGCGCTCCTTTAACCGATAGAGGTATTCAGGATAACGACCGCTACACTGCATTCCAGAATAAAGTTGGTGCGCGTGTTATGGCAGAGTTTTGTTCAGTCTATTCCATTCCAAAAGAAACTACATTTAACAAAACACCATTGTTTGGTTCTTTTACGTTAGATGACGATGGAATACGCCCCGAGAAACTTACATTGGTTGATAAAGGATACTTAAAAACTTTACTCAGTTCCAGAATCCCAACACGACGCATAAAACAAAGCAACGGACGCCAACGTGGCTGTGCCGCTATGTTTGATGTTCTGCAATTTGTATGTAACGACAAGAAAAAAGAAGCAGACCACAAAGAGCTTATCAAACGCATGGCAAAGATTCTAAAAGACCGCGACTTACAGTTTGGTTACATTGTTCGTAAAGCACTAAACCAGAATATACTTTACACAACATTGTTCTCGCAAACCAGTGGAGACTTCCCTTATTCACTTGGCGAGTCAACCATGAATTTGCTTGAGGTGTACAAAGTATTCCCCGATGGCCGCGAAGAACTTGTACGTGGTACCCAAGCAGCAGGAATGGCACCAAGCATGTTTAAGGATTTGCTTGCAGTTGGTAAAACACCGTATGCCTACAACTTTTTAGCACCTGCGGTAACAAGCCCATATATTTCGGGTGGCTCGCAGTATTTGGCGGCGTCGGTAATTGTGCCCGATTTGTTATTCGAAGACGTTGAGATTCGTCCGTTAGAAGGCGACTTCCCAAAACCGCCAATTATGAACTCGCCCATGAGTACAAAGTAATTGGCGCGTACGGGATTTTGCGTAGAACTATCTATCCGGACTTCCATAAATTTGTTGATAATTTTTTGGGTTTCCCGCCTCTGCCGAAGCAATCCATACTACGCGCAGACTCGGCGCGAACCGCTCGGTACAGCGTCGCAAGGAAACGACAGACTATAGCAGGACGAAACTGTCTGGGTAAATGTGGGCATGTGATACGAATTAGTTACCTCCCCACTGCGCCAGCAAATTCATTATACGGAGATACTTATGATTGAAATGTTTGTGGCATTGCCGGTGTTTGCCAAAATTATTATTGGAATATTGGCTGTTGGGCTTGTGTTTACCATTGTTAAAAAGTTGGTAAAGTTCGGGCTTATGTTAGCAGCGTTAATTATTTTGGTTATGGTTATTATGAAACTGATACAACAATAAGGTGCGTTCATGCCTCATAAAATAGGAGTGATTGGAACAGGATATGTTGGTTTAGTATCAGGAACGTGTTTTGCCGAAGTTGGTAATACCGTATACTGTGTGGAAGTAGATGAGCAAAAAGTTGCCACCATGAAAAGTGGGAAATCACCTATTTACGAACCCGGCTTAGAAATACTGTTAGAGCGCAACCTACGGGAAAGTCGGTTGATATTTACGGCAAACCATGCCGAGGCAGTGAGAAACTGCACCATGTTGTTTTTGTGCTTGCCTACCCCACCCAACGAAGATGGTTCGGCTGATTTACAATATGTATTACAGGTAACCCGCCAGCTTGCAACAATTATTAAAGAAGAAAACATTACCGCGCCACGTATAATTATTACACGTAGCACTGTACCTGTTGGAACATTTGAAAAAGTAAGAGCAGTTATTGATGAAGTAGCGCCGGGATTTGAAATCCATGTTGCAAGTAATCCCGAATTTTTGCGCGAAGGTTTTGCAGTTGAAGATACGATGAAACCGGAACGCGTTGTAATAGGTACCAGGAACAAATTTATTGAAGAACAACTACGCGATTTATACGACCCCTTTTTCCGAAACGGAAGCAGGGTATTTGTGATGGATGAACGGAGTTCTGAGGTTACTAAGTATGCTGCAAATTCATTCTTGGCAATGAAGATTAGCTTTATGAATGATTTATCCGTGTATTGCGAGAATGTTGGTGTAGATATTGAAAATGTGCGTTTGGGAATTGGCTCGGACTCTAGAATTGGTAAGCGATTTATCTATCCGGGGATTGGATATGGCGGCTCGTGTTTCCCAAAAGATGTAAAAGCGTTGATTTACTCTGCGCGAGAAGCCGGAACTCCCTTACAAATTATTGAAGCTGTTGAACACGTCAATAAAGAACAAGTTGTACGTTTTGTTAACAAACTTGTTGAACGTTTTAATGGCAATATTAAGGGTAAGAAGTTTGCATTATGGGGATTGGCATTCAAGCCAAATACCGATGATGTGCGGGAAGCTCCATCGTATAAAATAATAGATATGTTGCTTCCGTTAGGTGCTGAAATTGTGGCTTACGACCCCGAGGCAAAAGCCAACACCGAGAAACGATACGGTAACCAAATTCAGTATGCTGCATCTATGTATGCGTGTGTTGAGGGAGCAGATGCATTAATAATTGCAACAGAATGGAATGAGTTCCGCAATCCGGATTTTGAACGAGTTGCAAATTCAATCAAAAATAAAGTTATATTTGACGGAAGAAATATGTACGATTTACCCGTTATGGAGTCGTACGGTTTTGAATATCATTCCGTGGGTCGTCCTAAAGTTGGTTAATAAATAGTTTATAGTATTACACGAAGTGGAGGTACAATGCGTTTTGGTTCACTATTAGTAAGTTTAGCATTAAGTGCATGTAGTTTGTATGCACAAGATGTATGGCAGGGTTTACATATGCCATCCGATAAAACTACAAATCTTGTGGTAGCAACCGCAAATGGCGATATATATTCCGTTAATTCCGATGCGCTTTTCCGTCTGGGTGTAGAAGACACCTGGATTAAAGTACTCTCATCGGAATACGGTAACATCAGTACCGTTTTAGAGATTTCCCTACCAACTGCGGGTGATTCCAGAAATTCCATTTTGGTTGGAACAACCTACGGCGGGATTTTACGTTCCGATGATAACGGACAATCGTGGTACCAAACAAACAAAGGTATTGGAGCTAACCACGTTGCACGTTTATGGCACTCGCCAGAGGGCTACATCCTGGCAAGCACACCTAACAACGGTGTGTACCGTTCCGATGACAACGGACTAAGTTGGACTTTAGCCGGATTAGAAGGCGAACCAATCAGCAGCTTTGCCCAGTTACGTAATGGTAAAATACTTCTTGGTACATACCGCGGCATATTTATCTCTGATAACGGACGTGCCCCGTGGAGTGAAAGCTCGGAAGGATTAACTAACCGTGTTATTGAACAAGTTTTAGTAGCACCTAACGGTAATGTTTTAGCAGGCGGATACTTAGTTGGTCCATGCGCTCCTGGCGGAATGTTTTTAAGCAAAGACAACGGTAAATCTTGGAACAAAGTTGGTTTTGAAGGATTACACGTTAAATCGTTACAATTAGCTCCATCGGGCGCAATTTATGCCGCAACATGGTGTGGCGGAGTTTTTGTTTCGAACGATAACGGCGAAAACTGGACAACCTTTAATACAGGGTTAGACCAACAATGTGTACAAGGGTTAGCAATTGCTCCAAACGGACGTATGGTAGCAGCAGCTTACGGTGCGCCAAGTATCAATGCAATGTATCAAATCAATCCAACCACTACCCCGGCGGCATCGGTAGCGGAACCGCTAATTGGCGAAGTAAATCCAAATCCTGCAACTACTTCCACAGCTATCACCTATACTATCCACGAGAAAGGACTAGTAACATTAATGGTTGTGAATAACGTTGGTGAACTTCAAGCAACGCTTGTAAACGAAGTACAACCAAGCGGCACATACACCGTAAAATGGGATGCCTCGAAAGCTGAAAGCGGCATGTATGGCGTTCGTATCCAAGCGGGCAAACAATCTGAATCAACTCCGGTTATCATTGTAAAGTAAACCATACTTTTAATATTTTCAAGGGTATGTCTGAAGTAAACGGGCATACCTTTTTTGTTGTACAATGGTGTTTTTGCTAACGCAATTCCGCACCGAACAATTGCTGTAAAACACCCTTATTATTGCGGGAGATAACTGTATACATAATAGCAGCCTTCATCGTGATGTAGATAAGGAGTCTTCCGGCAAGGTAAGGCACTACATAGCAGGCGGTTAGGTGCCGTCCGGCGATAGCAGATATTCCCATTCATACTTCTACTCAACTAATTTGGATACTATGTTCAGTTTTCTATGTAATTTCCGATAACTTACTCGAAATACTACGCGGTATCAAAATAGGCTTATATCTTTTACATGAAAAGAGTATTACTGGCTGAAGATAATCCATCATCTGCCTCTTTCTTACGAATGCATTTGGAGAAAGCGGGTTACTACGTTATTACTGCGTACGATGGACAACGTGCCTTGGAATACTGGAAAAAAGATGACTATGATGTGGTAATTACCGATTGGATGATGCCCGGTGTTGATGGAGTGGAAATATTACGGTACATACGAAGTTCTAACCGGAAGCAACCCCTAATTATTATCTACACAGCTTTGAATTCCGAAAGTGCACGTAAGTATTCTAAAGAATGCGGTGCAAATGAATTCTACGCCAAACCTGTTGACCCCAAAGTAATCATTGAAGCTATTGAAAAAGGCAATACTGAACCGGGACAACCAACTCACCCTTCGTCTGAGCACAAAGCAGTTGTTCCGTCAACCCCAGCATTCAAAACTACTATTGTTAACGAAGTACGAACAACACCTGTAATACACGGACAAGCCGTGCCGCCATTTGTAGGTATTTGCCTGGCAATTTCTACCGGCGGACCAGTTACATTAACCGAAATGTTAACTAAACTTCCAAGATTAGAGCATGCTGCAATGTTTATTGTGTTACACGGCCCAAGCTGGATGATGGATTCCTTTGCGGCAAGGTTAACCAATGTAACACACCACACGGTTGTACTTGCAGAACATGGAATGAAGGCAGAGCCGGGATTAATATATCTTGCAGCAGGTGACCACCACTTGTTGATAAATAATAGATTTGGTATTGAATTAAACCAAGAAGCAAAAGAAAATTATGTTCGCCCTGCTGCAGACCCATTATTCAGAACTTGTGCATCTGCATTTGGTAAATATTGCTTAGGTATTGTGATGACCGGATTAGGTTCTGATGGAACCAAGGGAGCACAAGAAATAAGTAAGTATAAAGGAAAAGTTATTGTTCAGGAACCTACCTCTTGCGTTGCTCCACCTATGCCGAGTAATGTTATAAAAGCAGGCGTTCCCTGCGAGTCAATTCATCTGGACACTATTCATGTAACTATTGAACAATCCTACAAACGAATGTGGTCGGATTTACAGAACAACAAATCGGGGATTAGTAGTAAGTTGCAGAATTCCTGATGCAGAGCAAGTAGACATTCATCCAACAACAATACATTAGTTTATGAGAGCATTGTGCTTACGTAATTCGCCGTATTCTTTCCGTATTGAAGAGATCAGCAAAACACCTTTACAAAATAATCAGGTATGTGTAAAAATGTTAGCTGCCGCTTTAAACCACAGAGATGAGTGGATAAGACAAGGAAAGTATGCTAAAATAATGTACCCGGCTATATTGGGCTCTGATGGGTGTGGGGTAATTGAATCGGTTGCTAATAATGAAAATCGACACTTGATTGGACAAAGAGTTATCATAAATCCAAACATCAACTGGGGCTCAAACCCAAAGTCACAGTCTGGCGAGTATTCTATTTTAGGAATGCCTACAACAGGTACATTGCAAGAGTATATTAATGTACCAATGGACAGACTCCACTACTTGCCACAACACCTAACACCAGAACAAGCTGCCGCTATCCCATTAGCCGGGCTTACTGCATTCAGGGCACTATTTACCCAAGGAGGCACAGTAAAAAATCAAAATGTGCTGATAACTGGAATTGGCGGTGGGGTTGCGTTATTTGCCTTGCAGTTTGCCATAACCGTAGGTGCGCGTGTTTTTGTAACCAGTGGAAGTGAAGAGAAAATTTCTAAGGCAATTCAATTAGGTGCAGAGGGTGGAATCAATTATAAGAAACAAGATTGGTATAAAGAATTACTGAAAATCAGTAACGGATTTGATGTTATTATAGATAGTGCAGGTGGAAATGATTTTAATGCACTATTGAATGTTATTAAACCGGGAGGCACAATTGTTAGCTATGGTGCTACTCATGGGATTATTCCTGATTTTGACATTAGAAAAGTATTTTGGAAGCAGTTACGGATTCAAGGCTCTACAATGGGCTCGGACGAGGACTTTTCTGCAATGCTAGACTTTATCACCGTTCATCAACTTGTACCGGTAGTTGATTCAATTCGCTCTTTTGCAGATGTTGTATCTGCATTCGATAGAATGAAAGAAAGTAAACAATTTGGCAAACTGGTACTTCAGTTTTAAAGCAAAGCAGCACTATTCTGTATGTGAATAGTGCTGCTAACTCCCTACCAACAAATTATTATTTTGCTTTTGCTAATTCTACATCACATTCAATCTTAACCATTTTATCTACAACTAAGCCACCTGCTTCAATTGCTTTATTCCAAGCTAAGTTATAGTCGAAACGATTGATTTCACCAGAGATACTGAAACCGGCTTTAGTATTACCCCAAGGGTCTTTTACTATTCCACCAAATTCCATATCAAGCGTTACTGTTTTTGTAACATTTCTGATAGTAAGATCGCCGGTTACTTTGTATTTATTACCACCTGTTTTTTTGATGGATTTGCTTTTGAACGTCATTTCAGGAAATTTTTCCGAATTGAAGAAATCATCACTACGTAAGTGATTATCGCGGTCGTTGTTATCGGTGAATATGCTTTTTGTTTTTGCAACAACAGTAATCTGTGCATCGGTAAAATCAGGTTTATCCGATTTAACTGATACACTATACTCTGTAAACTTCCCTGTTACCGATGATATTACAAGGTGTTTTACTTTGAATCCTAACATACTGTGCGATGGATCCAGATTCCAAACCGTATTCTGAGCGGTTGCGGTGAAAGCACTTACTACAAGTAGTAATGCTATGGAGAGGATATTTTTCATATCAAGTCCCTTATTAAGTTATTTATAAAAAAAAGCGTGTTACAACACACATATAATTCGTTTAAAAAATTTTACTCTTCGTTAGAGTAAATCTTTTCGCAAATTTCAGATAACTTCTCTGCCTCTTTATGAGAAATCACCTCAGAAAGCATATTGTCAATTGCTTCTATTTTTGGATGCAGTGTTTGGAGTAACTGTATCCCTTTTGTAGTGATCTTTGTATGGGAGTAACGTTTATCGGTTTCACTACGGGTACGCTCGGCAAATCCTTGAGCTTCAAGTTTATCTACTAACCGAGTTATATCCGTTCCACGTTCTACTAATCTGCTACGTATATCGCATCGAGAATGACCGCCCGGATGTGCGCCTTTGAGAATTCGTAATACATTGTACTGTATTAACGAGATTCCGTGCTCGGAACATACCTGCTCGCTTAACCGGCGGAAGTAATCGGCACACACAAGTACATTAAGCATGGCATCCACATATGGCGACATTTCTTGCGATTGTTGTATGCGATTTCGTAGAATTTCACCCATAACTTTACAAAGATAAGGATCAATACGTGTTACAACACGCATTATTGTATTTCACAGTAAAAATATTTTTCACTAGCGATGCAGAAGGGTAGTTCCCGCCCGTGTGACGGCGCAGAAGGGTTGCTTCGGCCACAGCGGGAAAGCAAAATTATCTAATGCTTAAAGTGCCTCATTCCGGTAAACATCATGGCAATGTTGTGTTCGTTAGCTGCCGCAATAACCTCGCTGTCGCGAACAGACCCACCGGGTTGTATTACCGCTGTTGCTCCTGCCTCGATACATTGTAACAAGCCATCGGCAAATGGGAAGAAGGCATCGCTTGCTACAGCACATCCTTGTAGGTTTAGGTTAAATTGCTTTGCTCGTGAAACCGCAATTCGGGCTGAGTCAACTCTGCTCATTTGTCCGGCACCAACGGCAAGAGTTCTATCAGGGGCGCAATATACTATGGCATTACTTTTTACATGTTTCGATACTTTCCATGCAAACATCATAGATGCAATTTCGTTGTCGTTTGGTTCGCGGTCGGTTACAACACGCATTGCATCTTTATCAAGAAGTTTATCATCGGCCGATTGCACTATAAACCCACCACTTACCGAACGAACTTGCTTTCCTAAGTTTCTGCTGATTTCGTTTGCATTGGCAATCATTAAACGGCGGTCTTTCTTTTTACGGAGTATATCCAAGGCTTCGTCGGTAAAACCCGGGGCAATCAACACTTCGGTAAAGATTGCATGTACAGCATTTGCAAAGGTTGCATCAATTACGCGGTTAACGGCAACAATACCACCAAACGGAGCAACGGTATCGGTTGAGAATGCTTTATCCCAAGCATCAACTAAATTATCAGCCGAACCAACGCCACATGGGTTAGTATGTTTGATTATAGCAACTGTTGGTTCGCCAAACTCCATTACCAAGTGTTGTGCGGCATCAATATCAATAATGTTGTTATACGATAGCTCTTTACCATGTACCTGATTATACAACTTTGTAAAACCACCATACAATGCCGAGCTTTGGTGAGGGTTTTCGCCGTAGCGTAAATCTTGGTCTTTGCTTCCGGTTATGATATACGTTTCCGCATATTCTTGTTTTTCTTTTGCAAAGTACTCGGCAATAAGTGTATCGTAACGGGCCGTGTGGGCAAATGCTTCGGCAGCCAGACTGCGACGCACGTCTTCATTAATTGTATTGTTATTGGCTTTTAGCTCGGTTAACAATTGTTCGTAACGAAGTGGGTTTACCACAATAGCTGTCCACTTGTAATTCTTAGCCGAAGCACGAACCATAGCCGGGCCGCCAATATCAATGTTCTCAATAATGTCTTCATCGGTTGAGTTTGGATTAGTAACAGTTTTTTCAAACGGATACAAATTGATAATCGCAATATCAATTGAAGAAATATCATGTTCATCCATTTGCTGTTTGTGTTGTTCGTTATCAAGCACGGCAAGCAAACCACCGTGAATTTTTGGATGCAACGTTTTCACTCTGCCGTCCATCACTTCGGGGAATCCTGTAATATCACTAACACTGGTAACGGGAATCCCCTCAGAGCGTAGCATACTAGCCGTTCCGCCCGTAGATAAAATCTCAATATCCAACGCATGTAACTCGCGTGCAAATTCAACAATGCCTGTTTTATCGGAAACACTTATAAGTGCCCGTTTTACCTGATACGATGAAGGTGTTAACATGATATAATCCAAAGTGAAGTGTAATGAGAAGCGCGAAATTACGGTACATATACAACATTCAACCGATGGAATTATCCACAAGAATATCTTTCTGCTAACGCAAACCGCACCTGTCATTCAGCTACTAATAGCGTAGTAGTTGCGGGAAAGAACCAATGTTTATATAACAACGGTTACCGTTTAGGTTATACAGCAATATACTCATGTACCTTTTGCAACGCAGCCTGAGCTTTATCGGGTGATAGAAGCGCAATAATGCTTACATCCGAACTACCATATAATACCGATAGAGGCGAACTTTCCTGCAATGCCGAAGCAAATTCAAACAACTCTGTGCCGTGTTGTAACAAGTTAGGTCCGCAGGCACATAAAAGCGCAACGGCTGTACGGACAGCATTTGCGTTGGGAATAATAGTGGAATCGGAAGAACGGATTACAATGGCGCACGAGCTCTCATTCCCAACCGAGGCAAGTATCTCAACTTTTTGAACATGGCAGTATTCCAACACATCAGCCAAAATATGAGCGGCAGATTCATCAGGCGAGGCATCAAAACGAATCATCATACAATTCTGCATCAATGTAACTGCGCGCAAACCATGTTCTTCGGGTTTGGTAGAATACACTATTGTTGTTCCGGAGTTCGATGGCTCGAATGTGTTAAGCACTTTCACCGGAATATTTTTATCTACGGCGGGTTTTATGGTATCGGGGTGGAGAACCTTTGCACCGTAATACGATAACTGGCGCACCTCGGCATAACTGATTTCCGGTAAGCTTTTGGCATTTAGTATAACGCGCGGGTCGGCACTTAAAACACCACTTACGTCCGTCCAGATTTGAATCTCTTCAGCAAGTAATGCAGCACCATACAATGCGGCCGATAAATCCGAACCACCTCTTCCCAACGTAGTAGTAATGCGCTGTTCCGTACTGCCGATAAATCCTTGTGTAATCACGATGCCGCCTTGTTCCATGTGCGGAAGGATTTGTCCGCGCGATAGAGTTTGTAACTGGCTGAACTGTACGGTCGCGTTTGTGTAAACAGAATCTGTCCGCATAGTTGTTCTGGCATCATGAAACAACGCATCCAAACCTTGTTCCTGGGCAGCTATAGTAAATATGCTGGTGGAAAGCCGTTCGCCAAATGATGCAATAGCATCAAGCGAACGTGGAGTACACTCGCCCAATAATGCAATACCTTCGCAAAACACGCGAAG
Organism: Bacteroidota bacterium; assembly: GCA_019695345.1. GTDB lineage: Bacteria > Bacteroidota > Ignavibacteria > Kapaibacteriales > NICIL-2 > JAIBAE01. Next base: position 16,243 of record JAIBAE010000026.1, on the reverse strand, counting down.
TTCTTCTAACAGGGTGTTTGTTCTGTGTAAGGCGCGTTCTCGGTAGGTTTCGTTTGCCAATAACTCATTACACAATGTAATATGATGTGTAGAAATTATCTGATACATCTCATGCATTTTCTGAGTATCGCCTGTGCCGGCGCAGCGTGCCATGGTAAGCAATTTATCGGTAAATCCGCCACAGGCAGATAGCACAACTAACGGAGTTCTTTCATGTTGTGCGTGTACAATCCCTAACACGCGGCGCATTGCGGTTGCATCTTTTACCGATGTCCCGCCAAATTTCATCACTATCATATAGTTTTAAGCGATATTCAAAAAAAACGAGTGCAAAAATACGCGTTCGTTACCACAAGCAAGTATAAGGGGTTATTATAATGGATGAAACCCTCAAATACTTAGGGCTAATTCGTATATTGCGAGTAATTCCATTAATCATTACCTTATTGATGCAGACCGAGCCGATGTGGATGTGGATAGTTTTTTGTGCCTTCATCTCCCTGATGTTGTGGCTCGACTTGGCTGTGTTTAACCGCCGTTCTCATACCATTACCGTTAAAGAATCATTAGGATGGACTGCATTTTGGGTTATGCTGGCCATGGCTTTTGATGTTGGAGTTTATTACTATTTAGGGCAAGAACGGGCACTCGAATTCTTTACCGGCTACATTATAGAACAATCGTTAAGTGTAGATAACCTCTTTGTTATCCTGCTCATCTTTGGGTACTTCCATGTTAAAAAGGAATACCAGCACAAGGTGTTGTTTTGGGGAATTTTTGGTGCGTTAATCATGCGCATGATAATGATTATCATTGGCGTAGAACTCATCGAGAATTTCCATTGGCTTATCTATATCTTTGGAGGCTTCCTGATTTTTACCGGGTTGCGCATGGTGTTTGGCAAAGAGAAAGAACTTCACCCAGACCAAAACCCACTTGTACGGGTGTTCAAGCGCTTCTTCCCTGTTACCAACGAATACCACGGCGACCGTTTCTTTGTTATACAAAATGCACAGCGTTATGCAACACCATTGTTTATCGTTGTTCTGGTTGTAGAAGTAACCGATTTAATCTTTGCAGTTGACTCTGTACCTGCGGTGCTTGCTGTTTCCAGAAATCCGTTTGTGGTATATACATCCAATGCCTTTGCAATACTGGGTCTGCGCTCGCTCTTCTTTGCGCTATCGCACATCATGAATCTTTTCCATTACATTAAGTATGGTTTGGCGTTGGTACTAACGTTTATAGGTACTAAAATGGTACTTATGGATACCTTCAAAATTCCCATTGGAATATCACTAACAGTAGTGGCATCCATCCTTGTGTTATCAGTTGTTCTCTCTATTATCTTCCCCAAACCAGAACCGGAAGATACATCGGTAACCTTGGACATCACTGACGACCGCATTACAGCAGAAGAGTAATTCTTTTGCTATCGCAAGACGGCACCAAACGTTTGATTCAAACCCCACAACTTTTTCTGCCGGAAAGAACCTTCAACTACATATAAAATGTTAGAACTGGTCAATTCAGATTAGTTTGACTAATTTAAACTGTACGTTACCCATAATTACTGACTTTGCGAAACTTAGCGGCAACTTTGTGTACTTTGCGGTTATAAATACATAACCTCAAAGCTTGCATAAAAAAACGCAACGTACACGAAGTATTTGTTAATGCTCAACTATTTCATAAACAAGATAAACACAGATTTGAAGCTGTGGTTATGTCCCGCAGGTAGTTGGTAAATAGAGCAGAAACCTTCGGTGCGGTCAGGCGATAGCAAAAAATATTATGCTGCGCCGTTAACTATATCTACACTTGCGCTTGCACCAATGCGGTCTGCACCGGCATCAAGAAGTTGTAAGGCAAATTCGGCTGTACGTATGCCACCACTTGCTTTGATTTTTACTTGCGGACCAATGTGTTGCTTAAACAACTGAATGTCCTCCAGGGTTGCCCCACCGGTAGAGAACCCAGTAGAGGTTTTAATGTAATCGGCAAGTGAACGAGTAATAATATCACATGCACGTTTCTTTTCGTCGGTTGTAAGTACACACGTTTCTATAATTACTTTTACCGGCACACCAAGCGAGTGGCATACTTCGGTTACTTCTTCAATATCATACAGAGCATCTTCATCTCGGCCGTTTTTAAGGTCGGCAATGTTAATTACCATATCAATTTCATCGGCCCCGCGAGCAATTGCGGCGCGGGCTTCGTGGGCTTTAACCATTCCAAATGTTGCTCCATGTGGGAAGCCAACTACCGAACAAACTTTTACGTTGCTTCCATCAACTATATCGTGTGCAAAGTGAACATAATGTGGTTGCACACATACCGATGCAAAATGATACTCTAATGCTTCGTTGCATAGTTTTTGAATCTGGTCATTTGTTGTTTCCGGTTTAAGTGCAGTGTGGTCGATTGCGCGTGCTAATCGTTGTTGAATGTCGTTCATAATTGTTGTTGTGTTGGTGAATAATTATTGTGTTGTTGTTTGTGCGATGTCTGCTTTATCGGTTGGTAGTTGTATCGTTTCTAATACATCACCGTGTTCCGATAAACGTAATCCCGTAAGTGTATTTCCGCGATAAGCTCCTGTATCTATATTCCATACATTTTCAGTTTTGCGGTACTCCGGTTTTGATGGCAAAGGTGTGTGTCCAATTATCTGCACCTTCCCAATGTTTTTTAGTTCCGATCTATTCCATACAACACCAAGCGAATTAAGTTCATCAAATGGCTCGTCGGTATCGGTAACTCCAGCGTGCGAAATAAGGTAATAGTTGCTTTCGTAATACAATGGCATTTGGTTAAACCATACCACATCTTCGGCAAAGGAATAACCGCGAGTTTTATACTGAGCTAATGTTTTTGCTCCACCTTGTTCAATCCAATGATTATTTGCTTGTGTTTCGTAGTAAATAGATGCCTCCAGTTCGTGATTGCCTTTAATAAAGAACGTTCGGTTTGGATATCGCTGATTGAGCATACGGGCAAGCCCAACACACTCGGGCGAATACAAACCACGGTCTATCAGGTCCCCTACCTGCACCAGAATTTCTTTTTCCGGATTCCAGTATTCAATCACAATCTTTTTAAAAGTGTGAAAGCAACCGTGAACATCTCCTACTACTAATACCTGCGAATCAATCATACACCACACAATGCGTTATGGTTGAACAATGTACCAATGCAAATTATGAAACAAAGTGGTACTGAAAATAAAAAAGCACCTTACTTTTTAAGGTGCTTTAGTTTGTTCTAAAAATTGTTGGTATGCCTACACAACTTGTTCTAATCCGGCAAGCTGTTCCCAATGCTCGCGGGTTAGCGCAGGCATAGGAGATTGCAGGGATTGTATTACTTCATCTACATACTGTTCGCGTCTGGCACCAATAAGTGTGCAATGTACGCCAACCGTTGCTCTGGGTGCATTAAATGCTAACTGCGCAATGGTCATATCATTAAACTTCTCTCCAAACACCGAAACCGCTTTTTCGCGGATAAGCGTTAGACGAGGTTGTGCTTTTACAGCATAAAAATGTGTAATTGCCTTAAAGGCATCTTTAGTTACCAACTTAAATGCTCTAATCCAATCATCCATGCCTTCAACAGGATGATGCAGAATAGCCTCAATGGCTTCGTTCATGCGTGGTTGTAAATACTGCATTTGTACATCGTGCCAATGCTCAACACTTTCAAACTTATCCCAGTGGTGTACAAGGTGCAATCCGGGCGAAAGAAAATCAGCCAATGTTTCTTTGCTGTGTTCTTCAAAAGGAAGTGTTGGAAGAATGCGTTGAAGCATATCATCCTCATGTTTAACACAATCACCAATTAATGCAGCAATATCACTTTCGCTTGGTGCCGGTGTTCCTGCAAACGCATGTTCAGCAAGGCGAATCAGCGAGTTTTGTGTTATTGCGTTCAAAACACGATTAACCATTACGGTAATATCATGCTCTTGCGCATATTCAAGAAACGTTTGTGTGTTGCCATTCTGATTCAGCTCTGTAGCAGCATTTGTCTCTAACAAATTAAACGGTAATTGTGCCACCTTAAATCTGTGGTTTGCTCCGGCTACTTCTTCAGCAATTTCCAAGCAACGTTCTAACGATACAAAATCATCGGCATGCGCCGGATGTGCAAAACAGTTAGAAGAAATACCGTAATGTTTAATCCTGCCACTTGCAACTTCTTTCTCCAAATGTTCAAAAGCAAGTTTAATACGGTAGTAAAACTCAGCACGAGCTTCTTCCAACGGAATTTCTTCGCGTTGTGCATGAATTAAAAAGTACTCCGGATTATGCAGCAAATACACATCAACATACGGTGTATTCATGTGGCGGATAGAACGCGTTATCTGGTCTTCTAAAAATTCAGGATGAATGCAATGCCACAAACCTTCGCCAAACTTTACAACATGCGGAAATGCATTACCCAAATGTTCGCGCTTGTGTGCACGGTGATAGTTTCTCCCCTGCATATACCCCGCTTTAGAAACAACTATCAGATCCTCTCGGGTAATTCCACTGTGCGTCTGAACATCTGCTAACACTTTGCCAATTAGTTCTTCCGCACTACCATCGCCGTAATTAGCCGATGTATCAATAACATTAATGCCCGACGCTAACGCCCTATGAAGCGCTTGTTCGTGATGTACATTATGGGTATTAATACGGTAGCAACCAAAACCGGCTTGCGAAGCCATTGCGCCTGTAGTCCAGCGCGTAAACTGAAGGTGAGGAAAACGCTGTGCGTATTCTTCTGAAGAGTCCATGTCCCACACTCCCCTCTTAAAATTGGTAGGATAAATAGTTATCCGATTGTGCCGGAAGGCTAACGTGGCACCATCGGCGGGCGAAACTTAACCCACACGCTCTTTAAAGTCAAGAAGTATTTTAAAGTATTGGTTTTCCTGTTGTTTAAGCATTATTTGCTATCGCCCGACGGCACCGCATGTTTACTTACACCACACCCTATTTCTTGCCGTAGAGAGCACTATGTGTTTCAAATAACACAAAGGATTACACACTTATAAACAACATTTGCTTCATAACCAGCATTTATTACCATTACGAATTATCAGTTACAAATCATGATACGTTAAATCAGTTTAGCTAACATTCTCATCGGCAGTATGATGTTGTGTTTATCACAGTTGTTCGGTGCCGTCCTGCGATAGCAAAACTCTTTACTGCAACAAATCTTTTAAAGCATCTTCAACAACAGGGAAGTTGTAGGTAAATCCAAGCGAAAGAGCTTTGTTGGCACTAAGGCGATTGCCACCAGTAACTATGCTGTGCTGCTCACCAAGAAGTAGTTTTAAGGCAAACTCCGGAACGGGTGCAAGCAACGGACGGTGCATAGTTTTACCAATGGCTTTTGCAAGTTGTTTCATGGTAACAGGGTTTGGTGCAACAGCATTAATTGCTCCTTGAAGGTTGTGTTCATCAAGTGCCCACACAAACATTCGGGCAACGTCGTCACGGTGAATCCACGGCATCCATTGTTTCCCCGAACCAAGCCAAACACCGGTAAACAACTTAAATGGTAAGGCAAGTTTTGCCAATGCGCCGTCTTTTGCATCAAGCACAACGCCAACTCTGGGGCAAACAACCCTTGTAACGGATGATGCTTTTTGTGCTTCTGCTTCCCAACTATTACACACTTGCGCTAAAAAATCCGATGCCGCAGTCTGCTCTTCGGTTTGTACAATATCACTGTTCCCATAGAACCCAGATGCCGAAGTATTTACCAACACTTTAGGTGGGTTTACTGCTTGTGTAATTGCTTGTACTATGCCGCGTGTTCCAACAATTCGGCTATTGTAGATTTCTTTCTTCTTTTGTTCGGTCCAACGTCCTTCACCTACGTTTGTTCCGGCAAGATTGATTACCCCGTACGCTCCATCTATATACTTTGCCCAGTCGCCGTTTTCTTCTGCATTCCAGCGTACATATTCTTGCGCATACGGTAGTACTTCCTTTGCTTTTTGTGGAGAACGACTGAAGATAATGACATCGTAGTTTTTTTTGTGCAGCAAGGCAACTATCTTTTTGCCTAACAGTCCGGTTGCACCGGTAATAACAATTGGTTTCATATTGTATTAGTGTGTTATAGGTATGGGAATATAACACATCAGTCAGGCAGGTTGTTCCGTTGACAACAAATAAAAACGCACGAACCGATTTCTCAATTCGTGCGCTTCTTGTGTGCAGGGTTTTCGTGTGGAATTATTCCTGACTGATAACCCATACTTTTAACGTTCCGATAACATCGTGGTGCAAACGTACTTTTACGTCGAACACACCTAACGATTTAATTGGCTCATCGATGATAATTGTACGGCGGTCGATATTGAAACCGCGAACATCCAACTCCTGAGCAATCATTTGTGGAGTTACCGAACCAAACAATTTACCTTCTTCGCCAACTTGCATTGGGATGGAAATTTGTAATTCGGAAAGTTTGCTTGCTGTTAATTCTGCTTGCTCGCGCATACGTAATTGTTTCTTTTCGTATGTACGACGCTCAGTTTCAAGGCGTTTTAATGCAGAAGGATTAGCAAAATATGCAAGCGAACGTGGTATCAGATAGTTACGAGCGTAACCATCCTTTACTGTTACTATGTCGCCGATGTTGCCTAAGTTAGCAACGTCTTCGCGAAGAATCACTTTCATGGCTTATACCTTAATTATTATTTGTTTTCAAATTCTACTATTATGTTGTGTTTCCGTTATAACAACTTACTTGTTATCGGATGCTGCTGCTAATGCTGCCGCGCGTTCTGCTTGTGCAATTGCACGTGTTTTGCGGAACTGATGCAGTTTCTCAGTTAACTGAAGCGTTAAGTGACGCAATACATTGTCGTCCAACACAAAGAAACGCTCTAAAAGAGGAATTGTGTTGCTTGGTGCTTCAAAAATGCAGTGAACATAATATCCGTTGAATTTCTTTTTGATTGGGTAACCTAAACGTCTGCGACCCCAACGGTTGGTCTCTACTATGGTACCGCCGTGATTCTCAATGTATTCGCTAACACGTTTTGCTACCGATTCTACATCGCCATCTTCTAAAGCGGCATTGATAATGTACGTTGTTTCGTATAAACGACGAACGCTCATGAAAAAACTCCTATGGTTAGTGTACTGTTTTGCTATGAAACACTAGCCGTAAAACTATACTTTACGGCAGGATGTAAAAACACAGACCGCGAAAATACGGCATTTCTGCAAACGGACAAACCATTGTTCGCAATTTCTTGGTTAAAATCATGTAGTTTTGCAGTCCGATTCTACTTTTTGTCCAAATTTTTCACCATTACACACATAAAGTTTCCAATGGCTACTTTAGAAACATTTCCAAACCCAAATCGCAACCGGCGATACTCTATTACTCACGTAAACCCAGAATTTACATCAGTTTGCCCTGTTACCGGCTTGCCGGACTTCGGCACCATTACCCTACAGTACATCCCCGATGAAATCTGCGTAGAGTTAAAATCACTCAAATACTATTACCTTGATTTCCGTAACCAGGGCATTTTTTACGAAGCCGTTACCAATAAAATACTCGACGATTTAGTAGCTTGTTGTAATCCAATTAGCATGACCATAAAGAGTGAATGGAGCACACGTGGTGGAATTCACTCCATTATAGAAGCAACCTACACACGCGAAGGATAGTACCATGACCACAACCATTGCAAAAGATTTTCGCTGGGAAATGGGGCACCGACTCCCCTTCCACAACGGGCTATGCAAGAATATTCACGGACATTCGTATAAACTCCGCGTTGAGTTGGAAGGCGAGCTTGACAACAATGGAATGGTAATAGACTTTTACGATATTTCCACCATAGTTCAGCCAATAATAGATAAATTAGATCATGCGTTTATTTGCGACGAACAAGACTCCGTAATGATAGAGTTTTTTCTCACAAATCCCATGAAAACCGAAGTCGTTCCGTTTGTAACAACCGCCGAGAACATCTGTAACTGGCTCTTAGAACAAATCAAAGAACAACTTCTTCAAAACCCACGCATTCACCGGATAGCAGTTCGCCTACACGAAACCGAACACTCTTACGCAGAACGCAGTGTGGTAATAAAATAAGTGTTGGTTACCCTCACAGGATTATAGTGCCTTCAGCGCGCCAACCCTGTGCGATCCAACCCTTACAAAACATCGGTAGTACAAATCGTTCACATAATAATAACAACCATGTCAGTACGAGTACGCTTTGCACCATCGCCAACCGGATACTTACACGTTGGCGGATTACGAACAGCATTATATAACTACTTGTTTGCCAAACATCACGGCGGAACATTTATTCTACGGATTGAAGATACCGACCAGACTCGGTATGTAGAAGGCTCGGTAGATGACATCGTTTCATCGTTAGAATGGGCAGGCATTGTGCCCGATGAATCTCCACAACGTGGCGGAGACTACGGCCCCTATGTGCAAAGCGATCGCACAGATTTATACCGTGCCTATGCAAAAGAACTCATTGAAAAAGGCATGGGATATTATGCGTTTGATACAGCCGAAGAACTCGACCGCATGCGCGAACGCCAAAAAGCTGCCGGCATAGCCCCACGGTACGACCGTTCATCTATGCGGAATCAGTTTACACTTGGCCCGGAAGAAACCCAACGCTTATTAGACTTAGGCGAACCCGCTGCAGTCCGCATGAAAGTTCCCATAACAGGCGAAGTAAAATTCCACGATGTGATTCGTGGGAATATTGTTGTGCCATGTAAAGATGTGGACGACCAGATATTACTCAAGTCCGACAACTTCCCAACGTATCACTTAGCAAACGTTGTGGACGACCACACAATGGCAATAACTCACGTAATCCGTGGCGAAGAATGGTTGCCATCTACACCCAAACACGTGTTGTTGTACGAAGGATTTGGATGGGAAGCACCAAAGTTTGCACACTTACCGTTACTCCTCAACCCCGACAAAACTAAACTCAGCAAACGCCAGGGCGATGTAGCCACACACGACTACATTAACAAAGGTTACTTCCAAGAAGCATTCCTCAACTTTATCGTTTTGCTTGGTTGGAACCCAAGTGGCGAACGTGAGATTTATTCTATTGATGAATTGGTAAAAGAGTTTCAGCTTGAGCATGTAAACAAAGCTGGTGCGGTGTTCGATTTGAAAAAACTCGAATGGATGAACTCCCAATACATGAAATCCTATGTTACCAATAATCTTGGTTATTTGGTAGAGCAAGTACAACCCACTTTGCGCCAACGTGGTGTAACTGCAAGCGATGAATATGTTGGCAACGTTGTTCAACTTCTTCACGAGCGCATAACGTTAATTACAGAGTTAGCAGATTTTGGTATGTATATGTTTACAGACCCTGTTATTGATGAAGAGTTCAAAGCATCGGTTTGGAAAGACAACTCAGCCGATATTATACGAGGTATTTTGGATGTGATTAGAACATTAGATGCCGAAAACTTCAACCACGATACCGTACATAACGCAATAAGCACGTACGTAAAAGATAACGGCATGAAGTTTAAAGATATTGGTAACATTTTACGTTTGGCAGTTACCGGTAAATCTGTTGGTGCGGGAATGATGGACACAATTGCAATTCTTGGAAAAGATGCAAGCGTGTACCGCATTGAACGATTTCTGAATTCGTTATAAAATTTGCATTCACCAAGGCTCGGTTCGCACAGGGTTGGCGCGCTGAACGCTGTGAAATACTGTAACCGAACCACAATTATCTTTCGCTGAATTATGAAATACGTACTTTCAATTTGTGTTTCGATTTGTATTCTGATGCTTGGATGCGGAGGAACAACATCGGGTGTTGTAAAAAACAATTCAGGCGATGTATACCGTACCAACTGCATTACCGAGAGTACAAAAGATTTGCTTATCCGTTGGGGTGTGTATTATGATTCCACCGGTACGTTGTACGGATATGAAATTGATGCCAATGCACGTTTGTGGCGTTATGTTGCTTCAACAAAGAAGTCTAATTACGAGCGCGATTCTATTGGAACTGTATCAGCATCGCAGTTATGTTTTTTTAAGGATACAGTTCGTAATACGTTCATAAAAATTCAATCGTTGTTTGTTCCGGCAAAGACGCGGCATTTTATTGAATACCAGAATCCCGCAAACCAAGTATCTTTGCGTGCCATGTGGGATGCGCGGTATCAAACGTATGGCAGTAAAGAGTTTCGTTCTATATTCGATTCCCTTAACACCATTGGAAAAGTAGCTAACTAATATCACCATGAATATTCTGATTGTTGACGACAACGCCGATTTCTCCTCTACTCTTAGCGATATAGTTGCATCGCACGGGTGGACACCAACTGCATTAAACACTCCCGAAAGTGCTTTGCAGTTTTTAGAGCGTCATCATCACGAGGTTGGCTTGATGTTGTTGGATATAGAGTTCGACCATCGCTCCGCAATGAACGGATTAGATGTTCTTGCAATCTCGGTTAAGAAATATCCCGCTATTCCTGTTATAATGATTTCGGGTAAAGGCACTATTGAAACAGCCGTACGCGCAACCAAACTTGGTGCTTTTAATTTTATTGAGAAAAGTACACTATCGCACGATAGATTAATTGATGTAGTCTCCAGCGCGGCCGAGCGTGTTATGCAAACGGTGCAGGCGCAAGAGATAATGAAAGCTATAGAAGAGCAAGGCATTATTGGGCAAAGCAAAGCAATTCGTTCCGTTGCCGATAAAATTATTCGCTACGGTCGCACAGAGCTTAGCGTATTGATTACCGGCGAAACGGGTACCGGTAAAAAATTAGTAGCAAAGGCAATTCATAGCATTAGCCGCCGCAACAAGTACAACTTTGTAACCGTTGATATTCCTAACATTCCCCGCGAGTTATTCCAAAGCGAATTGTTTGGTCACTTGCGTGGAGCGTTCTCCGGTGCTATGACCGATAAAAAAGGATTGTTCCATCAGGCAGACCGCGGAACATTATTCCTTGATGAAATTGGCGACCTACCTGCGGAATCGCAAGCATACTTGCTGTTACCTATCGAGGAAAAAACATTACGCAGAGTTGGTTCGTTAGAAACAGAACCTGTGGATATACGCTTTGTTGCAGCAACCGACCGCGACTTGTTAGAGGCAATGAAAAACGGAGGCTTCCGCGAACAGTTGTATCACCGTCTGCGCGAATGTGAGATTTACATTCCACCTCTGCGCGAACGCCGCGAGGATATACCGCTAATAGCCGATTACTACGTACAAAAACACAACGGCGATATGCGCGACCACAAGGTATTATCGCCATCGGCAATAGAGTATCTACAAAACCGCGAGTGGAACGGTAACGTGCGCGAGCTTGCAAGTTTACTGCGCGTTACATTGCAAACATCGCCCAACGAAGTAATCGAAATAACCGACCTGCACAACACGGGCTCGCATACGGCAATGCCGGAGCACAACGTTACAGGCAATATTATATCGTTGGATAGAACACGCCGCGAAGACTTAGAGCGCGTTGATAAAATCAAACTCGAAACCATGTTGCGCACCTGCAAAGGCAATGTTAGTAAAGCGGCCGCACAACTTGGTATCAGCCGCGAAACACTACACGTTAAAATCCGCAAGTACGATATTGATGTACACGCACTACGCAAACAAGATAAATAGTTTTTGCTACCGCATTACCGCACCAAATCTCAACATCAACATTACCTCATCTTGCGGGAGAGAACCTCATGTTATAAAACAACGGTTATCGTGTAATTCAGAAAATCTCATACTCGTAGAGACACGATGCTTCATATGTAGAAAAATATTATTTGGTATCTGAAATAAATCTCTGTAAGTAGCTGACGAATTTTAAGAAGCTGTTTAAATTTTTAGTAATGTGTATTGTTTAGAGGTATCCTGTTTTTGTTTTTAGCGAGGTTTGTCATTCCCGAAAACGCCAAAAAGCGTATATCGGGAATCCAGAAATCAATTTAACATGGCTTAGCATAATTCTTAAACTATTTCTATAGCACATCTATGAAATCCTTTGTAATCGTATTATTGATTTGTGTAGTAAGCAATACCAACGCACAAACAGGCTCGTACAACAATCCGCCTGCTGACCTTGGCTACCCACCACCCGCTGGCTGGACGTACCTATGCGGTCTTGACTCGGCTAGGGTAAATTATGTTGATGCACACAATGATTCCATCTCAATCTCAGTAGATGATTACACAAAACCTTATGAGTTAAAAAACTACTACCTCCGCTCGTACAATGGTGGAGTTGATTGGGATACTGTACGGAAAGAGGTATGGCAGGATTACTATATACCACCTGTAAACCGCACCAATGTTAACATGGTAAAATCAATTAAATGGGGTACGGAAGAAATAACAGTATATGTAAACGTAAAAGATAGTACAGGCGGTTGTGTTCATTCGTATGCGTATGGTAAGCACCGATACTTTTATCCTTTTGAAAAAGAATTTATTGTTTCTCTTATCAGAACCATTTCACAAACTCAATCCTACTCATTTTACTTTTGGGATATTATTCAAAACCCAATTAATGCCGATGATGTAATGTTTTCGTTAGTTGGTGGGTTTGGAGATTTAGGAGCATATTACCGTACAACCGACGGCGGACAAACGTGGGGTTTTACAAAACTTCCTCCGTTCCAGTTTCCAATAGAAGATTGGGAAACCAATTACAATCGCACAAACAAATACAGGAGGATAATGTATGTGTTTGGTACTTTGGGAACTCATTATGAACATGCTTATTATGAAACTACTGATGATGGATTTACTTGGAATAGAATTGACTTACCAAGACAAATGTATTATATAGAAGGTACTACTATATATCAACCGAAACCTGATGTAGGTAATGATTTTTATTATGGATTGTTGAATGAAAGTGAATATAGGAAGGTTTACGGAAGTGAAATTCAATGGAAAAACTCTGATAAACTTAGATACAAGAAAGGGATAATTTCAACAGAGCTAGATACAATAAATTATCTACGTAGAATATATGGAGACAAAATTGACGAGATGATAATTCCAAATACTTCATTTGTTGGATTAACTACAATACGTCAATCCAGCCTTTACAATATACCTAACAATAACAGGTATGGTGGTGTTTTTGTGGTGGCTGAAGTATATGGAGATTTTTATAACCAGTTTATTTACTATACAAATGATAATGGAGTCACGTGGGTTAAGTTATTAGAGAACTACTACACAACCAATAGCAAATTTGTATATGGTATAAATGTTGATATTATAGCAAACACAAACAACATTATTATTGACATGCCCGTTGATTATAGTCATAGTGGAATAATGCGGCGTCACTTCTGGAAAAACAACTTCATCACCTCTGTTCCAGAACAAACAGAGAACACATCATCACTTTCTGTTGATGAAATTTTCCCAACACCAACCAATGACTTTCTTACACTAAACTTTACCACCACTAATACAGAAAAAGTCACAATTACTTTTTATGATATTCACGGACGGAAAGTAGATACGATACTTTCGCAAATTATGTATGCGGGTAAACAACAAGTGATTTGGGAAAGATGTAAACAACTAACAAACGGCGCATATATGCTGGAAATTACCGCAGGAGCTACTCGAATTACCAAACCTGTGTTGATAGTCCATTAACAACGGTTATTGTAGTTGAAATAATTATATACCAGAACTCATTGAGTATGCAGAATTTTATATCACCAAGAATCTTCAAGATTTCTGGATTACCGATAAATGCTCTTTGCATTTTCGGGAATGACAATCTTATACATTCATATCATTTGCAAGTTCATTTTTTAGAATTTTACCTCACTAACAATATCCCGTGTAGTAAAACGGTCGGAGCGGACAGGGTTGCCGCGCAGAACGCTGTGAAATACCGTGCGGGTAACCAAAAATCATTATATTATGATTCGGAGTGCTAAGGCACATTGTAATTACCCGTAAACTTGTTTACCAGAATAGAACGCCATGCAATTTCTTAATCCGTTTGTATTACTTGGTTTGGCTGCGGCTGCAATACCGTTGCTGTTGCATCTGTTAAACCTGAGAAAACTGAAAACCATTGATTTCAGTACACTACGGTTTATAAAAGAGCTACAAAAAACGCAAATCCGTAAACTTAAACTGCAACAAATTCTGCTGTTGATTTTGCGTACGTTAATTATTGTGTTTGCGGTATTGGCGTTCTCGCGTCCTGTTATCAAATCAACACTTCCGGTTTTTGGCGGACATGTTAAAACAAGTGCGGTGATTATTCTGGATAATTCGTTCAGCATGGATGTTAGTGATGAAAGTGGCAACCGATTAGCACAGTCTAAAAACGTGGCCGCACAAATTATCCGCGCACTTAAAGATGGCGATGAAGCGGCAATACTTACTTCTGCCGATGTTAACGAAAAACGCAAAATCAATTTCTCTAAAAACTTCTCGTTGTTACAAGAGAATATCCAGAAGATTGGTATCTCCTCTACCGAGGGGCAAGTTGCTTCGCTACTGCGCATGACGGCATCGTTACTAACCGAAACAAATAACATCAACAAAGAAGTGTACATTGTTACCGATGCGCAGAAAAATATTCTGAATGCGATGCAGGATTCTGCTCGGCTTGTACTGAATGGTGCGGCTGTGTTTACGGTTCCTATTGGTTTAACATCCAAAGTTGCCGGACAAAACCTGAGTGTTGATTCGCTTGGTATCTTAACACGTATCTTCCAAATAAACAAACCCGTAGAAGTTGAAGCGTTTATTAAAAACAATAGCGAAACCGATGCACAAGGTGTTGTTGTTGGAATGAGCTTTAATGGCGACCGCGTATCGCAACGGACGATTGATATTCCGGCGCATCAGGTTCGCAGTATTAATATCTCAGCTCCGCCACAAAAGCGTGGTTTAGTTAAAGCCGTAGTAGAAATAGAAGGCGATGCTTTAGAAACCGACAACAAGCGTCACTTTGGTTTTGTTATTCCTCCGCAACCACGCGTTGCTCTGGTTGGCACACCCGATGTTACACGGTTTACCTCGCTGGTAATGGCATCGGATGCAGGGCGCGATGTTGCAAGTGTTCAGGAGGTTTCGCCTGCGCAGTTTTCCGGTACAAACATCAGCGATTACGACATGGTTATCCTTACCGGAGGAATCTCGCAATCGGATATTCCACGTTTACAAAACTATGTGCGTAACGGCGGCGGCGTTTTACTTTTTGCTGATGCCTCGCAAGACTACACCACGATGAAATCCATCACACAGGGTCTGCAACTTGGCGAGCCAACCGAGGCAACGTTTGTCCCTGACCATCCCGGAATCTTTACCAGCACCGATAAGCTTCACCCGATTTTTCAGGGAGTGTTTAAAGGTACAACCGATAGCAAAGGAATAGTAGAATCACCAAAAATTACAAAGGCACTTCCCGTTAACGGAGGTCAGCATATTATAGACATACAAGGCGGGGCATTCCTTGCGGAAAGCCGTATTGGCGAAGGTAAAGTATTATACTGTGCTGTACCACCAACCATAACATGGAGTAACTTCCCGTTCACCGGTTTATACCCAACACTTGTGTTCCGCAGTGTGTTGTATGCCACCATGCGCGAGGCACTTGGTACCGATGTAATAGCAGGCAACAACGGAACCATAGTGTTACCCAAACGCTACTCCACCAACGGTACATTCAAAATCACCGACCCATCGAACACGGAATCACTGCGCGAGGCGGCAATACTTCCAAGTGGTGCGGTGTTAAACCTTGGTACGTTAAACTCTACGGGTGTGTATTCTGTACTTGCACCAAACGGAAATGTTGTTTCAACAATTTCGGTAAACACGCCTGCACGCGAGTCCGAGTTAACTCAATTCGATAAGTCTGCATTCTTAGAATCACTCAAAGCAATTCTGCAAGAGAACACCCCCATAGAAAACATAGACAACCCACGCAACGTAACGCAAAGCGTTGCCAGAGCGCGCATAGGTACTGAACTCTGGAAGTTATTTGTAATACTTGCTGTGGTATGCGCCATTGCCGAAATGTTTGTTGCACGTGCCGTAAAAACAACAGAATAATGTTCTGCTATCGCCCGATTTCTCTGGTTAAAACAAGAGATATTTTTAGAAAGCGACAGGAACTATTCTGTCGCTTTCTTTATCATAAACACCGTTTATGTGCATAGCCACACAAATCCTGTGAATAAT
>JAIBAE010000107.1 GCA_019695345.1 Bacteroidota bacterium | reverse complement strand
TCCGTGAATTACAGAACCGGCACCTAAGAATAATAACGCCTTAAAGAACGCATGGGTCATAACGTGAAACACGCCCGCAGTAAATGCACCAACTCCTAGTGCAATAAACATAAACCCTAACTGAGAAACTGTTGAATACGCCAATACCTTTTTAATATCATTTTGTACTAAGCCTATGGTCGCCGCCAGAAACGCAGTAGCTACACCAACAACTGCAACAACATGCATTGCGGTTTCCGATGAAGCAAAAATTACATTAGTACGTGCAATCAAAAATATACCTGACGTAACCATTGTTGCTGCGTGAATAAGTGCTGATACCGGTGTTGGACCCGCCATAGCATCCGGTAGCCAAACTGCCAATGGTATTTGCGCTGATTTACCTGTACATCCTAAGAATAAACTTAGTGCCACCATAGTTACCATGCTTGTAGGTATTATACCACCAATAACAGCCGACTGCACTTTTTCATAATTTAAAGTACCTGTATAAAGATATATTATGAACATTGCAATCAACATTCCGAAATCACCAATCCGGTTTACTATAAATGCTTTCTTCGCTGCATCTCCAGTCCATATAATATTTGTTCCCGGAAATTTTTGATCGTACCAAAATCCAATTAACAGATAAGATGCCAACCCAACACCTTCCCAACCTAAAAATGTAACTAAGAAGTTGTCTGCCAATACCAGATTCAACATCATAAATACAAACAGATTCAAATACGCGAAGAATCTTGGAAATGATTTATCACCATGCATGTATCCTATTGAATACACATGTATTAAAAAGCCAATTCCTGTAATAATCATTGTAAATAGAATTGACAATTGATCTACACGATAGGCAAAGTCAGCAGTGAAACTTCCTGCATGTATCCATGTAAATAGAGTTTTTGTTTGCGACCGTGATTCTGGTGGCATTCCTGTTAATTGCATAAACGTTAAAAACGCAACAATAAAACCGAGACCTACCATTCCAGCTCCCAATGCACCAATCATTTTCTCAGATCCAATCCTTTTTCCTAATAGACCTATTACCAAAAACCCAATTAATGGAAATAGTGGCACCAATGCTATGTAATCAATCATAATATTACTTGTATTTATTTTCCAATCAACTTTTAGATAGGTTATTTACCAGCCATGTGAAAAAACCATCCATTAAACATCATCAATATCGCTATTGCCATACTTACAAACCCAACATACGTTGCAGCCTTCGCTCCACCTTTTTCCGGTGTTACAACGCTACTTCCCCCAACTAACAAACCCACCACAGCCAACAATAAAGTTGTCGCCCAAGCAGGTGTTGGTAAGTGATGTGATTGTTGTAATGTGTTTACCATCCAAAATCCACCTAAAACACATATAATAATAATTATGCGCCCAAGTGTACCTGGTTCTGTTGAACTTGCGTGATCTTCTGAATGTATTTCTTGTTCTATACTCATAATTTTCCCCTAATTATTTATACTTTTATTTAAGCATCAATATAAACTGTTTTTTCAATTGGTAATTCAACTCCATGAAACGATATTCTCAATGTTTCATCTACTACCATCATACTATTTCTTTCTACTTTCATCCAGTCACTTCTTCTTGCAGTAATCGGTTCGCTTGCCACCAATATTGTTGTTGGTCTTTTTCCATCCGTAGCGGGGTCAATTACACACCCATCTATTTCTGTATTGTATTGTTTACCAAAAGCATAATATAATGAAGCTGGCTGAACGTCGGGATTAGTGGTATAACGAACTGCAACCAAGCTTGTTCCATTTGTAACTGCAAGGTTTAAATATGAATGTTGCTTTATGTTATTCTCAACTAATAATTCACTTAAATCATCTAAGGCTTTGTTCATAGCATACACCATGTCGTCACATGTCACATCTCCCATAGGGTCTTCAATGTGATTTAAAAATAAACCAAACATGTGCTCAGAATCAGTGGATCCTAATATTGCATCATACGCATGATCCTTTAGGCTCCTTAACAACTTACGTCTAATTTCTTTAAAACCTAAAATCATCCCATTATGCATGAACATCAATTTCCCACACATAAATGGATGTGAATTAACCTCTTCCACTGTCATCCCCGGAGATGCTGCTCTTATATGTGTAAATATTAAAGGTGAATATATTTTTCGAGATAAATTTTTCAGGTTCGAATCGCTCCAGGCCGGCTTTATACTTCTAAATATACACGGCTCGTCATCTATCGTAGGTGAATACCATCCTAAACCAAAACCATCACCATTTACCGCAACCGACATTTCTCCTGCATTTACACTTTGAGCTGTGACTAATGAATACTTTGGCTTATATAATAAGTCATCAGCTAAGATTGGTGAACCTATGTAAGCAACAAATCTACACATGTTTAAATTTCTAACATTTTTATATAACTAAAATACAAAATCACGTTGTTTTGACCAACCATTATACTAACTCAAAACTAGCATTTACCCATCGGCTTTTTTCAGCACTACATCCTTATTTTATATGTTATCATTCGGTTTGTAGACCCTTATACTTTTGTGATCGCCCAAAAAATATTTTTGTCATTCCAACTATTCAGTTATTTTCGCGTCCCGATTTTAAAAATATTGGTCAGGTAGCTCAGTTGGTAGAGCAAAGGACTGAAAATCCTTGTGTCGGGGGTTCAATTCCCTCCCTGACCACAAACAAAAAACGCCCAGTAGTGGGCGTTTTTTTTTATTTCGAAAACCATTTTGATAAGGCATTAGGCAGCATATCCCTCCATGTAGGCCAATCATGTGAGTAATCTTTACTCCACACATCAATGTAATTAGGAATACCTTTCTTGCCAAGTAAATTTCCCATTTCTATTGAACTTTGAGGGTGCTCATAAGGACCTTGACCTGTCATAAAATAAATGTCCTTTCTTTGTTGTAATATAGGTAACCAATGGCTATCATTCATCCCGGGTAAATAATGCACTGGTGAATTATAGTAACAATTTTCGTCCCAGTATCCATCCGTATACCATTTCAAATTATATGTACCGCTCATTGCTATCGTTCCTGTAAATAAATCCGGGCGTCTCAACATACTATTTGCGGCATGAAACGCTCCTAATGAGACACCTGATGTCACTATTGGAACCACACTATTACAACTATTATATATAAATGGAACTACCTCCTCAGTAATATAACCGTTATATTGTTGATGCCTAATAGCTTTTGCTTTTGGTCGCATGTTACTATTTAGCCACGACTCACTGTTAATACTATTAATAGAATATACTTTTATCATACCTTTTTCTATAAATGGTTTTATGGATTCTATAAGATAAAACCTCTCATATTCAAGATAGTCTGCAGCAGCACTCGGAAACAACAATAATGCAAAACCATAATCACCGTAGGTTACGATTTCCATCTTCTTATTTAACCTTGGGCTAAACCAATTATTAATTACTCGCTTCATAGTCAACTCCTTTTTGTACGCAATCTACTTAATATTTTCAAAATACTTTCGCAATATCATAAGTGACAAAACCTACATATTCCCTCATCTTTACGTAATGACATAATTACACACATATACCATTGTTACAATTTCCGACAAAAAGACACACAAAACATCCTTTATTTTAAAAAAAACAAGTTCCACGTGAAACTTTGACCTAAACCAACCATATTACGTTAAAAACGGGTAAGGATTTTTTCTAATTTTCCAAAATCTGAAAACTAAATCAGATATTGTTTTGATTCTACATTAGAACCCATGATGTAGATGTTGGTTATTATATATTTTACTGTATTGAAATTCTTGACAAACCTCGCATTGAATACACAATCACTCATATAAGTATTTAATATTAAATCCAAAATCACATTACTTGCATACCTCTTGAGATAAGAGGCTCCATTTAAAACGTCACAAATGGATAATACAACAAATGTTTTTTGTTTTCAACTTGTCTACTATTGAAACACATTCATCCACTAAAATCCGCTTCCCTTCTCAAATTCAAATTACTACTGTTGTTATATAATATTGTGATTCTATATGTTTGTCAAATATTATACTAACTTGATCTCTGATAAATAATCATACTTTCTACATATTGCTTTGAAACTTACCACTACAATTTATAACAGTAATATCACTTTTAAGCAAATTAAAACAACTATTACTTTAAATTTGATTAGGAGTATTTCATTCCGGTGCTTTAGTATAATATATAGACTTGTGTAGTAGTTATGGTTCTCAGAATAAGTCAACTAAAATAGATTTAGACTACACAGAGATGGACGAATTTGTACAATACATAATCCAATTCTTAACGTTTCTGGTTATATAACTCTTTTTGCGCATCGCCTTCCTTTAATCCACTTAGCATTCTATTTCAATTCAAATTTTGCTGCATTGATAGTTTAATAAAATTTCGATGATATAACATGGTTGAATTTTATCTCAGAATTTAGAATAATATTGTTGTTTGTTTTTTTAATTAATCTAATCATATCACTCAATAATCAAGGAACTTTTTCACAAATCTTATGATTCAACTATCAGTTCATTTGCGTTCTAAGAGTCCTCTGTACGAATAAGTAGAATCTAATCCAGTATAATCTCAAATTCATTTTTTAAAACATATTTTGCATAGATACTTTTATTCATTTTTTTGAAATTTGGCTTCACCTGCATCGCAACGTAATATTCTAAACAAATGTTATTTTAAAACATCTATAATTAAAAAAGTGTACATGTTATACCCAATAGCATTACTTTTTCTTTTCTGTATCTTCATTCACAGGACTTCTTCATAGCACAGAATGTTTCACGTGAAACATAAACATTGATAGATAATATAAATCTAATTATTATTAGATCATGTATCATGTAAAAATTAACGGTCTAACAGGTAAAATTATAAGATCGTAGGTTTATGATAACATGAATAGAACTAAAAAAATTGCATATTGAAATTGGTTTGAATATGAAATGTTGTAAAAACTGAGAACCAAAGTAATGAGTGACTATAATCATAAACACTAGTTACAACTGCACTGGAGTTTAGAGTCCAAAAATTAAATTGAAAAGGAAAAAGAAAATAGTTGTTAGTACTCCCTTATAGAAATTAAAACTGTAAAAGAAGTAGTTAAACCAATTTGCCCAAAATTTTAAATAAAGAAAGGATAGTAAGGGTGGGTTTGAAAAGTGTAAAATAAAGTAGATTAGGATATGATTTTTCACACATTGATAAAATGTTATGAAACAGTACAGTAGATTCTAAGAGATAGTTATTAACTGCTATAGTTTAATATAGAATTGTAAAGATGCAGATTGAGGGGAAGATTATAAAAAGACGTATTTATGTAAGAAAAAGGAGAAAATGATGGGTTGAAGAGTTTATCCACAACATTCCCCACATTGCGCACAATTTCAATTTGTAAAAAACACTATAAAAATTAAAAGGTAGGTCGGAGTTATACATTGTAAGCCTATACATATATAATACTTAGATTTTTCGATAATATGCTAAACATGAAAGATTAAAGTATGTGTTGAAAAGTACTATGGTAAAGAATTGGAGAAGATAAAACCAGACCATATGTATTAAATGTAGAAAAGGATAAAGGAATTCCACAACCTTATCCACAATGAAATCTGTATTTCTATGATGATTTGATAATAAAACAAACGGTTATCAACATATCCCCAGATAACTGTTACTATAATAGAATAAAAAAGTAAAGTAAACAGATATAATAACAGATGGTAGTGAAATGTGTTTTAATTAAGATAATTTAGTATTATTTTCAAAACTGTTTGTAGATTGCAATGTATTACTCCACAATCTAAGAGGTATTTATGGAAGTTAACTTAGTTCATGACGACTTGATGTTGCCAGAAGTTATTACTGATCCACATTCATACTACAGAAACTTGAGGGAAAATGATCCAGTATATTGGAATGAACGATGGGGAGGATGGATTTTAACAGGATATAAAGATGTGGTCGATGTATTAAGAGATGCGGAAAGATTTTCATCAGACAGGATGGGTTTTTTGGCTAAGGAACTTTCACAAGAAGAGCAAGAGGCCATTGCTCCAATATTCAAAGTACTAAGTGCATGGATGGTTTTTAGAGATCCGCCTGCTCATACTGTTTTGAGAATGTTGTTGAATAAACTATTTACACCTGTAGCAATAGAAAGGTACAGGCCCATGGTTCGTAAAATTGTTCAAAGAACTTTGGATAAAGCAATAGCACAAGGAAATATGGAGTTGGTTAGGGAGTTTGCATATGAAGTCCCTATGACAGTGATACTGGAATTAATTGGAGCACCGGATTTAGATAGGGATAAAATAAAAGAGTGGTCTGAGAAAATTGGAGTGTTCTTCTTTATAAAAGCAGACGAGCCAAGAAGAAGAGAAATTGCATGTGAAGGTATTAATGCACTTGTTGATTACTTAACCCCAATTATTGCAGAAAGAAGAGAAAATCCTGGAATAGACCTAATCAGTTTATTGATAGCAGCAGAAGAAGCTGGGGATATTTCGTATAATGATGTACTTGCAACCTGTGTATTGCTTGTATTTGGTGGTCATGAGACAACTATGAATCTGATTGCAAATGGAACATTAGCACTGATGAATAATTCCGAACAGTGGGAAAAACTGGCTAATGACCCAACATTGATAAAAAAAGCAGTTGAAGAATTATTACGATTTGATGGTTCGGTTAAATCCACAGTTCGTTGGGCAAAGGTAGATGTTGAGGTAGGTGGGAAACAAATTAAGGCTGGTGATAGGTTATTGGTAAGTTTAGCGGGGGCAAGTAGAGACCCGAAGCAGTTTCCAAATCCAGACGAATTGGACGTGACACGGGATCCTAATTTGCATGTTGCATTCGCACATGGAATTCATATTTGTCTGGGTGCATCTTTAGCTAGGATGGAAGTTGATGAGGCATTTTCAGGGTTGATTAAAAAGATAACTTGCCCAAAACTTAAAGAGGGAGTTGAATTATCTTATTATCCGTCAGTGGTACATAGAGCATTAAAAGAATTACCGATAACCTTCCAAAGCAGAGGGTAATATGAGAAAATTACATGTGACGGTAAATCACCACAGGTGTGTAGGATCGCAATTATGTATGCAATTTTCACCTGGAGTGTTTGAATTAAATGCAAATGGTCAATCTTCAGTTGTAGATGTTGAGAAAGATTCTGTAGAAAACATCATTGCTACAGCAGAACAATGTCCACAATGTGCCATTAGAGTAGAAGATATGGAAACATTTGAAACGTTGTTTCCTCCACCGGAGCTTGATTACTAACAATAAATGAATAAATGGGTAAGGTACAGAGGGGCTTTACCCATTGTTTTTGTTAGCACAAGCGGCGAATTACCACATATACTAAAAAAGCACCACTTGCCGGACGTAACCTCTTTAATATTATAACGGTTGTCGTGATGTAGATAATGAGGGACTGTCCAGCACAATGCTGATAGGTTATGAGGATGGAACGGCGCTGTCCGCGAAGCAGAAAATTATGCGGCAAAACTACATAACGCGTTGCTACAATCCTGGTAAGTTACCCACGAACCAAAAACCTCTTGTAAAGTTGAACTGGTATTAATCAACATTTGTTGCATACGACGCATTTGTTCAGTGGTTTTGTTTTTAACAAAAAAAGGTAGTGAAGAATGTTCTTGACCTATCAAAATAGAGCCATGCTGAAGCAGTGTATTTTTATAAACTCGTTGAGCACTACCAACAACTTTTCTGTTATTATTCATGATTTCATACCTGGCTGAAGAAGCAAAGCAGGAAACAGAATCGGTTGTAGATTTATACAATTCCGAAAAGTTCGTCTGTGATTTTTGGAAGGAAAGATTATTGTTACCAAGCTTCTGTAATCCCTGTAAAAGTAGTTGGTGTGATACTCTGTAAATATCATGAATAGTGATTTCTTGAGGAATGCGCATAACAAGTGAATAGGTAATCTCGTTTGCATGAAACACTGCTCTTCCACCAGTTAATCGTCTAACAACATCATAACCATGTTGAGATAGAAGTTCTGCATCAATATCAGTATCCTTTTGATTGGCACCTAAAGATATAGCCCAAGGGCTCCAACCATATACCCGGAAGTAAATATCATCCGAAGGGGAATCCGCTAATTGATACAAGAGGTCGGAATCATATTGCATATTCCATGCACCTGTATTAAACCCAGTGTCGGAGAATTTTACACACTTTGTGAAAAGTTGGTGGAGAAAAATATCCTTTTCTTCCAAGGAAACAAATGCACTCATTGAGAGATGAAAAAATAAAAAAGATTAAATTCGCGGACGTTTTACAAATATCAAAAGAAACAATGACACAAATAGAACTGGCAAAAGCAATATATGATGTTGCACACATTACAGGGACATTTTTATTACGTTCCGGTGCTACTAGTAACGAATATTTTGATAAATATTTATTTGAGGCACGCCCACTACTCTTACAAGAAATCGCAAAACAACTTTCGGAGTTACTACCAAACGATGTTGAGGTTTTGGCAGGTTTAGAATTAGGTGGAGTGCCTATCGCAACAGCAGTATCATTACACACAGGTATTGTTGCATCATTTGTTCGTAAGAAGGCTAAAGATTATGGAACGTGTAAAATAGCGGAAGGTGCAGAATTAAAAGGCAAAAAAATAGTTATTGTGGAGGATGTTGTAACAAGTGGCGGACAAGTTGTATTAAGTGCTAAAGATTTACGCGAGCATGGTGCAGAAATACTATGTGCTGTATGTGTAATAGATAGAGAGTCAGGTGGTAAAGAAGCGTTGGCTAAGGAAGGAATAGAATTGAAACCACTGTTTACTATGAGTCAACTAAAAGAAGCAGCAGGTGTATAATGATAATTGGTATTGGTACTGATATTGTAGAAGTTAAACGCATTGCTAAAGCAGCTGAAGAATATGGTGATAGATTTATGAATCGTATTTTTACGATAAATGAAAAGGAGTATTGCGAACAACACCAACCAACAAAGATGCTACACTATGCAGCAAGGTTTGCTTACAAGGAAGCATTTAGTAAAGCAATAGGCACTGGAATTACTAAAGGGTTTCAGTTTAAAGATTGTGGTCTGAAAAATTTACTATCAGGTCAACCTGTTGCTGATTTATCCGGAGTGATAGCAGAACGCTGGGGTAGCTATAAAATACATATATCACTTTCGCATACCGATGAATACGCGGTAGCAATGGTTGTGGTTGAGGATTTATCGTAAAGTTACGATGATTATGCTTCAATATAATCCAGATTTTTTCCATAGGTTTCAGGTAATAGTAACGTGCTTAAAATTGCTGATAACCAAACAATTATACCTGTAATAAGTAAGCTGAATATTACTGTAATGTTAAACGTGTGTTCAAGCCAAATATGGAATGGTATTAGTAGTGTAACGGCACCACGCATAAAATTTGTAACAGTGGCAGTTACTAATACTCGAAGATTGATTCCAAAATGTTCTGCTGTAGATGTTACAAACACAGAAAGGTAACCACACCCTAATCCCATGAAGAGAGATGTGGAATAAAACTCTGTTGATTCAAAGATGAAATAGTAATGGATAACTGTACTAACTATTGCTAAACCCATGTACGATAGTATAACGTACTTTCTTGTTTTGAAGTATTGACTAAGCATACCACTGGATAAATCACCAACCGTAATACCAACTTGAAACAGAGTAAAACAATACGAAAGTTTTAATCCGTTGATATGTTGAAGAGAAGCAATTTCGGGTGATAATGTAATTAACAAACCAACACTATACCAAATAGGAACACCCATTAATATACACGCAATGTATTTATAAAGTCGGTTGCGGTTGTTAAACAACAAGAGTAAAGAACCACGTTTAATAGAAAAGTCAGATTTCGATTTGTGAAACATTCCTGTTTCCATGCTTTTCATGCGTAGCAGTAAAAGAGCTAACCCAATTATACCTGCACCAAAAAACGCATAACGCCAGGGAATAAAATCGGAAATCAAACCGGCTGATACAGCACCCAAGGCGCCTAACGTAGCAACAAGTATGGTACCGTACCCGCGTTTCTCAATAGTCATGCTTTCACTAACTAATGTAATACCGGCACCAAGTTCACCGGCTAATCCTGCACCTGCAAGAAAACGTATAACTGCATAGGTATCAATGTCAGTAACAAACGCGTTAGCAATATTAGAAAACGAATAAAGAATAATTGAACCAAACAACACAGATACTCTTCCAAACTTATCACCAAGTACGCCGGATAAAACACCACCAATCATCATCCCTAACATTTGTATAGCTAACAAATGTTCGCCGGTATGTTGAATATCAAAAGCAGGTACTTGCAGGTCCACAAGACTTGGTCTGCGATATACAGTAAACAAGAAGAGGTCAAAAGCATCAATAAAAAATCCTAAACCGGATGCAATCACGGCAATGTTAAACGGCGATGTGTGGAGTTTATTCATTCCGCAAAATAAATGGAATGGTACACAATGACAATTGTTTTTGCTAACGCAGGACGGCAAAGTAACAACAGATGAATCAATAACGTTCAGCAGCCGGAAAGAACTTTTAGCAAGAGAATAATGGTAATCGTAATTGTAGGTATTATGCCATATTGTGTGCATCTACGTATTCTGCGATGCTGTAACGCGTGGTTCGCGCCGGGTCTGCGAGCTGAACGCGTGTCACGAACCTTTGACTTATGCCCCATAGGAAGCATTTGAGTTATGCCCCCTCACACAGAGCGAGATTTCTCAAAGTTTTTCGATACAGAAAAGGATAAGACTCTTTCTTGAGTTATCTCAATT
>JAIBAE010000025.1 GCA_019695345.1 Bacteroidota bacterium | reverse complement strand
GCATCGTTTTTTACTCTTCCACGTGTATTATGTGCTATAACACACTACATAAAAACTATAATGCTACAGCGCACTATACAGCCAACGTAAAACTTTAGGTAGTTGTGCAACAGCTACCGCTGTTATAGGTTGTGTGCCACAGAGCTTTCATGCTTTTTCGTCTGCTGAATAAACAATCGCATTTTTGTCTGTCGGTGTATATTCAATGTCTTTGTCGCTACCGTCACTTTTACATATTTTCCCAGGAGGATTTGAAAAAGGATAAGTCGTGTAAATGTTTGGCACAGCAAGTCTTAATTTTTCTTCTTGTATTTTTTCTGCTAAAAAGAATTCTACAAAGCCATAGTCATAATCTGTCTTGCCGTAGTGAATTTCTTCAACGGGTTCGGTCTGTATATTTTGTTTCATCCACTTGTGCAAATTGTCGTATTCCATGTGTTCGCCTTCTACGATCACAGAATATTTATACTCAGTCAGTAGTTTTTCTCTTTCCTTGAGGTCGTCAGGCTCCAAGTCTCTGTTGCCGCCATAAATTGTCCGCATGTATTCGAATGATTGTACTTTCATGGTCTTTTCTGTCGTAATGTTTTTGACTAACGGAATTGTCCCGCCACTTACCGCTAACTTGTTCATAGAGGAAGTTTTTTAGATTATCTATTTCATTTTGTTTTTAGTTCATCGCAAACATAACCAACACACCTTTCACACGAACAACAGTTTTTTGTTGCTGTGGTTCTTTCCGGCAGATGGCAGTGGTTAATACAGCAACCGCTTGGTGCCGCAAGGCGATAGCAACAACAAGTACTACTAACGTATTTGTATCCATCCGTTTTGTTTGGAAAGTTTCTCTAACTTTGCCGCGTGTTTCATTGTGTATGCCATAGTATGATTACAAAATTCATTATAACGGTTGTTGTGTTGTTGTTTGGCGGTAGTATGCTGTTTGCCCAAATGCCAACCCCTGCTTTGGTTGGTTACTGGCACAACTGGAGCGATAACAACGCACCGTATATTCACCTGGATTCCGTTGATGCGCGCTATAATGTATTGGAGGTTGCGTTTGCCATGCCGGTATCGAATACCGATATGACGATGCAGTTTGCACCCGACCGTGGAACACAACAAGAGTTTATTACTCGTATGCAACGTGTGCAGGCACAAGGCAAAAAAGTTTTACTAAGTGTTGGCGGTGCTACGGCAACTATAGACCTAACTACAACGGCTAATAAAAACGCGTTTGTTAGTTCGGTAACAGCATTGCTAACAACCTATGGATTTGATGGATTGGATATTGATATTGAAAGCGGAGCATCTATCCTTATTTCCGGCGGCACTATTTCCGCTCCGCAGAATGTTGCACAAATAAACCTGATTGATGCTATCAAACAAATTATGGCAAACTACCGTAATGCCATTGGGCGTAAAATGCTTTTTACGTTAGCACCGGAAACTGCATACGTACAAGGCGGGCAATCGGGGTTTGGCAGTATATGGGGCGGCTATCTGCCAGTGCTTCATGCTCTGCGCGATTCCATTGATATACTACAAGTGCAGTTGTATAATAGCGGTACAATGTATGGTATAGATAGAAACATCTACACACAAGGCACAGCTGATTTTATTATTGCTATGTCAGAAGCCGCCATACGTGGCTTTAGCACAAGTGGCGGCGTGTTTACAGGATTACCCGCTTCTAAAATTGCTATTGGCTTACCCGCAAGCCCAAGCGCTGCCGGCGGAGGGTTTACCGATTCCGCTACGGTGTACGCTGCAATGCAATACTTGTTGGGTAAAGGTTCTAAACCCGGCAACTACACTCTTGCACAAAACGGTGGATACCCAGATGTACGAGGCATGATGACGTGGTCGGTTAACTGGGATGCAGTGCCGCGCAATGGTAACAAGTATCAATATGCAAATGGCTATTCTCATTTATTTGCACCACCAACATTACCACTGCCCGATAAGGTTGTACTAAGCTTGCCCGGTAACACCGAACAACTACATGCTAACTCTGTTACGTGTACTTGGCAACCAAGCTCGCCACAGGTTGTGCGGTATCAGATTGACCTAATGGTGTTAGGAAATGTTATCCGTACCGATTCAACTCTCACAGCCACTACAACACGTTTAGATGGATTACCACCGGCAACCGAATTTGGCTGGCGCGTGCGTGCAAAAAATGCAAGCGGGTGGGGCGAGTGGAGCGACATCCGTTCATTTTGGTCGGTGCCGTTGCCACAACGTGTAGTATTAGCACTGCCTGCCAACAACACAGCACTTGTACAAAACAATGTGACTGTTGTATGGAAAAAAACTTCACCCGATATCCAACGGTACAATGTGCGTGTTACAAACAATGCTAACGTTACAATACTCGATTCCGTTCTTAGCGATACAATATGCACAATAGCTGTAGCACCTGCACAGGTGTATACATGGAGTGTACGCGCACAGAATGTTTCCGGGTGGAGTGCATGGAGCGACTCGTGGACGTTCAGCAGTCTGGCATTTCCTGCACAAGTGCAGTTGCAATTACCCGTAGATAACACAGATGATACTTCGCAAACCATATCGTTTGTATGGAACAAAGCACAGCCAAATATAACGGCATATCGGTTTGAGTTATATCAGGGTGCTACCGTAGTATTTACCGATTCCACACTACACGATACAACTATTACACAACAAGCATTACAACGCGGCACTGCATACCGTTGGCGCGTTCAGGCACTCAACGAATCGGGCTGGGGCGAGTGGAGCACATGGAGAACACTTCGCATAAAAACAATTATCAATACGTATGTAGATGAACTACATTCCACCGCGTTGTTGTACCCCAATCCTGCAACTTCACAGGTGTATATAACGTTGCCCGAAGCACAGCATACCCCAATCAACATTACCGATATGCGCGGGCTTTCGCATTCGGTTCCGTATACATCAACTAACAGCGGTGTAACACTGTATGTTTCTGCATTACCTGACGGTGTATATACAGTACATATACAAAACACAACATTGTTGTTTATCAAAGTACCCGAATAAGAGCATGTAAGAAAATAGTGGTGTTCCCCGCCACAGCCGAAGCAACCCTTAAGCGCGCAAACCCGGTGCGAGCCGAACGTTGTGCGCCGCAGTGTATATGTATGCAATTGAGTTATACCTCTGTGTTTGCTCTGTGTCTCCGATTCTCCGTGTTCAGAATTTTGAACGGTGTAGATATGGTGAGAAACTGTTTAAGAATTATTCAGAAACTGTCACACCCGAGAAATCGGGTGTCCATTTTACGTAAAAAGAGATATGTGGATTCCCGATAAACGCTTAATCAGCGTTTTCGGGAATGACAATCTTTGCTTTACATCGTCCGATTTAAAACTTAAACAGTTTCTGAATGTTCTCTCCGGCAAAGTACGGCAATAAAAAACGCAGGAGGTGCGGTGACGTCCTGCGTTAGCAAAAAATTGTTTCTTAGATATTACCGTGCTTGTAACATTTCTTTAATGGTGTTCATAGCGGCATCGGTGTTCCATGTGTTTGCAATATCCGGTAGTGCAAGAATCTTTTCCATAAGCGCATCGTTTTCTTTGCCGCGGCGGTATGCATCGGCATAGGTAACATCGGGGGTGAACACTACAAGCGTATAAAGCGGTGTGTAGAGTTCGGGGAAGCGTTTGTGCATCTCGGCTTCAATCTTTTTACGGAGAAGAAATTGTGGGTCGGCAACTTTATCGCGCATTTCTATAAAGTTATCGAGCGCAAGTTGTGCAATGGCATCGCCGCTGGGTTTACGTAGTTGTTGATATTCATCTAATGCTGCTTCCCAGTTATCGCCGTTACGTTCCAAACATTCGTC
Organism: Bacteroidota bacterium; assembly: GCA_019695345.1. GTDB lineage: Bacteria > Bacteroidota > Ignavibacteria > Kapaibacteriales > NICIL-2 > JAIBAE01. The sequence continues at coordinate 45,747 of JAIBAE010000025.1, read as the reverse complement.
CAGCACTACGCAATCTTCAAAGCCGCAAATCATACCTTGCCCAAAGAACGGACAGATGGCATGGGCGGCATCGCCAATAAGAGCAACGTTGCCGCGAACCCACGGGTATGTGCGCACCGTTGCAAGCGATGACGTTGGGTTGCTAAAGAAGTCTTCCAACAGTGTTGGCATTAGCGGCACGGCATCGGGGAAGTGTGTGTTGAAGAAATTCAGAACGTCTTGCTCGGTGTTTAGTTGGTCGAACCCCGGAACATCGGGTGTACTTTTATACGGAAGGAACAACGTACAGGTGTAGGTTGCATCGGTGTTAGGCAAGGCAATCATCATAAAACTTTTGCGCGCCCAAATATGCAAGGCATTCTTTTCAATCATAAACTCGCCGTTTGGTCCGGGCGGAATAACAAGCTCTTTGTATGCGTGCTCTAAATACTCTTGGCTATAGTTACAGCGGTCGGTGTGTTGTATTTTATTTCGCACAACCGAGAACGCGCCATCGGCAGCAAAGATGATGTCACTCTGCACAACAGATTGTTCGCCTGTTTCGGTGTTTTCAAACGTCATGGTAGTTGCAGCTAAATCGCAATCAAGTGCGCGCTGATTAAAATGATACGTAACATTAGGATGTTGTTCGGCGGCAGACATAAGTGTTTTGTTCAGCAGTCCGCGCGATACCGAGTTAATTGCCTGACCTTCTTTTCCGTATGGTTGGAATGTAAGAGTGCCATCGGTAGCGTGCATCATGCGCCCGGGCATGGGAATAATAATTTTCTCAATCTCTTTTGCCAAGCCCGCACGTTCAAGTCCGCGCCAACCGCGGTCGCTAAGGGCAAGGTTAATCGAGCGTCCGGCAGAAATGTTTGCCGTACGCATATCGGGGCGTCGTTCGTACACCGAAACCTTATGCCCGCGTTTTGCCAAGTAAATAGAAAGTAGCGAACCCACCAACCCTGCACCCACAATGGTAATGTTTTTCATCGAATCGTATTCAATAAAAGTGAAATGAAATATATCTGTAAAAATAATGGTTTTCCCTCACGTGCCGAAGCGCGCCTTGTGCGCCGTCACACAGGCGGAGCCAACCGTTACAGCGGCGCGGTTGGATTGATGAGCATTAATTGCAATGTTAGAATTGCAATGTTAGAAGTTCTTCTTTTCAAGTTTTTCTAATGCTACGATGTATCTGTAACATACGTATAGCGGAATAAAACCAATCACACCAAACATGCAATCAATAATACGCCAATACAATGGAATGTGGCGTATCTCGCCGGCTATTAATGCCAATGGCAGAACTAATACACATGCTATCATTCCAAATTGTACTACCCATATATTCCGTACAGGGTGTTTATATGGGCCAATAAATGCAATGGCAATTACTATGTGGGCAAAGGCAAGCCAGTCTGTTCCGTAACTTAAAAAAGGATACGTGGCGTTAGTTGTTTGTACAGCCATGTAAACGTTATGTAACCATGATTGCATAAACTGAGGGAACAGATAGAGATGTGCATCAACAACTGATAGTTGGGTTTCGATTGGAAAGGCAGTAATGCCACTTAGTACCAAGCCAATAATAAACACCACAAGAATAAAACGAATTTTCTTTACAAGGAGTAACTCTGAAGTTGTGGACATAGGTGTAACAATGGATAGTGAATGTGTGATGAATAGGTAAACGATGAGACGTATAGTACGAAAGAGATAATGTGCAGATGAGATGTTAAAAATGTTTAAACGTTAGCGGGTAGAATTTGTAACTGGAGTGCTGTCCCGCACGGATTTGGTAGTTTTGTGTATGCCGTTTGGTGCGGCTTGCGATAGCAAACAAACATAAGAACAATAATGAACGAACTATATGTGTATTCGCCGGCGGCGTTGATGGCACAGGCAGAACAAACTCCGCTACAACTTGGGTATCACCACCTTAGGTTTTATGTAGATGAACACGGCACACTTGCTAAAGAAAACACGGGAACATTAGCCGAGTTTTATTATTCGCCTTCGGGCGGTACCTTGCGAGACTCTGACCTGAATATTGTGTTGTACAGTGCAAAGTTTGATAAGTTTAAAGCAATAGGTAAATCGGTTTCGGAGTAGTGAACACATTTTTATGTGGTGAACCCGCGTGCGTTTGGTAAATTGCATACGCAGCATTTCCAATTTTTCTCTCGTTATTATTTCATGGCATCGCCAGCGGAACAAATTCCCATGCAACCTGCCGAACCCGGTGCGGTTGTTAAAGAACGCCGTAAACTGAACAGGCTGAGTATATTTCTGCTTGTGGTGTGCAGTGCGTTGGGAACGATATTGTACGTTAGTAACGTAGTGCGTGTTAATGAATTACTTCAGGAAGTACAAACGTTAGAGCGTTCGCGCGATTCGCTTGTTTCTGCCAACGAAGCATTACGCATAGAGACAACACGTTTGCGGTCGGCCGATAGGATATCGCACATTGCCGCCGAGAAACTTGGTATGATGCAACCACAAGAAGCACCAATAGTTATTACCACTAAGTAGATTCCAAACACCCGGCATGGATGCACCCGAACAAAAAGCTACCGTACCCTTTGACCCCCGTAACGAACGATGGCGTTTGCGTCTGCTTGCAGGTGTGTTTGTTATTGGGTTTCTGGCGGTACTTGTGCGGCTGTTTATGGTGCAGGTGATTCGTGGTGGCGAATACCGTGAACGTGCGCGCAAGCAATATGAAGCACGCGTGGAATTACGTCCGCAACGTGGAATTATTTACGACCGAACCGGTCGCGAGATTGCCAAGACAATTCAAAGTGCTTCGTATGCGGCCGACCCGCAAACAATTGAACAAAAGGAAATTGTTTGTGAGTTGCTTTCCAACATTACCGGTGCCGATAGAACATCACTCCTGAAAAAGATTACGGATAACCCTACACGTAGGTTTGTGTGGCTGGTGCGTGGCGTTCCCACCCACCAAACAGCGGCAATTGACTCGTTGCATATTAAAGGATTGATTCGCGTTACCGAGCCAAAACGGAACTATGTGTACGGTGCTATGGCATCGCAGGTTATTGGATGTACAGATGTAGATAACAAAGGATTGGCAGGTATTGAACTTGCGTATGACTCCTTACTGCGTGGCAAGAATGGATACCAGATAATGCAACGCGATGGGAAAGGGCGGATACGTCCGGCAATGAATAACTCCGGAACGCCGGTTACCAATGGTGTTGCCGTGCAACTTACTATTGATGCCGAAGTGCAGGGAATAGTTGAGTACGAACTACAAAAAGGAATTCAGGATGCACAGGCAGTATCGGGAACAGCCATTGCCATACAACCACACACAGGCGAGATTGTAGCTATTGCGTCCTATCCAACATTTAACCCGAATAATCTTTCTGTTGCCAGTGCCGACCAAATGCGACTGCGCGCAATAACCGATATGTACGAGCCCGGCTCAACGTTTAAATTGATAACAACGGCAGTTGCTTTAGAGAATAAACTAACTACACCCGAAAGCGTTGTAGATGGTATGAATGGTGAAATGGCTTTGCACGACGGAACAATTGTACGCGACCACGAACCAATTGGTACCTGTACATTAACCGAAGCGTTGGAGAAATCAAGTAACATTGTATTTGGAAATTTAGCACGAACAATTCCAAGTGATGTGTTTTACCGCACCACGCGCGACTTTGGATTTGGGATACCATTAGGATTTGATATAGCTGGCGAGGTTCGCGGTTTACTAAAAAAGCCCAAAGAGTTTGATAACACTACCAAACTGTTTATGGGTTATGGGTACGAACTTGCCGCAACTGCATTGCAAGTTGCCAATGCGTATGCAACTGTTGCCAACAACGGCGTTATGATGAAACCCTACATTGTAAAAGCAGTACTCGACGAAAATGGTCATGCACTGCAAGAGTTCGAGCCGCAAAAAATACGGACAGTGATTTCCCCGCAAACAGCGCAAACGCTTGGCAAAATGTTTACTCAGGTAGTTGAGCATGGCACAGGAATAAACGCGCGTGTTCAAGGAATAACCATAGCCGGTAAAACAGGAACTGCACAACAACTTGTAGATGGCAAATACTCTAAGCAAGCATATACGGCGTCGTTTGTTGGGTACTTCCCCGTAGAAAATCCTCAGCTTGTAATTCTTGTAATGCTTGATAAACCACAAACGGATATTTACGGTGGGCGCACAGCAGCACCAATCTTCCGTAAGATTGTACAGCGCATTGTTATGTCGCCCGGGTTGGCGTCATCCATGCCGGCACTTGCCGAGCTTGGTAACACAATTGTTCACAGCGACACTGTAACCGTGCCCGATATACGTGGTCTGGAAAAAGAAGCTGCAACAACAATGTTGCATGAATCAGGACTGCGAATAAAAGCCGACAAAAACAATGGTATGGTTATCCAACAATCTATAAAGCCCGGCGGGCATGTTCAACGCGGAACAGAAATCATTGTACAACTTCGTGCAAATGCAAACGACTCCACGGCAAGCAAAGAACGCACATTACCCGATGTTCGCGGTTTTACACTTCGGCGTGCTATTGCTGTGTTACACAGTTCCAACTTTGCCGTACGTGTACAAGGTAGCGGTAAAGTAGTGCGCCAAACCTGGAGTAAAAAAGGAAAGCAAACCGAATGTTTATTAGAATGTGAAGATTAATCTGTTGCTATCGCAAACCGCACCGCGCATTCCAGCAATGCAGGGCGTTCTTTTTTTGCGGGAGAGAGAGCGCCACGTGGAATAACCAAACACAAAAGAGAACACATAGAACTCTGTGGAAATTTCTCTGTGCCTCCGATTCTCCGTGTTACCACTAAATCAACGATAACCGCTCTTGCTTGCTTAGGGTTTTGTTCTGCCGGTGGTGGAATGCGTACTTGCACGAACGTACGGCGCAGTCCTGCGATAGCAACAAAACACATAAATACAAGGTTTTACGGTCTGTTTTATAAAGAAAAGTAGCTTTTTCAGCAAAATCACGCATTGCCCCGCAAGCAAATTTTTGTATTTTTGCCAGCTACGACTTTTTCCACACCCATTTATGGAGTTTGCATGGCTGAGACAGCAACAGGAGAGAAAAAGGAAAAGAAACGGACACGGAAGGCAAAGTACATCACAATTTATTCGCCATTTTTAATGCGCGAAACCAAGCACGAGTTGATTGGTGAGCCAATGGAAACTGAAAACGGACGCCAGCAATGGGCACGTTGTACGGTTAGCCACCACTCCCAGTTAATAAACTTGGATGCCTTACAGGCACAACAAGAGCGTAATAATATCGCTATTATTCGTATCTCGCGCGAGGACTCACGTCAGTATTCACCAAAAGATGAATATCAGGTGGGCGATGTGATTTACCACAAAACTTGGGATGATGTTGGTATTGTACGCTCTAAGGAGATTACAACCAGCGGTGGAAATGCCATAGTTGTGTTGTTCGAAAAGAACAAAGAAAAACGACTAGTTGAACGTTTGTAATTATTTCATTTTACCATTAGTGAGGTATATTCGGTGATTGGAGTTACAATTCAAGGGAACGAATCGATAGACCGCGCTTTGCGCCGTTTTAAGAAAAAATACGAGCGTAGCGGTGTATTACGCGAATTCAAAGCACGTACGGCTTTTGTTAAGCCGTCTATTGAAAAACGTATGGCACGGATGAAAGCTATCCGCCGCCAGGCACGTTTCCAAGCAGAGCAAGAGTAAGCGGCACAACATTTGCCCTAAAAGAAAGCAGTCATTGTTCGGAACTCTCCGTACGGTGCCTGCTTTTTGTGTTTTTGGTTTCTTACCAAAACCATTAACGGATATAAACCCTTACACTTGTTTATGGAAAAACGTACACCAACATTAGGCGTAGCAATTATAGTCCGAAATGCAGCTTCTACTATTGCCAAGGCAATTGAATCGGTCAAATTTTTGGCAAAACAGATTGTAGTTATTGATACCGGCTCTACCGATGGCACGCCGGTTATTGCCACACGACTTGGGGCAGAGGTGTATCATTTTACATGGACCAATGATTTCTCCGAAGCGCGTAATCACGCATTACGGCACATGCGCACTGATTGGATATTATCACTTGATGCCGATGAAACATTCGATGAAGAATCATTTCTGAAAGAACATGCCTTACTTTATAATCAAGCTGTAGGTGGCATTCAACTTAACATCATCAATGCACTTTCGTACGATGGCGGTACTCAGCACAGCCACTCGTACACACGGTTGTTCCGTCGCGATGTTCGTATCCGTTACACAGGAAGTGTACACGAGCAAGTGGCAGAATCCATACGAACCGCCGGATTTACCATTGCGGAGTCGTGCATGCAGATTTACCACTACGGGTACGCCGAGCCATCGCCGGAAAAGGTACAGCGTAATTTGGAACTTCTGCGTAAGGAACGAGAACAACATCCAAACGATGTATGGTTGCAGTACCATTTAGGACTCACCGAATTTGCCGCCGGAAATCTCCGCGAAGCAGAACAACTCTTAACACCGGTATTAGGTAGCAAACAACTCTCTGCCGAACAACAGGAACTTGCACAAATACGTGCGGCACAGATTGCATTAGCGCACGACCATTTATTACGTGTAGAACAACTGCTCAACTTTACAAGCAATGATGTTCACCGCGAAGGGCTACGGTTGTTTGTACTTGCAGCAGCAAAAAGTATTCAGCAATACTTTGCCGATGCCTTAACATTATTTACACAGCCGGCTACAATGGAATCTCATTTAGTTGAGCAACAACACCGCGCACACGCAGCTGCATCGTTGCAAAAAGTATTGGCTGCACAAACACCCAGAACAGAATACATGCGTACAACAACGTCATCGGGCGATGATGTTTGGCTTGGAATGTTTAAGTAGGTTTTTTGCTAACGCAATCCGCACCAAACGTTGCACAACCAAATAGCCATTACCGTGTGCGGAGCAGAACCTTATATGTAACACAGCACGTATAGCGCGACAGGATGTGTGAACACAGAAAAAAGCAGAACTACAGAGTTGATGTTACCATTAGGGCGATAATCATTTGTTTATTTACAAAGCATCTTTCCCGCAAATGGAGGCTGTATTTTGATGTACCGTGCGGTGCGGTATCGGGCGGAAGCCCAAAAGAAGTTCCCGTTTATTACACACTGTGTAGTTATTTTCGTGATACCCAACAATTGTACTATTGGTAATAAAAGAATATGAAAACTATATATTGGTGTGTAGTATTGCTCTGTGCAATGGCGTGTAGTGCCTATGCTGGTACTGATGTATTCCTGAAAATTGATGGAAGCAACCGTGTGGCAGCACAAATTAAACCCGATGCCGATGGTAGCTTTACGTTAGCCAACCTGCCCGATGGTAAATACAAGATTGAAGTTGTTGTTGGCACCAAACGTTTTATTCTTGATGCAGATTGCGACGGCGATGGCTCGCCCGACCTTGCTATTACAACCTTAGATGCCACCGGCAAACCCATTGCTCAAAAAGGATTGCCTAAAACCTTACGATTATTAATTCCCGAAAAAGGGCAAAAGAAAGTTCTTACCATGAGCGAGTGGATGCAAAAGACTGCTCAGAAAACTGCATGGACTACAGCGGGAACTTTTGAGATATGTGTGGAAGTATCAGTAAGCGGAAATACGATGAAAGGGAAAATCCGTTGTTCGGATGGAGCATGTATGTAAGTAAGGCGGCGTTATTCCACAGTTAAACAGGTTAAATGATATTATGATAAAACATCTTTCGATATTTGTTCTGGTATTGTGTGTGTACGCAAGTATGGCGTTTGGGCAAGATACAACTGCTACACTTACAACACCACCCAACACCGATTCCACCGAGGAAAAGAAGGCAATTTTTACCTATGCCTTAATACCTACATTTGGTGCTACGTTTCAGAACATTAGCAAGTCCGACGAAGAAACATTAACCGTACAATGGCTTGCAAGTTTACAGGGAAGAATGAACTGGGAAGGAAGAGTGTTTGGGCTAACAAGCAGTTTGTTTATGCAATACGGGCAATTACATACCGAGCACGAAGAACCTGTTAAAACACAAGATAATCTTATCTTCTCGTTAACGCCATCTATGTACGTATTGCCATCGCTTGGGTTCAGATTGTTTTTAGAAAACACCGCCGAAACCCAGATGAAACAGGGATACATGGATACAGTGGTAACACGATTTGCCGACCCGCTGTTTTTATACCACGCACTATTTTTCGGGCAGAAGTTAAGCAATACTGCCGAAGACGGTACAGGCGAAATTTCTTTGACGTATGGTTTGGGATATGCCTTGCAACAAACCTACACACAAGACTTCCAAACTGTTGAAACACGCGAACAACTTAAACGCGACCCAAGTAGCCCAATTTCTAATGTGGACATTCAACTTGGCATAAGTGGCATTGTTGATTTTGCTGCGCGCAAACAAATAGGTGATTTATTCCAACTGAACGCAAGTGTTAAAACGGTGATACTTGGTAAAGAAGACACCTATAAAGATATTACCAAAGCACGTGTTGGTTCGCTTGCACTTGCAAGTATTAGTTATGGTGTGTTTAATCTGGAATACACGATGCGTTTATTGTACGATAGCAACTTCTCGGTTCGCCGCCAGATAGACCAATCGCTTGTTGCAGGTGTACGCGTAGAGTTGTAACATTACTGTGTTGCCAACCATTGTGAGTATAATTCCATCAACTCACTTAGCATTACCGCAGTTGCACCCCACAACGGAGTAGTTGGATGTACCTTCCAAAATGGAACCGTCATGCGCTGGTTGCGGTATTCCCATTCTTCCTCGGTAACGTGTTCTGCACTATGTAACATGTGTAAGGGAACAGTAAAGCACTCATCAACTTCGCTCTGGCTAAGAGTAAGTTGGGGTAACTCCGGGCACCAACCAACAACAGGATGTATAGATGAATTAGAAGGCGGTGTATATAAATCGCTTAACCTACCAAGTATAGTAATAGTGTGTTCGGGAATGCCTACTTCCTCAAACGTTTCGCGTAAGGCAGTTTGTTCGTAGGTTTCGCCATCATCCATGCGCCCGCCCGGAAAACTTATTTGTCCTTTATGCGATGGTAAATTATTACTGCGCAATGTTAACACAACAGCAATCTCATTATTCACCATAGTAAGCAATGCAAGAACAGCGCTGTGTTTGCTGTTGGGCGGTGCATCAAACGAGCGGACAGAGCCATTCTCGAACCGCGGAGCCATACGGCGTTGCGCTTCCATACCCGGCAAGGCATGTTGTAACCGTGTATCTAAATAGTGTGCAAATGGGTGCATAGGTAATTGTAATTGTTGCTATCGCTTGACGGCATCTGAAGTATTATAACATCAGAACAGAATACTGCCGGAGAGAGAACCGCATTAAATATACAGCCGTTTCCATGATTAATGTTATACAATTAAAAATTCGTGTGAACAATTGTAGTTAATAGCAGTACTGTAAAGTACAAAGTGTAATACAGAAATATATAAAAACGGGAATAAGAACATGTTGAAAATTATCTTGATTTTGAAAATAGAAAGTGTATATTGCCATGTAACCGGATAATCCTTGTTCCTTTGAATTATGTTGTACTCCTTACATTTTCCGGTTTGATGCGATACATACAATGGTTTCCTTTGAAAGTAATGAACCCAACATACTTTATATCATTTTTCATAAAAAGGAGTTTCCCTGATGCAGTACAATTGTTTATCACGTTTCTTTACCTTCCTTAATAGCCATAGGGCTACACTTCGGACTTCGGACTTCGGACTTCGGACTTCGGACTTCGGACTTCGGCGTGGTGTAGTGTTTCTTCTATGTAGTATTATTCTCTCTATGTCAATGTTTGGGCAGGGGAATAATGTGGCACCAGATAATACCGCAGTAGGTGCTAATGTTGCAATTGGCTCACGTGGTATAGTGGGCTTCCCGCTTAAACCCCTCCATATACTTACAGCCGCTAACCTCTTAAATGGCGACCCCTCGATTCGTTTAGCATTTGGAAATGGAACAACTAATCCAACCAATGAGAGTTTTTTCGGTCACCTTGCTCTACTTACGAGTAATACTTTAGCACAACGAGGACTTGATTATCCACGTTGCAACGGTTGGGGACTTGGTGGTTATACGGCTACTGAAAAGGATTTAGTATTAATAAACAACAAATATTCGGAAGACCTGATACTGACTACATTTAATAAGTTAGGCAACATACGTTTTTCGACTACACAAACAGATGTACTTGACGAATGGGGTGCATTAACAGATTACGAGCGTATGACGATTACACCAAGTGGTAAAATTGGTGTTGGAACGCGCCTACCACTAGGAAGATTCGATATTAATGTGGGTAATTGGGACTTTAATCTACCTAAAATTAGTTTCACTATAAATCCTGATGTTAACTATACCAACAATCCACAAATGAGGCTATATCGTAGTACAGGGTACTATGCAAGCATGCCTGATGACCGTTACGAATCATTTTCTTGGTTTATTGAAGGCGGTCAAACAACGGGAGGAGAATACGGTACATTAGAGTTTCGGGCAGGTTATACACCTAAACTAGCAGGTGGTGAAGAATATAGAAATATTATAGGAGTTGAAACACCAACCACCCGTATGACATTACTCTCTAATGGTAATGTAGGTATCAATGAAACACAACCAACTACGAAGTTACAAGTGAAGGATGGTACTGTACTTTTTAATGGCAATACAGGTGACACACCCACAGATTGGAGCGGAAATCAGCTCGGTGCTGGCACACGATTTATGTGGGTACCAGGTAGGGCAGCGTTGAGGGCGGGCGTATTGGAAAATCTTGCAACTTTTGGTAGTTTTTGGGACGATAATAATATTGGTGATTATTCACAAGCATTTGGATTAAATTGTGCAGCATTTAATAGTTATTCGGTAGCATTCGGCAAGCATTCTACCGCAGGTGTTGCTGGAAATCCATATGGTGAGGGGTTTCATGGTAGTATGGCATTGGGACATAATTGTCGTAGTGAAGGGATTGATGCACTTGCTTTGGGCTTTAGTGATACTGTGACAAGTGAATATTCTATTTGCATGGGTTCAAGTAACAGGACTAATGAATCATTTTCTTGGGTTATTGGCGACAACATAGAAACGGCGACAAAATATACACTTGCACTAGGCCTCAATTTAGAAACTAATGGAGGAGCAACTGTCCAAGGAGCATTTTTAATCGGCAAAGGAATAGATAAGTATCAGCGACTTGAAAATAATACACCAAACTCATTGGCTGTTGGATTTAACTCTAATGTACCTACTTTGTATGTTGATGGCGCAAGCGGGTCAGCTAACTCACTTGGTTCAGTTGGGGTATGTACAGTCTCGCCTTCTGGTTCCTTAAGTGTACATACTGGTAATGGTGGCGTTACTATTGGAAGTAATACAGTCCCACCGTCGTCAAATCCCATGACACCACAGCTGACTTCAGCCGATTGCGATTTATCTGTAGAACATAACGTTGGTATCGGCACTTTATCTCCTACCGAAAAGCTTAGTGTTATAGATGGTACCGTTATAGTTTCTGACAATGCAAGTGATGCTGTTAGTGCTACTGATGTTTCAATTGTTGCAATGGAAAAGGTATTAATCGGGACAACAACTTACTTAAATGGAACACGAAATCCTAGTGGTCAAGCAATGCTACAAGTCAACGGTGATGCAATAAAATTTCAACCCGATGCAACGTGGGATATCGCATCAGATTCACGCTACAAAAAAAATATTACAGGTTTTAATGACGGTCTTTCAAAGTTGAGGGAGATACGACCGATTTGGTTTGAGTATAACGGCAGATTTGGAATTGAATCCCAAAAACCAGGAGTTGGAATTATCGCGCAAGAAATGCAGAAGGTATTTCCCTACATGATTAAAGAAGATACTTTAAAACGAACTGTTGTTGTTAAACCTGAGAAACGCTATCTGGTAGATATAGTAGATTCAATCACAATTAAAGTTCCAATTAAAGATTCAATAGACGAACACGGACATCATCCGGATAAAGATTCACTTATCACAAGACCTACCAAAAAATGGGTCATTGAGAAACCAGAATACAAAGAAGAACTAGAATCAATACTTGTCTATAATCCGGGTCCTTTATTTTATGTGTTAGTAAATTCAGTCAAAGAATTAGACTCAACACTTACGTATGTCAAGAAAGAAACGAGTGAAGAGAAGATCGGGCTTCAAAGTACGATCGACTCAATGAGAATTGTTATGCAGACTATGCAAGATAAGATAGCACGTTTAGAACAGAAAGATACTATTAAGATTGAAGGTATTGAAGACGTGTTGTTGGAACAAAATAATCCTAATCCTTTTAGCACATCAGCAAACATTACTTACTACATTCCAAGTAGCATTCAAGGAAATTGTGAGATGATTGTTACCCCAACCAATCAATCATCAGTACTTAAAAGAATTGAGTTAAGTAAAGGTAGTCCAAATCAGGTAACAATAAATGCTGAGGGCTTAAATACCGGAGTTTATTGCTATACCATCATTAGTTCAAATAAAATTCTTGCATCAAAAAAAATGATAATCATTCACTAACAATTACAGCATTATGAAAACAATGATTAAAAAAGTATTTGCTACTATATTATTACTTACAATTTTAAGTAGTTGTAGTCAGGATATAACCCCTCCAATAAGTCAAGTTCAAAATAATGGAACTGGTATTATAGCAGGTAAAGTAGGATTTTTTGATATGGAAGACAAAATGTGGTGGGAAGAAGATTATCGCGGAATAAAAATTGAAATAGTTGGAAAAAACTATTCTACCTTTTCTGATTCAGTTGGTAACTGGGTTATTAGAAATATAGACTCTGGGGTATATTCCATTAGATATACCAAGGTAGGGTTTGATACTGTGACTATTACAAATGTACTTTGCAATGGCATAGACAGTACTTATGTATCTTACAAGTTCTCCAATTCTAATATTGACACCATAAAAACAATAACACTTATAGAACTACCTGCAAAAGTGAACACAAGTGCAACTGCAAGTTTAATGCAAACAATAGTAGTACAAAAGGATCCACATGACTCAACAAGAGTGATTAGTAGGGATACAGTGGTGTCATGTACAGCAGAAGCCACTACTATCAATGATGCAGCTTTAGATTGGACACGTACATATTTGCCAATAAAAATTGCGTACAAAATATCTGAAAATGCGAATGTATCTACGAATGAACTGCCTAATGATAGTAATTTTAAGAATATGGGATGGATTGAGAAAGGAGAATTCAATATTCAAAAAGGGGCAACCCAAACTCGAACTTTCAAGTTATTCGATGGGGTGAATATGAAGCATCTTGAGAGAAACCGTACTTATTACTTACATGTTATGCCAAGATGGATAGGACTAAAGCGAATTGTAGCTGGTTATGGTGATAGAACATATCCAACCGTAGATGGTAAGGAAATTTGGGGTGAAATAAAATCCATCCCTATCCAATGGAAATAGCTTTCAAGGCGGCAATAGCCGCCTTTTTTGTGATAAACGATTAAGGTGTATTTGTAAAAGCAGTATCCTACGCCAGTGCGGTGGATATTACTTGTACACCGCCCGGTGCGGTCGGGCGATAGCAAATGTTATTTATAACAAACAACAACGCCCAACTGTAAACGGGTACAATTGGGCGTAGGTATCGGGGTGTTGCGTGTTTGGGTTAATCGTTGGAATGCAGTGATACGTGGTTGCCTTCGGTATCGCGGAAGACTGCCATGTAACCGATTTCCGGGGTGATGACGGTGCGTGGCATTACTACTGTGCCGCCTGCATTAGTGATGCGGGCTAACATATCGTTCATCTGGCCGTTTGCATTTAGGTATACCATTGTTCCCGTTGCACTTGGCGAATACATTTCGCCTGCACATACTGCACCTGCAACTGTGCCGGTGCCTTCACTTGGGAATACAGCCATTTGGATTAGCCCCATTTGCTCGGCTGTGAGTTGCGCGTTGAATACCGCCGAGTAAAATTGTACGGCGCGGTTAAAATCTGCTGCAGGGATTTCGAACCAGTTAATTGCATTTTTCATAACGATGCTCCTGTATAGTAAGTATATGATTGCGGGTTGTTGATTAAAAGTCCATTTCGTCGGCACTTGGGCCATAGCTTCCCGGAATAGGAATGTTGAGTAAGCGTAAGTACACGCCAAGTTGTGCGCGGTGGTGAACAACCTGACAGTATGTTGTTCTGATAAATTCGGCTTTGCTTGCAGTTAGAAATATTGTATCGCCATTACGCAACGTCCACATGTTGTCAAGTTCGGCTTCGCTGGCTGCCTGAAGGTGTGCTTTACCATCGGCCAGACATTTTTCGAAGTATGCAAGAAGGTCGTTAGTGCTTTGTATTGGTTCCGGTGTGTAGGGCGATGTTGCAAAATCAAGCTCGGTGGTGGTTAACGTCATAGAAACCCATGTTGGGAGTTCTGCAATGTGAACAGCAAGGCGGCGTATCTCCATGCTTTTTTCGTGCGGTTTCCAATCGAATTTATCGGTTGGTATGCGCGATAACATCTTGCGTGTAGTTTGTGCTTCTTGTTCCATTTCTTTTAAAAGCATTGGGATTAATGCCATAGTCCTGCCCTCCGGTTAGTGTATATAAATATGTTTCAGATTTCGGATGCAAACTACAGGTGGGGTGTGACAACAGTATGTCAGGAGGGTTTTCCCGTTGAAAACTGGTTGTGTACAGAACTACAAATAAGGATTACCGGTTCGTGTGAATTCCCCCTGTCCTATCGGACATCCCCCTTTCCGAAAAGGGGGAAAGCAAAGCAAGGGGGAATACAACGTACAAGCGCAGAATATTCTATCTACAAATTTCTCAATGCCTTTTCTGCAACATCGCAGATATACGCGCGGAGTTCAGGTGGTTCAATAATGTTAATACGGTCGGCATACGATAGTAACCATCTTCCAATAAAAGCGACGCTAGGTGCAAAGAACGTCATGATAACACCATCTATAGTATTCTCTTCTTCTACCCAACCATAATACATTTTATTGCGTACAAAGCGCGCCGATGTTCTATCAAACAATACCTTTACTGTAACGGGGTTATCCATAGTGTAACGCGTGTTTAAAAAATCCAGCAGACGGAAATGAACATGTGGTTTGTACTGTTCATCTTGAACAAGTAACGCGCGGAATCTATCGGCGCGGAAATCACGAACTTCTTTACGTAAACGGCAGTAGGCAATGCAATGCCAATTGTTCGAATAATACACCATGCCAAGCGGTTCTATGTCTCTCTCGGTTTGTGCTTCGCGTGCGGCGGTGTAGTAGGTTGTCCGCACAACTTTACGTTCGGCAATAGCACGTTGCAAATCGGCAAATATGGTTGGAACAAGTACCTGTGCAGATTCATCGCGTGCGGTAATCATTACAGCAGTTGTTTCCTGCATGTGGTGAATCCGCTCTTTGGTTTTATCGGGCAGAATAGCAAGTATTTTAGCAACAGCCGAAACCGCATTATGGGTTAACTCCGGCAATGCCGAAAGACCTCGCAAAAATTCCGTACCAATCACCACCGCACTTGCTTCTTCATCGGTAAACATAACAGGAGGTAAATGGTAACCACGCACCAACGAATACCCAACTCCCGCCTCCGATGCCACCGGAACGCCGGCTTCGCACAACGTATTTACATCGCGGTAAATAGTGCGCGGACTAACACCAAAATGTCGTGCTAACTCTTCTGCACGTACCACACGTTTAGTGTGAAGCATCAACACAATCGAAAGCAACCTATCTAACTTTTGCATACAATAAAGGAATTTGTAAAGTACCGTGCGGGTTGTGGTATCGGTTGCAATTTAGCAATCAGTCCCGAGAAATTTTTTGTGGGTTTCCCACATCGGCCGAAGCAAACCTTCTGCACGCCAACCCGGTGCGAACCCACTGGTACAGCGGCGCAAAGTTTGTGTAGTAATGTGTAATTTGTAGGCAGATAATAAAGGTACACCATGACACCCAACGAACTACATACAGCAGTAGAAGAACTCGAAGCACTGGTAAAAACAGGCAACGACTTCGCAGAAGTAGAAACACAAGCACAGCTGCTCCTTACAGAAGAGAGTATTGCTAACGAACCCGAACTCCACTGCAAAGTACTTCTTGCTTTGAGTGAATCATTGTGGAGTCGCGGGTATGCACAAGAGGCATTGCCTTTTGCAGAGCAGGCACTTGGCTTAGCCGTGAATTCTGAGAATAAAAAATTAACTGCTCGTGCGCACCTTAACATAGGAGTCGTGCACAAGCAACTATTTGACTTCCATTGTGCATTAGAATACGAGTTTAAAGCGTTTGCACTCTATGAAGAACTTGAAGATAAACGAAGCATTGGATTGATCACAGGTAACATCGGGCTTACTTATAATAATCTTCAGGACTATTCACGCGCGTTGGAATACCATCGGAAAGCACTTGCAATTCATGAAGAATTCAACAACAAAAAAGCTATGGCAGGTGCTATTCATAACATCGGAAGCGTATATGCCGACCTCAGAGATTATTCACTCGCTCTTGAGCATTACAGCCAAGCGCTAAGCATTAATACAGAAATTGGTAATAAGGATTGGGCTGGGCACAACCTCTATTGCACTGGTAGCGTTTATATGAATCTCCATGATTATTCACGTGCATTGGAATACAATCTGAAAGCACTATTTCTCTATGAAGAAGTCGGTAACAAGCTCGGCATTGCTTTTATTACCTCTACTATCGCAAATGTATTTAGTCTTCTCTCCGACTATTCCCGCTCGCTTGAATACAACGAGAAAGCTCTCACACTTTATGAACAACTTGGTAACAAGCAAGGTGTGGCATTATGCACAGGCAATATAGGAATTGTACATAGTGAACATTCTGACTACTTACGAGCGTTAGAATATTTACATAAAGCACGCACACTAGATGAAGAGCTTGATAATAAGAGCGGAGTAGCAAGACATATTGGGAATATTGGGAATCAGTACAAAGAGCTCTATGACTTTAGCAATGCACTCGCATGCTACGAAGAGGCTGTTGCTATTTGTGAAGATATTAATGATTTACGTGGAATGGCTAACTGGATTTGTAATATTGGACAGGTATATGCAGAAATAAAATTTGACGGATATGATTTGAAGAAAGCAGAAGAATATACACTGCAAGGAGGAGCAATATTCGAGGAATTAGGCGACAAAAAGGGACTATATCTCCTTCACGAATCACTTACTGAGATTTACGAAAAACAAGGACGAAAATCAGAAGCATTTGACCACTTAAAAAAATACCACGAACTAAAAGAGGAAGTCCAAAGCGAAGATGCCAAAAAGAAAGCCGAGCAATTGGATTATGAACGCAAAACCGCAGAGCGCGAAAAACAACTTGCTGTTGAGAGGGCTGAAGCAGCAACAGTAAAACGTATCTTGCATAATACACTTCCGCCTATCATCGCCGACCGACTCATCAACAATGAAACATTTATTGCCGACAGTTACCCGAATGTCAGCGTCCTCTTTATGGATTTGGTGAACTTCACACGCATTGCCGCTATCATTCCACCGCGTCATCTTATCTATCTCCTCAATACCATTTTCAGTAATGCCGATGCAGTGATGGAGAAACATGGCTTGGAGAAAATCAAAACCATTGGCGATGCCTATATGGCAGTTGCCGGCGCGCCTGTTCACCAAGATGACCATGCACAACGTGCAGCACTTGCCGCTTTAGATGTAATGGAAGCAATGAATAACTTATCTGTCACTATTCCCGAAGAACTTGGCGAGACAAGTTGGGCAGAGCAGGTTGGCGAAATACAAGTACGTATAGGTCTGCACTGCGGTGAAGCAATCGGCGGCGTTATAGGCGACAAGAAATTCACCTTTGATTTATGGGGCGATGCAGTGAATACAGCGAGTAGAATGGAGAGTCACGGCGAGGCGGGGAGGATACATGTGAGTGAGGAGTTTTTACAAGCCCTCAACCGTCCTTCGGACACCTTCTCCCACTGGGAGAAGGAAGGGATGAGGGCTATACCTCGTGACGAAATTGCTATCAAAGGCAAAGGCATAATGAAAACGTTTTTCTTGGAGAGAGCATAATGACACACGAACAACTACAAGCCCTGCTTTCCCAAGCAGAAGAAGAACAAAACAAAGGCAACTACGACCAAGCTGAGCGGCTGGCGAATGAAGTCCTCTCAAAAGTCCCCGATGATAATGGGAATGGTGCGGAGCGACAGGGTAATGAACTCCGCGCCCACGCCACACGCATACTCGGAGTGGTATCGTGGAGGCGAAGCGACTACCCCAAAGCACTTGAGCATCTCAACTCTTCCTTGCTTCTAAGCGAGGAAATAGCTGACAAAGCAGGCATAGCCAAAGCACTTGGTAGCATCGGCTCTGTGCACCAGAATCTCTCCGACTACCCCAAGGCATTAGAGTATTATGGCAAGGCACTCTCCATAGCAGAAGAGCTCGGAAACAAGGCAGGAGTTGCAACAAAGCTTGGCAACATCGGCTCTGTGCACCAGAATCTCTCCGACTACCCCAAGGCATTAGAGTATTACGGCAAGGCACTCTCCATGTTCGAAGAGCTCGGCAACAAAGCGGGAGTATCGATATGGCTTGGCAACATCGGCATTGTGCACCAGAATCTCTCCGACTACCCCAAGGCATTAGAGTATTACGGCAAGGCACTCACGATAGCGGAAGAGCTCGGAAACAAGGCGGAAGTAGCAGCATGGCTTGGCAACATCGGCTCTGTGCACCAGAATCTCTCCGACTACCCCAAGGCATTAGAGTATTACGGCAAGGCGCTCACGATAGCGGAAGAACTCGGCAACAAGGCGGGAGTTGCAAATCATCTTGGCAACATCGGCGCGGCATACTCTACGGTTGAGTTTGAGGGCTTTGACGCGGTGAAGGCAGAGGAGTTTTTGCTGAAAGCGCTGGCGATAAGTACGGAGATTGGAGCGAAATCATATTTGGTCGGGTTTCATAAAACCTTATCAGAACTCTATGAACACGAAAAGCGTTGGGAAGAAGCATTTGCGCAAAACAAGAAACACATTGCGATAAAGGACGAGATAAACATAGAAGAAGTCAAGAAGCAAGAGTCCATCCGCGAGCAACAAAAAGCGATTGAAATAGAGCGCACCCGCGCCACCGCCGAGAAGAACATTCTCAACAACATCCTCCCCGAAGAAATAACCACACGCCTCATCAAAGGTGAAAATCCCATTGCCGACCACTTCGACTCTGTCTCAATTCTCTTCATGGATATTGTTGATTTTACAAGAATCTCTACTACCATCACCGCACAACAACTTGTGCATTTACTCAATGCCATCTTCACTGCTGCCGATGGCGTAATGCGTGAGTTTGGCTTAGAGAAAATCAAAACCATTGGTGATGCGTACATGGCAGTAGCGGGTGCGCCGGTTATTCAAGAAGACCACACCCACCGCGCAGCCCACGCCGCACTCAAACTTCTTGATGTGATGCAAAACCTGGTGGTTACATTTCCGGAAGAATATGGTGACAGAACGTGGATAGAATCAATTCCCGAAATACAAGTGCGTATTGGTGTACATTGCGGTCCCGCCGCAGCTGGCGTTGTTGGGGAAAATAAGTTTCTCTACGATTTATGGGGCGATGCAGTGAACACAGCAAGCCGCATGGAAAGCCACGGCGAGGCAGGAAGAATACATGTGAGTGAGGAGTTTGTAATACATCTCACCCAAACCCTCTCCAAAGGAGATGCCTTACTAACAGATACTCCTTCCCTTTTGGGGAAGGTTGGGATGGGGTTGATTGAACGCGACGAAATCGAAATGAAAGGCAAAGGAATGATGAGAACGTATTTCTTAGAACGCTCGGACGGCAACGGGTGACCGAGCATAACGCCGTGTAATACCGTGAGAGAACCACAAATTTTTATCTTGTTTCCACCTCTACCGAGGCAATCCTTCTGCACGCCAACCCGGTGCGAACCCAACGGTACAGCACCGCATAGTAATTGTTATGGAATGTGTAATTTGTATGCGGTGTAACACTTACAAAAAACCATGACACACGCTGAACTACAAGCATTGCTTGACAAAGCAAATAAAGCAAGCAACACTAGTAATTTCGACGAAGCAGAACAACTTGCACAACGAGTCCTGCGCAATGTTCAGTTCACACAAACCATACCCTTAAGCAATGTCTTTCCCCATTCAGGTACTACAACAAACTCAGCACAGCATTCCATTCCAACAGTTGAAGACAGAAAAGGAGTTTTACTTTACATCTACGCACTTCTTTCCCTTGCCACTACTGCATACCGCCGCGGTAACAACAATACTGCCCTTGAACAAGCAGAGCAAGTTCTTGCAGTAGCAGAGGAATATGGTACCGACGATATCAAACCCAAGGCACTAAACCTTATAGGAAATGTGTACAACAAGTTTGGTGACTATGCCAAGACATTGGAATACTATAACAAAGCACTCTCTATACATCAAGCACTTGGTGATGACTCCGGGGTAGCACGTGTTACCGGGAACATCGGACTTGTGTATATGAATCTCGACGACTACAGCATGGCATTGGAATGTATGAGTAAAGCACTCTCTGTACATGAAGCACTTGGAGACATATCATTTGCAGCCAGCGTTACAGGAAACATCGGGATTGTGTATTACAATCTTGGCGACTATGACAAAGCGATAGAATATTTTAATAAAGCTCTCTCTGCACACAAAGCAGTAGGAGCACAATCATCGTTAGCCCGCGTTAGAGCGAACATCGGGAGTATATATAAGGAACTTGGCGACTATAATAAGGCGCTGGAATACATGTTACAAGCACTCGCAGAACAGGAAGCACTTGGGGAACAATCTGGTATGGCGGGTGTAACAGGGAATATAGGAAATGTATATTCTGATATCGGCGATTATGACAAGGCATTGGAATACTATGGTAAAGCACTCTCTGCACACGAAGCACTCGGAGAACAATCAGGTATAGCCCATGTTACAGGAAACATCGGCAATGTGTATAAGCAACTTGGTGACTATAATAAGGCATTGGAGTACATGTTTAAAGCACTTTCTGTTCATGAAGCACTTGGTGAAGAGTCCGGTGTAGCGCTTGTTGCAGGAAACATCGGTGGACTGTATGCTATACCTGAATTTGATAGCTACAGTACTACTAAAGCTGAAGAATATTTGTTAAAGGCAATTGCATTAGGTATTAAGATTGAAGCTAAAGCAATAGTTGTTGATTTTTACAATTACCTTGCAGATTTATACGAGAGTCAAGGTAGATGGAAAGAACTTGCTGTTCAACTAAGAAAGTACATTGAAGCTGCGCGAGAACTCAATATGGTGGAAGTAAAGAAACAAGAGGCGATTCGCGAACACCAAAGGATAATTGAACTTGCCAAAGCAACAGCAGATGCTAAAATGAACGCAACCACCACATTGCTCCACCGTGTGCTTCCTGTTAGCATTGCAAACCGAATAATTAATGACGAGCAACAGATAGCAGATTACTTCCCTAATGTGTCTATTCTTTTTGCTGATATTAAGGGATTCACAACAATCAGTTCAGCCATGCCCGCACAAGTAGTACTTCAATTTTTAGGGTATGTTTTTTCAGACTTTGATAGAATTATAAAGAAGCATGGTTGTGAAAAAATTAAAACAATAGGCGATGGATATATGGCAATAGCCGGTGCCCCGGTTGAATGTTCTGACCATGCTCAAAGAATAACATCTGCAGCATTTGAAATGATTGAGTCGCTTTCTATTCCGGATGAGTTAAAGAATTACTTTGATGGTTATGGACATCTCAGTATTAGAGTAGGTATTCACTGTGGCCCGGTGGTAGCAGGTGTTGTTGGAGAAGATAGATTTATCTATGATGTTTTCTCTGATGCCGTGAATACCGCAAGCCGCATGGAAAGCCACGGCGAGGCAGGAAGAATACATGTGAGTGAGGAGTTTGTTCGTGCGTTGACTCCCACCCAAACACACGATTCCGTGTCCTTCCCTACGGGGGAAGGCGGGGATGGGGTTGTCGTTATCCCACGCGGCGAAATCGAAATCAAAGGCAAAGGAATGATGAGAACGTATTTCTTAGAACGCTCGGACGGCAACGGGTGACCGAGCACAACGGTGTGAAATGCCGTGAGCGGAACCAAAATATTAATCCTGAATGTTTCACCCGACAAATACAAAAACTGTTTTCCACATCTGCCGAAGCAACCGCGCCAGCGCGCCAACCCGGTGCGAACCCACCGGTACAGCTTCGCAAAAGTATTCCGTGTACCATTTGCGGTTACTACATTCTTTTTCGGTAATTTCCGCACAAGAACAATAAAAGACACAATTATGAAAAAGAAAATCTTGATTGGTATTGCACTTGTAGTAGTGCTTGCACAACTGTATCGCCCAGAGCAAAACATATCGGCAACCCCCGCGGGCGAATTTGATATTGCTAAAAAGTATAACGTCCCCCAAAACGTACAACAGATATTAGATGTAGCATGTTACGATTGCCACAGCAACAACACACGTTACCCGTGGTATGCAAACATTCAACCCGTTGCAAGTTTTATGGCTAACCATGTTGATGAAGGAAAACACGAACTCAACTTTAACGAGTTTACCAAACGCCGCGTTGCTATACAAAACCACAAACTGGAAGAGGTAATTGAAATGATAAAAGAAGGCGAAATGCCAATATCGTCATATACTATTACTCATACCGATGCGCGCCTTACAACGGAACAAAAACAAACGCTTATCAACTGGGCAACATCCATTATGGATACCTTAAAGGCAACATACCCTGCAGATAGCTTAGTACTTAAACGCAAGAGGGCATAACACAGAAAACAACCGACAACATTCATCCTGAAAAGAAAATTTTATACACGATATATATTGTGCAAAGCAGAAGCTTCTTTCCTGCATGTAAGAGGCATGTATGTAATTGGTTACACGGCGCAGATTGCGATAGCAAACCCCACACTCCGCATAAAACCATATTCTTGGAGCGTTAATTCCAATTAAATAAGTGGGAACTATTTTCGTTAAATTGGAATTATAGCGTACAATTATAGTTGTTGGTTATTATGGATAAGGATATTTCAGCCCAGTCGTTCATTACTCTTTCTACATCACTTCAGTGTTTGTATAAAGCACTGAATATATCGGTTTCTACATCGGATATTCTTGCTTTAATTAAAGAACAGTCGCATCAATCACAGTTTGAAACAGTGTGTACCATACTGCAAGGATATGGTGTTTCGGTACGGACGTTTGCAGGAATTGCACAGGTAGATAAACCTATTGTTGTATACACGGTATGGAATAATACCGTTGTTGCAATTGATATACGTACAAAAACTGCACACGAGGTTTGTACAGATACAGCAATACCCATATCGGATATTGAAATGCTACCTGTATTTAGTATAAAAGGAAACATGCATTCGTTTCTTACCAACGAAAAGAACATGCCCGAAATTCGTAACAACCACCAACAAGAAGAACACCATCACCACGTATCTACCGGACATATCTTAGATAAACTGTGGCAACTTCTTAAACAGGAAAAGAAGGATATTGTAGTTGTTATTGTGTATTCGGTTATTATGGGATTGCTATCGTTAATAGTGCCACTGTCATCGCAAGCTATTGTAAATGCGGTATCGCTTGGTATTTATACATCGCAATTAGTTGTGTTGTGCGTTGGCGTTGGGTTAGGCTTATTGCTGCTTGGGGTGTTTAATGTTATGGAGATGTATGTTGTTGATGTATTGCGGCGTAGAATATTTGTTCGTACTGCATTTGATATTGCCTACAGATTACCGCGTATAAAACACCGCGCTTTGGAAGGCGAATATGCACCGGAACTTGTAAACAGATTCTTTGATGTTATTACTGTTACAAAATCACTTGGTAAATTTTTACTTGATGGCGTAAGTGCAGTGTTGGTAGCACTTATTGGATTAATTCTACTTGCGGTATATCATCCATTCTTTTTACTGTTTGATATTTTTCTGGTTGTATTTATTGTAGTATTGGTGCTGGTGTTGGGGCGTAAAGGTCTTACCACATCAATCATGGAGTCCAAGAAAAAATATGCCGTAGCAAATTGGTTAGAAGAAATAGCACGCTGCCAGCAGGCGTTTAAGTTAAACGCAACTCCGGAGTTTAGTTACGAGTATTTAGATTCGATTGCCGAAAAATATGTAAAAGCACACCGCTCGCATTTTTTGGTAATAGCGCGCCAGGTTGCTGGGTCGTCGTTTTTCCGCTCTATAGCAACTGTTGGTGTATTAGGGTTAGGTGGCATGTTGGTTATCGAACGTCAGTTATCGTTAGGCCAACTTGTGGCGGCAGAGCTTGTAATAATAGCGCTGCTAGGTTCAATTGAAAAACTGATAACACAATTTGAAGACTTCTACGATTTACTAACCGGCATAGATAAACTGGCAACTATTACCGATAAAGAACTTGAGGCAGTTGGCGGGGAATCGCCCGATATATCGCAAAAAGCATTAGATATCAAAATATTAAACCTCCAGTTTACATATCCAAATAACCATACTGTATTTAACGGACTCACACTTCACATCCCAAGCGGAAACAGAGTTAGTTTGGTGGGCGAAAACGGTTCCGGTAAAACAACACTTGCCGAACTGCTTGCGGGAATTCACGAACCCAAACATGGCGCAATATTTCTGAACGACTACGATACCCGCAGAATGTCGCTTACTGCAATTCGTAATAACATTGGTGTTGTATCTCGCGATAATGATGTGTTTGCCGGAACTATAGAACAAAACATCACTATGGGGCGCGTTGTATCGTACAAGCAACTTACATGGGCTATTGCCATGGCTGGGTTAGAAGACGATATGCGTACTCTGCCAAACGGTTTAAACACCTACGTGGTATCGGGCGGTACAAACTTACCGTATGGTGTTGTACGAAGAATAATACTTGCGCGTTGCATATTGTGTAAACCCAGATTGATTATTCTCGACGAAGCATTTGAAGGTGTTGAACGTGCAACCAAACTTGCTATTATAGAGCAGTTGTACAATGAATCTCATTGGACGATACTGGATATCTCACACGATGGCGATTTATTACGTAAAGCACACGAAGTATGTACACTGAAAGACGGTAACATTATAGAGCATGATGCACCCGAAAAGCTAATGATGTCACCTAACTCGGAATTACGAAAACTCTTCCCGGATTTGTGCAGATAACAACCCAATTATACGTACATAGTATAACCAGAAAAAAAGATCAATGACATCCACACAACTTCAGCAAACAATGATATCATTAAAAATGGTTGAGGCGCCCAAACATGCGCGTCCACTTGCAATATTAATTATAATAATGATTTTAATAATAGTAAGTGCATTTGTGCTTATTCCGTGGCAACAAACTGTTGCCGGCTCGGGCGATGTAACATCGTTTGTTCCAAATGCGCGCGCGCAAACAATCGAAGCAACTATCAACGGGCGCATAGTGGCGTGGTATGTTAACGAAGGTGCAAACATTAAAGCAGGCGATACCATTGCTGTATTGCAGGACATTAATGTGAACTTTATCGACCCCAACTTTGCCGATAGATTAGAAACAGCAAGAGATAATATTTTGCTGGCGCAGGACGCTGCCATAGTCACCGCAATGGAACGAACTAAACAGGCGGTTCAGTCCCTCGAGGCAGCACGCGCCTCGTTCGATGCAGTAAAAACCGAAGTATCCATTGCACGCACACGATACCAACGTGCAATACATCTTTCCGATTCCGGCTTGGTATCGCGCAGAGACTTAGAAAGTGCAATAGTAAACTACACCAAAGCAACCAACGATTCCATCAGGTTCGATGCGGCAGTAAAATCGGCACGCCAAAATTTTGAAGCAGTTAAATCAGAACAAGAACGCATAGAACGTCAAGCAAATGTTACCATACAAGAAGCTGAACTACGCCTAAGCAACGCCCGCGGACGCAGAAGTGGAAGTGCAATCATATCGCCAATTAACGGTCAGGTTACACGCATCATGAAAGCAGGCGCAGGGCAAACTGTAAAAGAAGGCGATAAACTGGCCGTAGTTGTTCCATACACGGGTGATATTGCCGCCGAGATATTTGTATCGGGTATGGATGCCGCATTAGTAGATGTTGGTAAGCATGTTACTCTTCAATTTGCCGGCTTCCCCGCATTCCAATTTTCCGGACTTCCCGAAATGGGCATCGGTACCTTTCATGGAAAAGTAGCTGCTATTGATGCTGTAGATGATGGCAAAGGAAAATTCAGAATACTGGTTGTACCCGATACAACATACGGATCGTGGCCAAACCGTTCGTACTTACGCCAAGGGTCTGATGTAACAGGTTGGGTATTACTTAACAAGGTATCACTTGGATACGAAGTATGGCGACAACTAAACGGATTCCCACCACAGTTTCCGGTACGAGCTCATGGTGTAACCGATGTTAAAGAAGAACAAAGCAAGGAGAAAAAATGAGAACACTTGTAGCACTGTTCTTCTGCATTTGCTTTGCTACGCTTAACGCACAAGAGCCAATAACTCTTCAACGTTTTTTACAGGAAGTAGAAATAGCGCACCCAACACTTCGTGCTGCTGCATTAGAAAAAAACACTGCCGATGCAGATGTACTGCAAGCACAAAGTAACTTTGATATATTCCTGAAAGGAAAGTACGAACTTAAAACAACCGATGGCAAAGAAAAAGTAAACTATCTGGATGCCGGGCTTGAAATGCCATTGGCAACAATGTTCGGTCCGCGCATTAATGCAAACCTTAAACGCGGCGATGGCACAAGCATAAACCCCGAAAACACAACTAACGGCTCGGCTGAAGTTGGTGTAGGTGTTAGTATGCCGCTGTGGCAAGGAATCAACACCGACTCCAGAAGAACTGCTCTGCAAAAAGCATTGCTTCGTCCTGAACTTGCGTCCATATCAGTACAACAAGAACGCAACTCACTCTTCCGAACAGCATCGTTACGATATTGGGATTGGGTAGAAAGCACAGAGCAAGTACAAGTTGCACAAGCAATCTTTCGCACTGCCGAAGAACGCTTTACGCAAATTGCACGCCGTGCCCGTGCCGGCGAAGTTGCGGCAATAGATAGCATAGAAGCACTGCAAGAAGTTGAACGCCGGCGCGGAGAATATGTACGTTCGCAACGGAATGCTGAACAAGCGGCAATTACCGCAGCTACATTTTTATGGAACACCGACGGAACACAACAAACACAACCAATACGTCCGGCAATACTACCCAACCCCGAACAACTTGCAACAACTGAAATTGAACGCGATAGAACATTATCCCTTACACGCCGCCCCGAAGCACGAAGAATCATTATTCAAGAACAAAGCGCACAACTGGATGTACAACTTGCAAACGAACTACAACGTCCATTAATAGAAGCGCAAGGACAACTACTAACACCATTAAACTCGCCCGCACTTAATACATTTAAGGTAGGGTTAAGTATATCGCAACCATTATTATTCCGTTCTGCCAATGCGCAGGAACAATTTGCACAAATCAACACACAACGTATCTCGTATCAACGCATCTTACTAAACAGGCAAATACAAGCAGAGATAGACGATGCACTCTCGGCATTAAACAAAGCAACCGAGCGCATCGTTGCCGCCGAACGCGAAGTTCAACTTGCAACAACCATGCAACAAGCCGAAGTAAAACGTTTCACCGCAGGCGAATCCACGCTCATCTTTGTAAACATCCGCGAACGCGCCTTAGCCGAGGCACAAGCCCGCCTTGTTACCGCCCGTGCCGATTACTTCCGCGCAATGGCAAGTTACAACTGGGCAACTGCTAAATGGTAGTGGGTATTATTCTGCTAACGCCGGACGGCACCGCACCTCATGCATCTACAACCATTGTACTGCCGCAGAGTATCATCACACTCCGTAATTATCCAACATCGTGAATAGTATGGTAACGATGTAGTCTATAATACTAATATGATTTAGAAGTGAACAATTTCGATTTTCCTTTCTTTTGTAGAGACGCGATGCCTCGCGTCTTAACAAGCAAAAAAGAGCAGTTCTCTGAATTTCAACAAGGTAATAGCACCTTTGAAATTGTGTATTCTTAAATCATTTTAGTATAATAACTGCTGGTTGTAAATTGGCGTATGTTGTATAGAATAGATTTACAAGATGACGATAACACAACAAATAGCAAAACATATTCGCGAAGTTCATGTTGGCGGTAACTGGACGTACTCCAATTTAAAAGACGTACTTGCTGATGTATCATGGAAGGATGCAACAACACACGTGTATTCCTGCAATACGATTGCAACACTGGTGTATCACATACATTACTTTATACATGTTACCTTACCCGTGTTACAAGGCGGTGTGCTTGATGGTAACGATAAACTTAGTTTCAATCACCCACCTATAACATCGCAGGAAGAGTGGGAGCAGTTTTTACAAATGGTATGGAACGAAGCCGAAAGCTTTGCCCACCACATTGAACAACTACCCGATAGTATTTTAAACGAATATCTTGCCGACCCAAAATATGGTAATTACTTCCGCAACCTGCATGGCATTATAGAGCACACACACTACCACTTAGGGCAAATTGTGATTATTAAAAAGGTGATTCGACAAACATCACTGATGTAGTAAATACTACAACACAATTACCGGATAACCTGCATCATTGTGCTGCGCGTAGCAGCACCGGTGCGTAGTTGCACAAGGTACATGCCTGATGCAAATCCGCCAAGCGGAAGTAGTACGCGGTTATCGCTATCCTGCGCTAGCAAAGAAGTACTATACACAAGCTCACCAAGAAGAGTACGCACCTCTACCGTAGTTTCGCCAAAGCCGTTAAACAACAGCGTTGCGTTGTTAGTTGCAGGGTTAGGTATAACAACAATTGCGTTTGCCTGCGTTGCATCGGTTGGGGCACTAAGCGGGTTAAGAATAACCACACGTTTAGTTACTGTTGTTACACAGCCATCGGTTGTTATAATTGATGCGGTGATTGTGCTTATGGTATCGTTGCTTCCCCATTGCAGTGTTATCGTACCTGTGCCTGCACCACTTACTATCGATGCTCCTGCACCAACCGTCCACGCTATTGTGCCACCATTAAATGGAACGGAGTATGTTGTAGTGTTGCCAAAGAGTACTGTATCGCGTCCGGTAATTTGCGGTGCTACAGGTGCTACGGAAATGTTTGTGTTAATCCACGATGGTGTTGTTGTGAATGTTGCTTTGTGCGCGGAGGTATCGCCAATGGTTGCATCAATCATGATGTTGCCTGCGCCTTCGTTCATTTGCCAATATCCAAGAAGGTTTGGATGTTTGGTTATGCGTGTGTTCATGAAACGAAGAATTTCATCGTTTGTACGAACACGATTCCAAAAGCGGAATTCGGTTATGCGTCCCTTGAATCCGTTATTTGTTATTTGCTGGCCAATGGTAAGTTGCTGAAGGTTACGGGGCGATTCGGCAATGGTGCCGGATTCCACTAACTGCCCGTTCAGATAAATACCTTTGAAGTTTTTACCATCGCTTACTACGGCAACATGCGTCCACTTACCAATGTATGGTGTGTAGTCGGTTGATATTCGGCCACCACTTGTTGAGCCAAAGTCCCAATAGATTTTTCTATCGCTCCAGGGCACATGTGCCTGACAGCGATTATTGCCGTCATCGGCGGTGCCAACTGCAAATGCCGAACTGTTCCGTACAGATGCGGAGTCAACGTAATGCCACCACTCAATTGTTACCTCGCCCGAGGTAAGTTTAAAATCAGGTACTTGTGCTTTGTTCGTACCGTTAAATTCCGGTACGGAGGTTCTTCCGCAAACGGTGTCGGTGGTAAACGTCCAGACTGTTGACCATTGGCTTACCGCCAGTGCATTTATTGCACGGGCACGCCAGTAATATGTTGTTTTAGGGAGTAATCCTAACACGGGTGTTGCTACCGTGGCAACGTTGGGAATCCACGAATCTACTGTTGTGAAATCAGGGGTGCGGGAAACTTGTACCTGATATGCTTGTGCATTTGTTACAGTGTTCCATGTAACTGCCTGAACAGGAAATGGCGAAATAGCTTGATTAGGAGGTGTGTTAAGTATTGGCGCAGTTAGTGTAGTATTATTTGTGCAATTGATTGGTGCATCGGATGCCTGATGCACTCTGGAACTGTTGAGATAACCCGGTGCTTGCTGCGCTCCTTGGTCGGCAAGGATTGTATCTTTTACATTTTCGTCGAAACGGTAATATGAAACAAGACCGTTAACCGGAGTGGTAAGACGTTTGTTTAATGTTGATGCAATTTCATCGGCCGTACGAACTTTATTCCAAACACGGAACTCATCTATTTTACCACGATGCGAAACACTAATACGAAGTCCGGTTAGAGTTTTTGCTTCGTCGGCAATTTGCGCAGACTCAATGAGTTTACCATCAAGGTAAATTGCTTTAAAGGTTTTGCCATCGGAAACAACGGCAACGTGCGTCCATTTATCAAGGTACGGAGAGTAATCAGTTTTAAGGCGTCCGTTTGTATTGATATTACCATAGTCCCAATATAACTGCCCATCGGTAAATGGTGCAGTTACCGAAAAGCGGTTAGCCGCATTATCAACACCAACCCTAAATGCAAACTGCGATGCACTTGCATCACTTGAAGCAACATAATTCCAAAACTCTACGGTTGTTGGTCCGCCTGCTTTCCATTCAAATGTAGGCGCAGAAAGATTATCGGCCGAGGTTGTAAAGTTTAATAAGTTACCTGCACAGTTGCTTCCAATAGTAAATGTGTTGGGTTTGCTCCACGGTGTTGTGTTGTTGTAGTTACATGCACGCACACGCCATGTATATGTTTGCTTAAATGTTAATGGTAACACAATTGGTTCGTTGGTGGTAAGTATATAATTCCCTACTACAGTATTTGTATCAGTACCTTGCGATATCTGAACCTGATAACACATACCACCGTTAATGGAAGTCCATGTAAACTGCACTGGGTTAGGAACTGAGGTTACGCCATGCTCGGGGACTAATGCACGTACAGCAGTTAGCGAATCGTATAATAACCGTTTGTTTGGTGTTAGCTGTATAATGTTAGAGTACACAGAACGCTCGGAGTTTCGTTCTGCAATAATTGTATAGTAATACGGTATTGAGTTTTGTACGCTCTCATCTACATACGAAAGAATAGTAGTTGGCAAGGTGGCAATAGTACGCATGGTGTCGGGATGTGTTCCCCGCATCAATGTATATCGAGTTATATCTTTTGTAAGCGATGCAGACCACCATAACAATGTAGCTTTGTTTACTGCTTCCCCGCGAAGACCTAATGGTGGCGCAATACCACCTTTGTGTGTAAACATTCTTCCTATGGAATCGTTGGCGGGGTTTCTATCTTTTGCGGCTGTAATCTTGGCAAGCATTAGGTGCTGTCCCGGCGGTAATACCGCAACAGAAGGAAATGGAATGGTGATTGTACTCCCTGCCGGAAACACCGGTACGGCAACAGTTCGGTTATAGACATCTAACCCGCTATTTCTGTATTGTAAGCGCAGAGTAACGTTAACATCTTTCAATTCATTCAATCCGTTGTTCCTAACCATTACCTTAGGTGAAAATGGTGCTGTTACCGTTGAGTCCATTTGCGGATACACAAATTCTAAAGCTTGTGCATCGTTATCAAGGCGTATAGTGAACACATTGTTACTTACATCGTACACCATTGAGTTGGCCATATCGGTTATTCGTATCCGTGCCGACGTTGTAGTAAGTGCAGGAACTTTCCATTGCAGCTTTAAGTCCTTGGCCGGTTGAAATGTTTTTATTGTTTGCCAAGATAAGCCATCGTCGGTTGTTAATTCAACTAATGCTTGGTCAATATTACTATGCGTCCATGTAATGGTAACAGTGCTATCTACTAAAAGGTCTTCGCCACCGTTAGGATACGTAACCTGCACCGCTGTTGCCGAAGGATTCTCTACAACAAACGGACGGGAAAGAGCGTTGTTCTGGAGATTACCATCGTTATTCATAGTAATGCTTACTGTTGCCTGATACGTGTTATTTGTATTTAACGAAGTAGCATCGAACGACTGAACAACAGAAAACCCGTTAGTTAAACTTCCAATTGTTTTTGTTGATGTATACACAGGTGTTGTATTACCAAGTAGAGTAATGGTATAGGTTACCTGAATATTACTTTGGTTTTGCGTACCAACGTTTCGGATAATGGACTGTGGCGTAAATGTAGTACCTTTAACAACCTTTGCTCCATTAGCCGGAATTGTAATGCTTACAACAGCTACATCAATTGAATACGTTGGGGTAAGGTTATGAATACAGTTGTTTAATTGGCGCTGAGCCGATGAACGTATTAACGTTGCTACCCTTGGGTGAAACCGTAACTCAGTACCAAAGTTTGTAAGGTGGCAATAACTCATAATGGTTCCTTTACGCGGGAGTGGTGTTGCGTAACAACCGCCCTCGCTGGTAACGCATGAATCCACCGGAGGTGCCCAACCGCAATTATGTGTATGTGGCGAACCAAAATTATGTCCAATCTCATGGCTTACAACATCCGAATCCCAAACATATGCATTTGCAGGATAGTTCACCGAATTACCCGGACCACCAACAGAATATCCGTAGTCTCCGCACAATACACCAACCCACGCCAAGCCACCTGCATACGAAGTAAACAAATACACTAACGACCGTTTAACACTTTTCATATTGGTATTCCAATACGTACGTACTTGTCCTAACATTGCACCATTATCACCGGAGTAGGGGCAGTTGGATGTCCATATCCGCAAGTACGGAACCTGAATCATGATATTCATATCACGCTGGTAAATAGCACTTACGGCACCCATTAATACAAGTGCATAATTTGCTGCACGCGTAAAGTTACTGCCGTGCGCAGTAAAGTACTTGGTATCACAATCAATAGCAATTTGAGCAACCAATGTTTGTGCATTCTGGAGCGATGAGTTGT
Organism: Bacteroidota bacterium; assembly: GCA_019695345.1. Classification (GTDB taxonomy): domain Bacteria; phylum Bacteroidota; class Ignavibacteria; order Kapaibacteriales; family NICIL-2; genus JAIBAE01. The sequence goes on along the minus strand of JAIBAE010000025.1, from coordinate 12,613 downwards.
TCGTTAATGATTTATTATCACGTAGCGACGCAAACACCGCATCGGCACGACGTTGGTAATCGGGAAGGTCTTCGGCATGACATTCCGGACGTGGTGGCGATGGTACATCAAGTTGATTATACACAATCATTGTAGGTGTAGTAGCTTCGATATTATCGGGGGCAATAATGTACCGTTGTATACTTCCGGCTTCCGGCACTTCAATAAATCCCATACTATACGTACGGAAAAAAGTTAGGTACACAAACGAGTTTTCAATCCCCTCAATACTTCCTTTTACCGAAATATATTTTTCCTGTTCGCGGTACACATCGCCGCTGTGCGTGCCTTCTACTACAATACCTTCGTTCGAGAGAACATTCATGGTTGTACAACGCAATGTTACCTGCTGTTTTTTTGTAAGCGGGAAATCTGGAATACGGATTTCATTCAACTGCGAAGGTACAACGGCATCGAATAACGTACTATTTATGGTAACAAACGCTGCGTTTTGTGGCACTGGTCTCGAAGCATTCTGCGCACCGGTAACTTTTTGGAACAACGGCAACACGCCGGATTGCGCCCAAAGCGGAATAATGCTGTACGTAAACAAACAAAGAATAAAAAAGTAGAAACGAATCCGCATAATAATCCCCTATGCATAAAGTAAACTGTGGAAGAGTGGGTACAACATACAACCTGCCATGCGCATCTGCAAGGAGATGTTTAAAAGGCGTTGTATTTGCAGAATATTTTTTTGGGAAAAGCCGCACCGGCCCACTATGCTCGCTACAACCATACTTTTTGCGGGAGAGTTCCTTCTGCTACATATTACGTTTACCGCGGATGAGTAGTAACACAGGTTGCCACATATAATAAACACAAACATCAGTGTGTTCGAGAACGCAGTTTTACTTTTTTGGCTTTGTTACGGCTATCATTACACCAAAATCACCATCGGTCTGTATCCATTTTTGAGACGGTGCATACGTTCTGGAAACAAAGCCATCTAAGTAAAGGGCCTGTAAACAGCCCCGTTGCTTAAAATACAAAGCAAAGTCGTAAAAATTAACTTCGTGTTTAGACATAACAAACAACACCTTGTTATTAGGCAGAATCCCAACTCCGTTGCGGATGTTCACGTTTTTAGAGCCATTAGTAAACGCGGTATTGATAATACCATTGATAAGTAACATTGGGCCGGATTGCGTTGCATACCGAATATTCTTGGTTAACGTAAAGTTTGCGGTTGGTGTAATTTCCGCTTTGTTGTTTGTGCTAACCCAAAATACACCATTGGGTTTGATGTAGAAATTACCAAAGCCGCTTTTTGTATTAAGCGAGGTAAGCACTTTTTGTTGTTGTATGTATAAACCAAGCGGAGCATACTCTTGTGTAAACATGCCACCATTCATTGCAAATAGCAGTTGTTGATTTTGCTGTTCCACGTGTTCTTTAAGGTTTTGGATTGTACGGAGAATATCACCGTTTTCGTTTTTCCAATACATGATAAGTGCTTGGTGTTGTATATCGGCAATGTATTCAACATACTCGGTTGATGTTTGAGGGGAATACCCCGAAAGCAACACCATGAGCGTAGTTGTTACAAGTAACAGTATAATCTTTGTATGATAACGTTGTGCCATTGCAATGTTAAATAGGAGTAACTATCAAAAATACAAGGAGTATTGGATGTAAACGATAATTGGTTTGTTTGGATGGGTTTGTTCTTATCCGCATAGTGTGGAAATGTTGATAAGTGTGTGGATAGGTGCGGTCTGGCGATAGCAGATAATACCTAAGAACCGTTGTATTTTTGTGGCGAATGATTATTGATTGAGTGAATATGAAACTTACAGATTTAGCCGCTGCCCTGGGTATGCAACAACCCGACGAACAACAAGTACAAACCGGTTATAACGGCAAACCCGTTGTGCTGAAAGTTGTGTTGGATTCAAAAGGACGTAAAGGGAAAACCGTGACGTTGGTAAAAGGTTTTCAGTCAACGCCAAGTGAACTGGAAGACCTTGCGCAGAAGTTAAAGAAACAATGCGGCACTGGCGGCGGTGTTGGCGATAACACCATAGAGTTACAGGGAAACCACATTGCTACTGTTACCAAACGCCTGAAAGATTTGGGATATACCGTAAAGTAAACGCTCTTACTTCATCACCTTAAAGATTGCGGGTTCGGCGCGACCATCGGGCTGACCGTATGGCTTGCCTTCCATATCAAGTGCTTGCACCGTCCAAACATAATCAAGCTCAGGATTGAGCGTTCCTTTAGATGGTTGCCAGTATAACACCAACGGCGTATTACTTTCCGAGAAACGTTCGTAGATGGGCTTTGCTGTTTCGGCGGCGTGGAATGGATCTTGTCCGCGTTTTACCTCGTACACAAATACTTTGTAGCGTACAATTTTTGGAACCGAGGGATGCGGCTGAACACCTTTCCAACGGAAGGTGATTGGATTACCGGGCTCGATACGTGTGTAGTTTGATGGCTCGAGTATTATGGGCACATCGTATCCGGTAATAAAAACGTTTTTGCATTCGCGGTTACTTTTGGTGCTATCGGGGATGTTGGGTTCGTAGAGTTGAATACACACACTATATGTTCCGGGTGGAAGTAAACCTCCACGTAAAGCGGTGCGTTGCACTTGCGGACTAAACTCTATTGCCTCGGGCGGGAATAAACTCTCGGCACTAAGCGAAACTGTTCCGGGTGGAATTGACAACACGGGCATGTTGAGAAATTTGGTTTGAGCAACAACCGTGTTTTCTTTTTTTATTGTGCTAACCACACGCACATCTGCCGATTCCGTTCGCGGGTTTGTAATACGAAAGATAACTGCATCGGGGTTGCTAATCCAATCGGCAATGGAATTACCCGGACGGTTCATGATACTTAACGAGATGGTTAATGGCTGTGCAGTACTTATTGCTGTTACACATACAAACACAGCATATACGCTACACAGGAATCTCATATTACGCACTTGCCATAGAATCTTTAATTGCATTTATCACTTCCATTATTCTGTTTTTGGGAATTCGGAGTGTGCCGTTTGTAGCATGTTGTATATGAATGGTTGACGTGCCCTTGTGATACCGAACAACATAAGCATTGTTATCTGCGGCAGGTTCTGCAAACAGTGTGGTTTGTTCGGTAGTTTGTGTAGCAGATTGTTCTGCTGTTTGTTGTGCATAGGTTTGTTCGTACACGGTATCGTGCTCTGTGGCTTGTTCTGCCGCAGCTTTTGCAAGTACATCGCAACGTTCGTTCTCGGCTGTTCCAACATGTGCGCGTATCCATACAAACTCAACATTGCGTTGTTCAATTTCGGGAAGTAACTCTGCCCATAAATCGGGGTTTTCTGCTTTGTCCTTTTTATTACGCTTCCAGTTATTAGCACGCCACCGCACAGCCCACCCTTGTTGAATGCTGTTTACCAACAGTTGGGAATCGCTGTAAATCTTGATATTCATATTTGTACTATCGCTGATATCAAGCGAGCGTAACGCCTGAATTGCCGCACGAATTTCCATACGGTTATTGGTGCTAAGCACAACGCCGCCGCTTAGTTCGTATCTGTTCTCGCCGTCAATAACAACTGCTGCCCAACCACCGCGCCCCGGGTTGTGTAAACACGAGCCATCGGTATATATAATTATATCTCTCATTACTGTATATTCCTTATACTACAAAGGCAAGGTAGCTTCCTTGCCTTTGCTTACTTTAACAGTTTCTGTACTTCTTGTATTGTTGTTTTAAGTTCATCGGACGTGCCGGTGCCATTGGTAACATAACGGATGGTATTGGTTTTATCAACCATCACAACATTCATTACGTCTTCTTTGCAGTTGTAATATTCAACTATATCGCCATCCCAATCCAATAGTAATGGTTGTGGCATACCATCGCGTATTTTACCTCTAACAAATCCCTTCATAAAAAACGGAACGCTGCTCATATCGCCAATGGCAACGTACTCGCATTGGTTGCCAAATGCAGCACGCAGAGGTTTACCCCATGCATCGGCGTATGCTCTTCCATCTTTATCGCAGATAAACAGTAAAACGTTTTTACCTTTAAACTGTTCCCACTTCCATTCTTTTTCAAATTGGTCTTTAACAGTAAAAGAGATTGCCTTTTTACCAATAAGCGATGCAGTTGCAAATGCTGCGGCAACCAAAGTGCATACAAACACTGTGGCTACTATTAATCGTTGCAACCTCATGTTATTTTGTCCCAAGTTTTTCTTTTTCAGACTGCATCTTATTGTAGTCGTTTAAAAACGCCTGCAATCCGGAATCGGTTAGCGGGTGTTTAATGCACTGCATCAACACTTTATACGGAACCGTAGAAATATGTGCACCTGCTTTAGCACATTCCATTACATGGATAGGATGGCGTATAGAAGCGGCAATAATCAACGCATCTAAATCATTCATATCCCAAATCTCAGCAACATCGCGCACAACCTGAACGCCATCGGCACCAATATCATCTAATCTGCCTAAGAACACACTAACGTAGGTGGCACCCGCATTAGCCGCGGCAAGTGCCTGCGTAGCCGAAAAAATCAACGTAACATTGGTAGGAATATCCTGACGGTTCAGTTCTTTCACTGCCGCCAAGCCATCGGCAATCATTGGGATTTTAATAGTTGCTTCGGGTGCCCATTTCAAAATCTCCTCGGCTTCGCGCAGCATACCGGCGGTATCGGTGGAAACAACTTCAACCGAAAGGTGTCCGCCAACACTGGCGTGAATATCAAGTAACAACGTTTTAATATCCTGATTTGGGTCTTCTTTGGCAAGTAACGATGGGTTTGTAGTAACACCACTAATAATTCCCATAGACGCCGCGTGGCGTATTTCTTTCAAATTCGCAGAGTCAACATAAAGTTCCATACGTGCTTTGTGTAATAGTTAAACGGTAATGCTACAAAAATACGGATGTGTTCTGTGTGGTAACAGGTAAAGTTTTGTTTGCTTCCGCGTGACGGCAACAAACGGCGTGTTACTAAACACCAATGCATTGCCGGAGAGAAAGGTATGGGTAGGAAAAGAGGTGTAGAAGTAACAGAATCCTTAATAAAGGGAACTGAGCACCTGATTACGAATACAAATCTATGACAAATCCGAAAGTTGTTTGTTTTTGATATGTAGTTCATAGATAATACCGCCAAGAACAATTCCGGATGCAAGCCCGCCTAAGTGTGCGGCGTTATCAACCTCACCATTTAATCCATACAGTATATTTAGCCCAATAAATAATAGCATTGATTGTAGTAATTTCTTACGCTCTGCCTTAGGGTATGCCTTTGTGAATGCCAACGAAATAACTGCACCATAATACCCAAATATTGCACCGGAAGCACCAACGCAAACGGCATTATCATACCAATACAAACTGAAACCCGCGGCAATAACTCCACTGCATATATACAATAACAACTGTTGTGAAAAACTAAAATGCGGTTCTATCAGCTCAGATACTATCAACAACCCGATTATATTTGCTACAACATGCAAAATGCCTGCATGAATAAACATACAGGTCCCCAAACGCCACCATTCACCTTGTATTACAAGGGGTTTGAAATTTGCACCCCATGAAATTAAATCCCGATATGTTGGAGAAAAAACATCAACTCCTGAAAATATCATAACGATGAAGATTAATATATTGATATCAAGAATTAGTGCAGTTACTGTATGAGAATCTTTTGGAATAAATAGATTTAGAAATTTTTGAGTGTTCTTTTTAAACGATGTAAATTTTAATGCCTCATCCTGAACTTCTTTTTCACTTTTAACTTTTGGAAAAATTAGTTGAAAGAGAATATATACAAGCCCAATTCCGTATGTTAAAAAAATCCAAGCAAGGTTTGTGTTAGATTGCAAGTTTGGTAATTCGTAGCAAGGCTTAAAAACTATTAACTCTTGTGTAGTATAATATGTGTTTGAAAGAATGATAGCCTTTTGATAGTAATCTAATGTGGAGTTGTTAACTCTCTCGAAACACTTAATATCTTTTATTGCAATATTGTAAAAATCAGTTGAGCTCTCGGAATAAAATGTTGAGTATAGCTCTTGTTTTCGTTCATTGCTTATCTCATTACTTAATGTTATCGAGTATTCTTTTCCCAGCCAATAGGAGTTACTGTTTTTACTTGAGTCTGTAGGATTTGAGCATAACTCTCGTACAAAATAGAGATTAATAACAACAGCAGTTTGTTTCTTGTCTTTTTGATAGGAACGAGAGTATACTGAAGGTTTAGATGTTGAGAGAGAACATGTGTCGGTAATATAGAAACGTGAAGGGATTGTAGTATTAATATCTGACACAGATGAAACTCGTTTTATTCTGACAGATGTTGCTCTGAAGTAATTTTGAACAAGTCCGGATGGGATGGCAGAAGCAATAAATAATATCGTTATAATGAAAGTTGCCCCAGATCCCTTCCTAATGAACTTTTCTTTATAGCGCAATAACTTTAGTCGGGGATACAGCCATATAAGCAACGGAATAAGTGTGCTGATAATTGGTAAATAAAATTCCCACACTTCATCCGTGAAAAGGGAAATGCTAACGAATGTATCTACCAGTACATGTACAATCAACAAACCAATAATAGAAGATATTGAGACCATTAAAAATCTCGGAAGTATAAGGCGTAATTTTTTATAGTACTCTTCCATTCTTTGGTTGACGAGGTGGATGCTAATAGATAATGTTCAAAATACATATATGCGTGTTGTTTACACAAGGTTCTCTCCGGCAGAATAACGACGTATGGGGAATTCATGAATTCCCCATACAGTTTATACAATAACGTTTGGTGCCGTAATGCGTTAGCAGAAAATACCAATCTGTTTTAAGTAAAAGGTTAAAGAACTGTAGTCTTTTACTGCATCCCAACTTTGGATGTTGAATGAGTTATATACTAATATATAGATTCAAGTTCTTCAATCCTGATTTTTTGTGAAGTGAGAGCTTGATTGTTATATGCTTTTATAATTGTAATGTTCTTAACACACATTTTACCTACCGCATAATACCAGGTTTGGCTCCATTTTTCAGTAACAAGCCCATACGGGCCATTATTGCGTACTGTATCTAAAAACTCCCGAGCCACCTGAATAGTAGTGTACGTACCTTGCGGCACGGTAAGCGGTGCATTTGTACTTATGATTTTTGCAGCAATATTTGGATGAAAAGTATAAGAACCCCCAAGCCGAAATGTAGTGCCATTAATTAGAGGTTTTTGTAACAATATAGGACCGTCGGATTGCTCGTATGATAATTTACAGAGGGTAGAATCGGTTGCATAAAAATCCTGTCCCTTTTCTTGTTTATTTGCTTCTACACGCGCTACAGCTATTCCGACATGCGGGCCAACAAATAAACCACCATTAGTATCTATATTAATGATATGACTATAATGGGAGTAAAGCGTATCGTTGTTTTCGTCGATTTCCGTAGTCTTAAATGTATAGGTAGTGCCTCTTTTTCCGTTATAAAAAAAGGCAGATAGTTTATTGGGAACTTGTAAAGTATTAGTACTATCGGTTGATGAGGTGCAGCCGGATAGAAAGAATACTACAGGCAGTAAAATAGCATAAACGAAACGCATAAACATTCTCTGTATGTAAGAAGTATAATTGGAAAGACGAGTGTTGTTCTGCTCAAACATACAAAAGCGCGGTTGCATTACAATGTACTTTTGTGAAAGTATGAAGTTCTGTCATCGTTCCAAACGTATGGAACTTATATACAAACTCATAGTTCTATAATAGGCAACGCCACTATAAATTGTAACGGCAGAGAATGAGTGGAAATAAACTGTTTAAAAGATATTTGATGTATGTACTTCAACATCGAACAATGGTGTGAATAGCTGAAGGTTCTCTCCGGCAGATGGCAGTGTTAATACACAACCGCGCGGTGCCGCGATGCGTTAGCAAAATAACCAACTACTACAGCGATGATTGAAATAATTACTCTGTAATTCGCTATTTTGTACGGTATACGTTCATAACACATAACGAACTACCCTATGAAATACCTTGTAATACTTGCCACTCTGTTTGTGATAACACAGTTACGTGTATATGCCGCATCCGATTCTGTGCGGGTACGAATAAAACCCGACTCTACACTGGTAACCGGTGTACTTGTGTACAACGGTTCTACGGAAATAATTGTACGTATCAGCCCAGATAAAGTAAAGAGTATTCGCCGTACCGACATACTTGATATACAACACATTGAACCTGTGTATAGCACAGGAATTAGCACTCCGGGAGTTGATTCAAGCAGAGGGTTTTTAGCGGTTGGTGCAACATTTGGATTACCTGCGGTATATAATGCAAGAATAGGATTTCATCTTGGTGGTTTTTCTATGCATCTATCCGGTATGCAGTTTGAGGATGTACAAGGAACACAGGTTGATGTTTTGTTCTGCCTTAAAGAATCAGAGCATACCCTAAGCTATATGGGTGCAGTTTACGGTCAGGGCAGACTTAATAATTTGGTTCTGGATAATAACAAGTACATATCGAGGGTGGACTATTCGTATGTTGGGTTAGCAGGAGTGTATTATTCCTACGGCTTTTTGTTAGAGGCAGGAATGGCATTTGGTCCTGCGTCAACACCATTGCCTTTTTTTCAGATTGGTTACCTGTTGAAAGCTGGAGATTAAACAGACGTGTGATTGCGGTATCGTAACATCAGATACACACCAAGGGCGGCAAATACATGTTTAAGAGTATGTCCGCTTATAATAACAAGTGCGTTATGGATTTGGTAGTCCAGATGTTCGGTTACTTTTGCCAAGATGTAACACATAACTAGCATCCAATATCCTTTGGTTGTATCACGGTGCTGAGCAAAACACAACAGCACTACCGGAATAGAAAGCAATGGTACAAACTGAACAGCTGCGTACAACCGTATATCGCCGCTATATACCCAATACACAATAGATATAACGCCAGTAACAAGCAATGGCACTAATGCAATCTTTCCTGCACGGTAATGAACAAACTGGCTTATTATAACAGAGGTTAACGCCATAAATGCAAGCGTCATGGGCAGGCGATCCCACACAAGTGTTGTATTGTTTGGATTCCAATGGTAATAGGCAGAGCCACATGATACTAATGCAATGCCACCATAAAACAGAAGGTGCTGTACAGATACATTCTCTTGTTTAGAATATTGATATAAACCCAAACACCCTACAACCAAAAATGGTATGTTAGAAAGTACATTCCACAGGTTGGGGATGCCCAGTAACATCCATGTATCACTGAAGTGATGGTAAGTTTCATCTTGTGGCATAGGTGGAGACAGTAGTAAACCAACTACTGCAGTAATAACAATTAGTGCAAGCAGTATATATCCGGTTGTATGTTTGGCTATGTGCATTGGTATCTCCTCTGCGTAAAGAGAATGATATATACTACCTAATTACCAAGTTGCAGCTCGTATATTTTTGGCCACATTTTTCCAGTTATAAATACTCTGCCGGTGGTTGCGTTAAAGGCAATGCCGTTCATTTCTAACGAGCCCGGGTTAATACTTTTTGCATCATCCGATAACGAAGACAAATCAAGTTTACCAATAACAGTACCATCGCTTGGGTTGATTTTTATAATGGTGTTGGTCGTCCAGATGTTGGCAAAGATATATCCGTTAATGTATTCCAGTTCGTTGATGTTTACAATGCCTGTGCCTTTTTCGGTAACAGGAACTCTTTTTATTGCCTGTAGTGTTGCGGGGTCGAGATAGATGAGTTCGTATGTGCCATCGCTCATTATCAGGTTAGTGCCATCGGTTGTTAATCCCCAACCTTCATCGCTTGGTAGTGTAAATTCGCTAAGCTTTTTATAGGTAGTGGCATCGTACACAAACCCAACTTTAGACCTGTATGTTAGTTGGTATATTTTGCCGTTTAGTATTGTTATCCCTTCGCCAAAGTATTTCACTTTATCAATTTCTACTTTTGTATCAATCTTTCCGGTTGTAAGATTTACAATTCCAAACAGAGAGCGTGTTTGCGGTAATTCTGTAGTGGCTCCGGTGCTTTCAAAGAGTTTTCCGTTATAAAATAGAAACCCTTCGGTAAACGATGTAATATCGTGCGGGTACGACGCAACGTATTGGTAGCTAATAGCCGGTGTTGGTTTTTCGGCAGGGACAACGTTGTTGGTTTTCTTTTGTTTTTCGTTGCAACCAAGTAGTATCACTACCATCAGGAAACTAAGGTAAATTTTCATAACATACTGTAGTGTTTTTCTGTAATATACTATGCAAACTATACTATACGAACAACGTTGTTATTAGCACGCGGTTCTCTCCGGCAAAGAGAAGGTGTTGTAATTGTTGGTGGTTTGGTGCCGCAATGCGTTAGCAAAAAACTATTTACTCTACGCCAAGTGCAGTCATCATTTCTTCGCCGTAATCGCCAAGAATTTCCTCGCCTGCTTTAATAAAGCGTGTGGTTATCATTTCGATTACTTTGCCGTCGCTTTCGTATTTGATGTTTGGTTTTTGCCCCGAGCCCTGATACGAACAGATGTACCGCGCTATGCCGGAATCGGTGCGGCATGCATCTATTACTATGCGGCGGTTTAACTCTATTCCGTACACACCAAGATGTGAGTCTTCGTAGCGTTCGTTGTATTCGCGTTTTAACAGACGTTCACCTTCGTAGTTAAATAGATGTGTGTTGCGTTTGATATCGCGCACTGCCCACAAACCCAGACCTGCTGCTGTTATTTGCGATGGGCGCACTTCCACGCCATATATGTGGCGCGTGTGGTCCGGGCAAAATGGATGTGTTATGCTTGTTATTGTTTTGCAACGTTTGCCGTCGGCATCGGTATACGCACAACGGGACTTTACTATAATTGTCTGGTTACTTGCCATAGATGTTGTGTGATGATTATGTGTTGAACTTCCGTGTTTACTTTAGTATTTCGCCTGTTTGTAACGACCAGAATAACAGGTCGAGTTCATCTAAAGGGATGCAAATATCGTCAGCAAATTGTTTCCACAGTTGTTCTATGTGTAAGTATTTTTTTACCGAGCCCGGAAAGGTGGTTTCTTCTATAACACCACACTTGTGTAAGTGGTGGAGAATATGGCGGTCTATAATGGCAATATTACGGTAACCAATGTTGCGTAAAAAGTGTGATGCTTCCTTCATGCCAATACCACGGATGTTGCGCGCAAGCCATGTGCGTTTTTCTTCCGGTGTTACCGTGCTTGCAAGTGTTTCTTGTATTTTGTTAAAGCTGTTGCGCAGTTGCTGTAAACTGATTGCTTTCATGTTGTGAAAGCGAATGTAATGATTGGGATTGCGTAGTATGGGCGTGGGGTCGAACGCTTGCTCGCGGAAGTTACCGCTACGAAGTTTCTCAACACATTGGAATGCGTGTACTGCTTTGCTTTGCGGCGTGCAGATACAATAACATAACTCGTAAAAATACTCTGTGGGCGGAACTACAGTAAATTCCGAAAGACGCTGTTTGATGTCTGCTTGTTTTAAAGTATATGCTTCAAGAACATACGCCGGAGCGTGTTTCATGTGTGGTATCCTTACTCCGTACTCTGCCGGTTATTCAAATCTGCACGAAACAACAGAAATGCGTGCGTACTCGTAATCGCCTTCTTCCATATTCCATTCAAGGCGAACTTCGGTTGGAATGCGAACGCCGCCAAAGTTTTGATACTTGCTGCAATACATGGTGCATTGCTCGCGCTCGTAGGATGTTTCCGCGTCGCGGTATTTATCGCGTGTAATAACGCGTTCAACTTCGTTGTTCTCGTTAAAGTGGAACACGGCCGAAACGCTTTTTCCTTTGTTGGTAATAACTGCCCGTGCCGATGTAGCATCAATGGGCTCCCAACGTAACAACCCACCGGGAATAAGCGATGTAGGAAACCAGACGGTTTCCATTAAAATGCGGGTAAGTAATGCGTGACTTACTTCCTTTCCTTCGGGGTCGAAAATGGTAAAGATTCCCATAAACTTAACGTACCCCGAACCATATCCATCGTGGTAGAGCAGTTGGGCGGTAGTCCACGATAGCGGCGATACTTTTATAGAAGCATGCCACGCCATACCGGGAATTGTACCGCTATGCGATAACGTTGCCTTTAACTTGCCCCATTTAGGTTGCGAAAGCGAACGGAACTCGCCACGTTGCTCAAGCGTGGTAAAACGAATTTGTTCGGTGTTCTCGCTGATAACCGCGCTAAGGTAATTCCGCACTGGTGCCGGCAACAGGTTTAGTGTTTCAAATTTCATACGCCTGTGCTCGCGCAACCATTCTTCCTTACGCACTTTGGAAACCGTACGCCTGCGGCTAAATGCAGAATGTATGGCACTTGCCGCAATCAATCCTACAATAGAAAGTATAACCGACGATGAAATAACGAGAATTTTTTCCATAACAATAAAAGGTGCCCCCACCAAAAAAACACGCCAACAGTGGCGCTGCTTCCCCTATGGCAAAATGCACTATTTTTTTCAATGAACAAAACAAAGAATAGATTACGAAAAGATATTTGGGGTTCCGTTGTGCGCCGTAGCAATCCTTCAGCGCGCAAACCC
>JAIBAE010000106.1 GCA_019695345.1 Bacteroidota bacterium | reverse complement strand
TTGAAGGGTTTTGGGGATTTGCCAAAACACGACTGTCGAAGTTTCGTGGTTTGAGCAAATCAACATTTTACCTACATTTGAAAGAGTGTGAGTTTCGGTTTAATAATAGAAAGAATAACATCTATCAGATTTTACTAAAACTCTCTAAATTGTATAACCTTATCTAGTCTTGTGCCTTTTTCAATATATCTAAGGAAAGTTATGAAGCATTTAATGTTTATGGCTGCAGCGTGCTTTGTTATTACTATTATAAGTACTCAAACATCCCAATCAACAACATACGCTGGTAAATGGCACTGTGTTTCGGGTTGTGATCTTATTGGACCTGCCGATTCACATACCATATCTCCAAATGGTAAGGTAGTTACAATTAAGTGCGCTGAATTTACAACACCTTGTTTTTGGATTGACCATAATGGACTAACTATAAACGATATGGTAGCACCGCCTAATCCTTCAGGCCCATTTTATGATGCTGTTATTGAACAAGACGAGGAGTAATAATTTATAAGTATCGTAAGGTATCCTAATAATGTAGGATGCCTTTGTTGTATATTCATTTTATTTTTTTATCTAATTACTGACTTGTCATCGATGAAATATTTAGCAACTATCTTATTTGTATTATTATTTTCTTATATAGATTGTTTTACACAATCAGATATGGTTGTGATACCAGAGCCAGATGGTTTTACTTTAACGAATATTACTGAGGTCCGTTTTTCAACAAGCGGAAATTTCATTGCTATCGTTAATGAAAGTAACGGTACTATCTTATTGAAGAAGTCTGGTAAATTATGTAGTTTTTTTACTTTTCGGAGTGACTATATCGACTCAGCGGCAATTCATTTTCCGCCGTATCGGTTTTACCAAGCAACCCATCTTTACCAATTTGCTCCAAGTAAATCAGCAAGAGAGCGGCTAGTGAAAAATCTTTTTAAGTGCCCCAAAGCGGTAAAACTTGACGGAGTAGTTTCACGGCATGATACAGTAGAAACTCCACCAATTGAAGTTCAGAAGCAATGGCTCAAACAATCTTTTCATTCAGTTGCGTTTGAGGGTGATTCTATTCTCTGGATACAAGCAACATTTAAAGCTTTAATTATCGATAGTTGTGACTTAGTGATAGACTCATCAGATGGGTATAAAAAAAATTACATTTCATTTCGTTGTTTAATTAGGTATGATATTCGAACAGATTTACAGCGTATTATACCTATGACAAAATACAAAGCTTATGAACCATTCGATGGAACTTCCTTTTTTAATCGTGATACTAACTCATTGTTTATGAGTCGGGTGGCTTATGATTTTTTCGATGATTCTTGTTATAACTTGAGTACATTGCGGTTGCCTCCCCTCCAGCAACGAAAGAAAGAAACTATTCCTATTATTGGATACTTTACTGATAGTGGTAAATGTGTTTCCGCTGTAGGGTGTATTCCTCCACAGTATTATGGATCACAATTACTTTTTAATGGAATGTTCTACTCAAAACTTTGTAAAGTTAACAATGCTTATTTTGTGATATATCCTATGATTGACAGTATCTTTTCATCAGAAGGAAAAGCATTGTTTGGACTCAAAGATATTAAAAGAACATCTTGCTCTGTCTATGAGATTGCTGAAAGCGTACATACTAACAAAGAACTAAAAGATCGCCTGAATTCATGTAATCAGATGTATAATATTGTGCAGTTCTGTTCTACACGTGTTGGCAATATACTTCTCGTAATCAAAGAAACATCACAAACTGAGAAGAATGATTTATGGAAAATTCAGGAATATAATACACGGGGGGAACTTTTATACTCAAGAGTAATTGGCTCAATTGAAACTAAGTTTGAAATAATAAAGGGTATATTTTATGATGTTAATTCGGGTAAACTTTGCTGTATAGGCATCGATGGTGAAGATGTAGGTTTTCGAATGATTAGTTGGTGAACATTATAATAATTATAGAAAGACTAACCATGCTGTATTATATATTTATACTCCTTCTGTTCAGTAGTTCAATATTTGCACAGGTACGACAACGAGACAGTATAAAATATGACTCCCTATTAAGTCAGCTATGCCAAATTGAGAAAAATGAATCTGACTTTATCCTTATTGAGCTAATTACACCTGGAGAATGTGTTAAATGTATTCCAATGTCACAATCAGTTATATCGTCGTTGCAAAAGTATTTCATCCGAGACAATAAAACTATATCTTGTTTTGGGTACGCATCAGTAGAACGTAAACGAGAGCTACGCTCATATATAGAAAAGTACGACAACATGTATAGCAATGTTATCATGGGTTCAATAGACAACTGGCAAATAATATGTTCAGACTCTACAAATAAATTTGTGTTGATTCAACGTTCAATATGTAGAGTAGTTTCATGGCTGACAATAAATGAATATTTAGATATAGATATAATACCTACAAATCTTATCATCAATCGATTTAATAAACAGTTGCTCCACAAGCAAACAGGAGAATAGCTTTCCTCATCATGTATTTACCCTATCGAAATGTTTGTTTGAATAAGATTCTCTCCCGAACAGAAAGGCTGTTTGGAATGCATACATTCGGTGCGGTCACGCGATAGCAAAAACACACTTATCGTACAGTTCCGTTGGAATGAATATCAAGCTCGAAAAAAGTTTGCGCGCCAAATACAACGTAATTGGGTGTTGTTAGTTCGCGGGTGCGTTGTTTGCTTAATAAGTACATAACGCTTGCCGTAAGAGTATCGTTGGGTGATGTGGCGTACACAACCGGAATCTGATATAGCTGCAAGGCATTGATAACTTCCGCCGAGAGTTTGTTAAGTGGTAGTGCTTGCTGAACAAACGATTTTCTTTTTTGCCAACCACACGTCCAGCCGTTGGTGTACCACGCAAGGTCGGGCGCAAGAGTATCGGAAGCATTGTGGTTGTGATAGACATACACAAACTGACGGTGCTCGGAATCTTCCAGCCATGCGGCTGTTTCTTTTGCTCCGTGTATGCGCGGCTCGGATTTGGTAGCATCTACATACAACACATGTAAAAGCAACACAGCAGGCACAACAAGTTGCATATACGGAAATGCATCTGCCAATAGTGGGATGCGTTTAGAATCGGGTATGATAAACCCGGCGCATAGTAACACAACTGCTAACAGGACAAACGTAATTGCATCCCAATGGATATGTCCGTGCAGTAATAACTGAACGTTATCGCGTAACGATTGAGATAATAACCACACGCATGTAACAACTACCGTTGCCAATACAAACCACGCCCACCGCTTACGAATGCTATATACCGTTACTATCTCGAACCCACGGATGCCAAGCAATATTGCCGGAATAAGAAGCAACAATGTGTAATGCGGCATTTTGGTTGGTGCTATACTGAGCGTTAGTAAACCACCTGCAAACCATGCCGCCAACAATAACTCCAACGGCTTGTTGTGCGATGCCGCAAGTGTGTTTTTACGGTTGGTAATAAGCGATACAAACCAATAGAATGTAAGCACAACAACAGGAGAAGCCACGAGTAACTGATTGACATAATATAGCACACCAAGCGAACGCGTATTGTTTTCTACTACCGATGTTAAATGCGGAACTAAAAACGCATTGGTAAACTCTGCGCCATACCGCGAAGCCATTGCTAAGTGCCACGGTAATGCCAATGCAATACCAATACACGCCGCACCAAGAAGATAAAACAACCCTGTACCTTGTGTTGCTACGGGCAAGTGTTTACTGCGGGCAATCCGCTCCAGAAGTTGGTTGGCGGTAAGTTCCTCGGGCGATTGCTGTTTGGCGGTTGTGCGCGTAAACACAAAGTAGAACAGAAAGAGAATAGGAATAACCGAGACGACAATCTTTGTAAGTAGTGCGCCTGCAACAGCAAGTGCAAACAGTCCGCTCCATAACAACCGCTGTTGGGTTGACGCCGATTCGGTTGTTCGTAATAATGCAAACAACGCCAAGGCAAAAAACATAACAAGCGGAACATCGCTCATTCCCTGGCGGGCGTAGTTGTTCCATAGCAAACAACCGGCAAGTAGTACGGGAGCAATAAGCGCGGTTTTGGATGTAAACATCCGCAGGGCAATCTGGTACAACAAAAACAACGTAGCTACCGAACACAACGCGCTGAATAACCTGATACCAAGCGGTGTTACGCCCGCAAGTTTTGTGCATACAACCATTGCCCACACTGTTAAGGGCGGATACGTAGAAGAATACAAACCTCCGGGAGCGTACTGCGTTTGGTCTTGCCATACGGTGGAATCGGTTGGGTGTTGTATAATGGCTTTTGCACGCATGGCAAACAGAGCTTCATCCCACGGCTGTATCTCTGCCGAGCCAAGCCCAACAAACACTATAAGTGCGCAGGAAAGGATTACTAAAATGGTATTATGTTGTTGCGACGATAACAGACTTTTCATTGCTGATGTAATTGGTTGTGCTAATTTGCTTCCGGTTTCCGTGGTACAAAAATACCACCTGCCAAGCGCGGAAATACGCAAACGCCCGGAGCGGACTGGGTTACCGCGCAGAACGGCAAGGCAACACCACAGTGGGAAACCATACATTCAATTGTAAACAGTTAAACAAAGCTACTCATCACAGACAACATAGCGAACATGAACATTGATATTCTTCCGCTGATTTCTATAATTATTGCGTACCTACTTGGGTGTGTGCCTACAGCGTATTGGTTGGTTAAACGTAAAACAGGAATGGACATACGCCACGAAGGTACCGGAAATATTGGTGCGCGCAACAGTTACGACGTCACCGGAAATAAAATGCTGGGCATTGCGGTAATGTTTATAGATGTTGCCAAAGGTGCGCTTGCCGTTGCAATTCCTATCTGGCTTGGCGGAAACTTTTTTGCTATATCGCTTGCGGGTGTGTTTGTAGTTATTGGGCATTGCTTTAATGCCTTTATGAGTTTTAAGGGTGGGCGTGGGTTGGCTACAGCTGCGGGCGTGGCATTAATGGTAAATCCGCTTGCGTTGATACTGTGGGTGTTGATGTACTTTACGGCGTTTGTTATAATCCGCCGCGATGTGCATGTTGGTAGTGTTGCCGGAACACTTGC
Source organism: Bacteroidota bacterium (assembly GCA_019695345.1). Lineage (GTDB taxonomy): Bacteria > Bacteroidota > Ignavibacteria > Kapaibacteriales > NICIL-2 > JAIBAE01. Next base: position 6,057 of record JAIBAE010000106.1, on the reverse strand, counting down.
TACGCCTATGTTATTATATACCGCACCAACACCGCTTGTACAGATGCTTATGTTTGTTCCCAATGCCGATATAACTCAATTTAAGTTAATGGTGTTTATGATAAGTATCATTATATTCTTCCGGCATATTGAACCCATGCGCGAGTTGTTCAAAAAAATGGCAGAAGAAAAAGAAGAATCGGAAGAATAATATTTTGCTATCGCGTGACCGCACCGTGCGGCGCGTAATAAACACCAATGCGTTGCGGGAGAGAAGGTAACGTTGTACTAAACTGTTTAGAATATGGATGAGAACGAAATATCAAACAGGATACTTGGTATAGCATTTAAGGTACATTCGGCACTGGGTCCGGGTTTGTTAGAAAGTGCATATAAAGAATGTTTGTATTACTTAATGCTAAAAGAAGGGTTAGCCGTTGAAAAGGAAAAGCCCATGCCTTTAGTGTTTGAAGATGTAAAGCTTGATTGTGGTTATAGAATTGATTTGTTGGTAGAAAACAAGGTTGTTGTTGAATTAAAAAGTGTTGAGGTTCTTAATGATGTACATCTTGCGCAAACACTGACATACTTAAAGCTTGGTAATTTCAAGTTGGGTCTTCTTATCAATTTTAATGTTACTTCTTTGAAACTTGGAATAAAGCGTGTTGTAAACGGGATGTGATGTACAGAATTGTTTAACCGCAGAGTACGCTAAGTATTCGCAATGTTTCGCAAAGTTTTGTTTCAGGTAACTACTTGTGATGAAGAACTTCGTGCCCTTTGCGTTAACCTCTGCGACCTTTGCGGTTACTGCCTGTAGAATTATTTAACCGCAGAGTACGCTAAGTGTTCGCAATGTTTCGCAAAGTTTGTTTAAGGTTACTACATTATGATGAAAAGCTTCGCGCCCTTTGCGGTTGCTGTGAGTAGAATTGCTTAACCGCAGAGTACGCTAAGTGTTCGCAATGTTTCGCAAAGTTTTGTTTCAAGTAACTACTTGTGATGAACAACTTCGTGTCCTTTGCGTTAACCTCTGCGACCTTTGCGGTTGCTTTCTTCCCATACAATGTTTCGCAACGTTACTATGTTGATTGCGAGGTGTCTCTCCGGCAAGAATGTGGTTGTTTAGCAGACTACGTTTGGTGCCGCAACGCGATAGCAACAATTTATAATTCCCACTCGATACCAAATATGGGTAATACACCAAATTGAAGTTGCGTGCCTTGTTGGTTTTTAAATGCGTTCCAATATACCGATGCAACATTGCTGCGGTTGTACACATTCCAGCAACTAAGGTACACCACTATGCTTGATGCTGCAAAGTTGAAGCGTTTATCGGTGCGCAGATTAAGCGAGTGGTAATCGGGCAGGCGCATGGTGTTTATGTTGTTCATATCTAATACACCTGTTCGCGCCGCTTCGGATTCTGCAATGTTAAACGGCGTATAAGGCGCGCCACCTGCGTACATCCACCTCGCACTTATTTCCCATGTTTCGGAAAGCTTGTAGCCACACTCTATACTAACGGCAAAACGGTTATCGTACGAGCGAGGCGTCCATTGCTGTTGTAACGATTTGTATTCCGACCGCCAGTATGATGCGCCAAGCAGACCGTATAACCCGTTGCGTAATTTCTTTTGCAGAGTTAGCTCTACTCCGTACGAACGTGCAATACCGTTTGCCTGCATAGACTCGTGTGGCTGTGGGAAGTCGTTTCCAAATACGGATTCATCGGCAATAAAGATAGATGGATACGCGGTATCGGTTGGTGCGGATGTGTAGTGTTTGTAGTATGATTCTACACTAAGTTGAATATCGTCATCGAGCAAAGTTTTGATACTTGCAATGGCGTGTGTTGCTTTCATAAACGGAAATGTTGCGGCCGATTGATTGGATGCCAACTGAATTGCCGAAAGACGTTGTGCATATTCTCCGCCCGATAGCGTTACCGATGTTATCTCGGTTGGTTTGTATGTAATTGCAACGCGTGGTTGCACTGCTACTTTGTTATTCATGGTGAAGTAATCTGCACGCACGCCATATTGCAACGAGAGTTGTTCCGAAAGTGTTGATGTTGCATTTGTAAATAATGCCAAGGCATGTTCGGATAACTGCGAGTGAAATGTTGGCCCGGCAGTGATAGTTCCTTTTAATGTACGTAAGTTAGGATACGCGTTATCGTACCTTGGGAACAAGAATTGCCACTCGCCGCCAAACTCAATGCTTGTGTTTTTCCAACCTGCATAGGTGTGTATGCTACGTAACGATAATTGCTGCTCGGTTGAGCGGTTGTGTACAAGTTGTAAGGCAGAACCTTGCTCGTAATAATCGTCCTTAAATATTGTAGATATAAACCCAAGCGATGTGTTGGAGTATCCGTTCTCCCAAATATATTTCCAGTTAACACCGGCGGTAGCTTGCAAGGAATATTGATTGCCGTAGTATTGCTGTTCATTCTCGCGTGCGTTTACCGAATCACTTACCGATTCATCTTCCGATAGCACAAGCAATGCCTCTAGAGTATTGTTGTTATCGGGTTGGTAGGAAACAAACCCTTGTACATCGCCATAACGCGGCGCAACCGATGTACCTGTAGAGAATGCTTTTACTAATAGGTCTAAGTAGCTTCTCCGTGCCGAGAGAATCCACGATGCTTTGTCCGTTACTAACGGACCCTCGGCAACCACACCATAGCCGGCAAAGTTGAGGTCTAACTGTAAGTTTGTTGCATCGGTACTTCCTTTTCTGAAATCAATTTCCATTACCGAAGAAAGTGCATTACCAAATGTTGGCGCAAACCCGCCCGCAGAAAAACGTACGGAACGTAGTAAGTCCACATTCAGAATCCCAATAGGTCCGCCCGATGAACCCTGCGAAGGAAAATGATTAATATTTGGTACGGCAATGTTGTTAATGTAAAAGATGTTTTCGGTAGGGCTTCCGCCACGCACAATCAAACTGTTTTTAGAATCGTTTACTTTGGCTACACTGGGCATTCCTGCAAGCACTCGGCTTATATCTCCACCACTGCCGGGCGCACGACGAATTTCCTCGTACGATAACGTAACCGAACTGACAGCTTGCTCGGTTGTTGCAAAGTATCCCGCAGTAACTACAACACTATCTGCCTGAACAGCTTTCTCGGTTAACAAGATTGTCAGTTCGGTGGTACGTCCGGGTTTTACTACCACATCGCTTACCGTTTTTGTTTCGTACCCAACGCACGATACAAAAAGAGAATACACACCTGCCGGAATACGCTTAACAGAAAAACGTCCGTCGCGTGAAGAATTAGTACCAAGTTTTGTTGCATGAATGGTTACCCGTGCGCCATGAATTGGTGCTTGGGTTACCGCGTTACTGATAATACCTTGCAGTACACCCGTAGATTGTTCCTGACTGAACGCGGAAACTGAACACAGAATAATAAGAAATACAAAGAGTATTTTCATGGTAATGAGGTGTGGTGATGAATACGCTGCAAAAATGATACAATTACACTATGCCGCTCAATACTGAAATATCAGTAAATTGAGTACAGGATACAGGAACGCCCATGAACACCATAGAACAAGAACTACACGAAGCCGCAAAAGAGTTTGCAGAAATAGCGTCACTGCAAAACTTTGATGCAACATCATTAGATTACAGCATAATAGAACGGTACAGAAACCTTCTTATACAGTTGGAATCAATAGATGGTAATTACCACGAGCTTATGGATTTACACCGTATGCAAAAGGCAATTTACTCGCAAAGGTTGTTGCATCATTTAGGATACACAACCCCCGAACAAGCCGACGCCAATGTGTATCCCGAAGATTCATTACGGATGTTCCGTATTGGGAACTTGTATTTACGGTATGGGCTAACCCTGCCGCCTGATGTACGGAAAAACTACAAGCTTACCAACGATTACCGCATTCGTACAGCCGATGGCAATACAATACGCCTAACCGAACAACACATAGCAGTAGAACTTGATACCAACGGCAACTTTTGGCTTTCGTTAAGCAGTATCACCATCTCGCCCGATAGTGATAATATAGCACCGTTAAAGTATCGCCTAACCAATGTAACAACAGGTGAAACACTTATTCTTGCCGATGCCGAAAAGAAACTGATACAATCGCCCATAAGCGAGCGCGAGTTAGAAGTACTGGTACTTGTAGCACAAGGCAAATCCAGTAAACAAATAGCCGATACCTTATGTATCAGCACCAATACGGTAAACACACACCGCCAGCGTATTATAGAAAAACTTGGCGTAAGCAACACCACCGAGGCAATAGGAGCAATGCAACAACGTGGCTTGTGGTAGTATCTGCTATCGCATGACCGCACCAAACGGCGTGTAACAAATACCAATGCGTTGCGGGAGAGAGAACGTTGAAATTATAACATTAGGAAGATTTTATTTGAGTATTTCTATGATTGAGTTGTAACTATTACATTGTTGTAGTCTCTATATACAAAAGTACTATTAGTTATTATTGAATTTGTAATAGGAGTGGAGTATACAATGTTAAGAGTACTTCTAATCGCTTTGTTGTTCAGCTTGAGTATTGCGTATGGACAAGTAAAACCCAAGAAAACTACTATACCACTTTATGAATCTGTTCATATTAGGATATTTGATGTAGATTCTACTACGTTTGCTTATTACATAGTGTACTCATTTCAATATAACTGCACAACTGCTAAATTTTGGGCATCGCGCGATGATAAAAAATTTACAATTGGTTATGCAGATGTGACACTATGCCGAATTATACAGATGAAGTCTGAATCTGGATTGTGGCATCGTGGGTGTTCATTTTATAATGGACTCATTGTAGTAGAACAAGATTCTATATACAAACATTATAAGTTTGATGAATACTCTGAATCACCTACGTTAAGGCTTTGTTCCACAGACAAATAAATCTACTAATTTCTCCATCTCAAAAATTCATACAGTAATTCAACGTAGATCAAATCAGTTAAGAAAAACTTTTAATACCAAACTTTATTGCTTCTTTAAGAACTTCGATGTTGATATCGCCAAGGGTTTTGAACTTAATACAATACCCCGTTACCTTTGCTTTGCCAAGTTGTTGCCCGTATGTTTGGGCTAAGTAATTTTTATCGCTGATGCCAAGAATATACACCGAGATTCCGGTTGTATTTGCGCTGATGCCAATTTGATAGAAGTCCTTCGTAGTTCCATTGGCGTAGTGTATGGTGCGGAGTCCGTACCCGATATTAGGATTGCTGACAACCTTACCCGTCTCATCTTTTCCATCCAAAAACCAAAGTTTACATTGCGGCATTATTCCAAGGATGATGCGGTGCAACTCTTGTATGTCTTGTTGCTTTTGTTCGGGTTGGCTGTTGATGTACGCGGTAATTTCTTGTAGTACGCTCATGGTGAATGATATGTGTTTGTTGAAATTGCGCCAAAACGCTGTTGTTGTCTACTACAAACATACTACACATAGAATTGTAACTATAAGGTGATGCTACAGCCATTTTTGGTAGTAGACCAAACGTTGCTATCAACTTGTTAATGATTGTATGTGTACTAGTATATTCATCGTTTCCCAATTGCAGCCAATGTCCATTTATTCATATCTTCATCGATTTTTTCATCGGGTTGGCAAAACATAAAATATACCCCATTTGGCAACACAAGTTCAATATTTCCAATGATAGAAGTTGATTTAGTATAATCCAAATGCTGAGTATTCAACTCTTTGATTGTTTGTAATAAACTTGGGACTTCCTTGCCGTTGGGAATAATCCACCAATTCGAAACAATGACGTTTTCTCCGCAATCAATTGAAGATATATAGTCTGTATAAATTCCGCTTAATGTATCTCTATCAATAAAGTGTAATTCAATATTTCCATACCTCCAAACTCTTGATGACTCTATGGTCTCGCCATGCACCCAATCCTCAGGAGGAAATCCCTGATTTATTATTTCGGTTTTAGATTCACCAAGTTTGAGAAAACCAAATGTTCCTGTGCGAATAAAATCTAAAAAATCTACTTCTACTTTAATTCGATTCATATATCAGTCTTTTTTATACCACA
>JAIBAE010000024.1 GCA_019695345.1 Bacteroidota bacterium | reverse complement strand
GGTAATTATGTCTGTTGTGCCAAAGGCACATCCAATTTCTAAATTGGTTACCATGTGGGGTTACGACCCAATTTGGTTAAGCAAACCAACGCCAAGCGAGCTTTTCCCTAGCTCAACATTCTTTATGTCTAAGTCCAAAGATTTACCCGATTCACCTATGGTTGATGGCGTTATCAAGAATGTGCGTTTCCAAGAGTTAGACTCAAACCCAACTGTTCAAAATGCTTATAAAGCAGATGTTGTACTCCATGATGTGTTCTTCGATCCTGAACGAAAACTTTGGTATTCTGATATCATGATTACTCATGGCGAATCATATTTCCCATTTATCCGCTTAGCACTGTGTCGCATACAGCCATATTCACTCTCATCAACAGATAAAGATGTGTATATGTCTAAAGTTACACAGCACGACTTTATGCAGATTATGCCATTGCGTAAAACTTCTGCATCAACTGTTTCGGGTACACAAGTAAAAGTAACTGTAGAAGGTGTAAGCTATCGTAGCTCGGTAGTAGGAGTTATCGGAAGCGAAATCGAAGTTTCTTTAGAAGAACAAACACCAAATATTGGTCAGGAATTTGGATGGACTGAAGTGAGTGTTACACCGTTCGACCGCGTCAATGCTAATATTTTAGGCGGCTTCTGGGGTGGAATTATCAATTTGCCAAAAGATAAATCATCAACAAAGTACAGATTGGTTATCAAGGAATACGAGCAATTCCATGCAGACTTAGATTCAACCGGAAGTGTGGAATTCAAGGCATATGTCACTGGTGGTACAAAAACAAAAGTTACACGCAGAATTGTATTTGCCGACACCATCAATCTATTCTAAGCTCAAAAAATATAGGGAAGTCAAGTTACTTGTATTGACTTCCCTTTTTGTTTTCTGCTCCTCTTGTCAGCTTTCCACATTACCTTAGTTTACATTGACAGAACCTTATGCAAACTAAATCGTTTATCGCATATTCACGATGAAGGTTACTTTATACACATACAACCTGAGAAGCAAATCAGACCTGTTAATTTGTGAGTGACACTTTCGCTCACTTCAAAAATATTATCGTTCCAACCAATAGTTCAAAAGCGTTCGTTGTTCTTCTGTAATAGTGCTTTTCACAACCAAGCGATACTCTTGCTTTGCCGAAGGTGTTAACTGAACTTCAAACACTTTACCATCGCACGAAGCAAGTATTTGAGCCGGTTGTAGGGTTCCATTACGTTGCAATAACTCTACAAGACCACCGGTACTAGTAACGCGTAACCCATTAACCGCTAAGATTTCATCATCAATCGAAAGTCCGCACAAAACAGCAGGCGTATCATCCTCTACTGAGGTTATAACAACTTTACCACCGTCATCTTTCGTATTCATACCTGCAAAAACTTTTGGGCTTACGGTTATATCTGAAGTCCATTCTAAACCAAACGGCGCTAAAAACTTATTGTAATCAATATCATCGGTACCATGCAACATTCCTGATAAGAGCGCTGCGCAATCTATTCCGGTTGAGGTTGAAATTGCTGAATACACTTCTTGCTCTGTTACACCTTGCTCAGGACGTTCAAGATACATCTTCCACAACTCGCGCATTACATCATCCAAACGTTTTGTTCCATTTGATTTTGCTATAACGTATAACTCAATCATCAATGTAATAATGCCACCCTTCAGGTAATACGATGGATGGCGGTTGTTGCCATCGGGTGACTGCGCATACAATTTAACCCACGCCAGAAAACTTGCATCGCGTGTGTTCATTGCTTTTCTTCCCGGAACACGCTCAAGTTTAGCAAGGTGATCACTTCCCAACGCGGAAATATATTCATCTCTGCTCATAAAGCCACAGCGATAACTTAATAAATCATCGTAATACGATGTAAAGCCCTCTGCAAGCCATAGCATAGGCGAATAACATTCGTTGATGTAATCAAACGGCCCATATTCTACCGGACGGATGCGCTTGATATTCCACGTATGGAAGAACTCGTGGCAAAGTAAAGCGAGTAGTGTTCCTGCTTTACTCTTGTCCGTCATCTGTCCTATATCAACAAGATTTACAGAACAACGTGAATGCTCCAACCCGCCATATACATTCATACCTACTTGAACCATAAACACATATCTATCGTACGGAACTCCACCAAAAATTTGTGCCTCTGTTTCTACTATAACCTGACATTGTTGTGTTAACCAATCTATATCAAGTTCCAATGGAGCAACCAAAGCTACTTCATGCTTTGCACCGCAAACTTCAAACGATTGTACCTGATGATTCCCAATCTCAATTGGTGAGTCTGCTAATACATCATAGTTCAATGCACCAACTATTACCGGGTTAGACTCATGCGTAACAGGTGAAAGTGCTGTACTTACTTGCTTCCACGCTTGCGTGTTATGATGCAGATACACATGATGTACTTCGTTCATTCTGCCATCCACGTACATGAGGCAATTAACGGGCATAATAAAAGCACGCCAACGATTAATGTGCATTGTGCGTACCGTTCGTTCGTTAGCATAATATGTATAACGAACCTTTACCGTTGCACTACCATTACTGGTAATAGATAAGATATTTTTTGTTTTCCACTCATAAGGTAAGTTATTACCTTGGTTGTCCTGCACGTGAAGATTTCCCTGATGTGCTACAAACTCTCTTATTTTATAACTACCGGGTGTCCACGAAGGCATCACTAAAGTCAACTGTTGTTCAGTTGTATCTATCTCCATTTCTACCACAAGTAAATGTTGTGGGGCACGTTCAAAGTGTAAATGATATCTTATTTGCGAGGTTGTTCCAAAAACTTGTTCGTCTCTTTGTTCAATCGAATACATAACGGTGATTTGTTAAAATGAATTACTGTATAATATTAACTTCCATCTCAAGTTGTATTGCAAAAGTACGGTAAACAACCGATTGTATTTCACTCGCTAATGCAAGTATTTCCCTTCCGTTTGCATTGCCGTAATTAACTAAAACCAAAGGTTGAGTAACATGTGTGCCTGTGTTCCCCACTTGTTTACCCTTAAATCCTGCTTGCTCAATTAGCCATGCAGCAGGTACTTTTTTAAATCCATCACCAGCATTGTATGATGGTATCGCGGGATATTTCCCGACTAATTCTTCAAAATGTTCAATCGATATAACCGGATTTTTAAAGAAGCTGCCGGCATTGCCTAACTGTTTTGGATTGGGAAGTTTTCGTGAACGGATTTGAACTACGGCAGTAAAAACATCGTGAATAGTTGGGTGTATAATTCCGGACTTCAACAGCTCTTGTTCAACATCTTTATAGGTAGTGGAAACTATGGGTTGTTTAGAGAGTTTCAACTTAACCGATGTAATAAATACTCTATGTTTCAGTTCATGTTTAAAAATACTATCGCGGTAGCCAAACTTGCACGACGCAGCATCAAGTTCTTTTACCTCTCCTGATGTTATATCAATGTACAGTACTGAAACAACGCAAGATTCTACTTCCACACCGTACGCACCAATGTTCTGAATAGGTGCAGCACCGATGGTTCCCGGAATTAACGCCATATTTTCAATACCACCATAATTATGCAAAACAGCCCACTCAACACAGTTGTGCCACACCTCACCTGCCCCAAACTCAATTGTAATATTGCGTTCATCCTGTGCAATTATGTGCTTTCCTGTTATCTCATTAATCACTACCACATCAACATCAGAGCTTAACAACACATTACTACCACCACCTAAAACCAATGCACCGTTTTGTAAAACGGGCAAGATTTCTTGCACATCTTCAATCGTTTGTACGCGATACAACTTCTTTGCCGTCGCATCAATGCCAAACGTATTATACGCCTTTAAGGAAACGTCTTGTTCTACAATCATAGTTGGTTTATTGTTGATTTTCTTGGATGCAAGTTAAAGAATTTATTTGGTTCCCTCCTCTGCCGAAGCGGCCCATACTGCGCCGCAACCCGGTCGGGAACTTATGATACAGATTCGCAAAAAAAATCCTGCTGAAGTTCATCAACAGGATTGTAATGTTCTTGCGACGCAGAAGGTGCGGAGCGGACCGAGTTGCCGCGCAGGCGCGTTTGCTTCGGCAGATGTGGGTTACCATATATTACTACATGATAAAACACCAATGGTTATGCGAACGCTTGTTCAAGAATTGCTGCCTGCTCAGTTGCATGAATTTTACCGGAACCGGTTGCTGGACTCGCACTTTCTGCACGACCAACATACTTTAGTGTTTGCGAACCTTTCAAAAGTTCTGGAATACGTTGAATCATAAAACTCCACGCTCCCATGTTTTTGGGTTCTTCTTGCGCCCAATATAATTCCGTTGCGTTAGGGTACTGAGCAAGCACTTCCGCAAGATGTTGCTCAGGAAATGGGTACAACTGCTCAACCCGAACGATTGCTACATTATCTGCGGATACCTTTTTGCGTTGTGCATCAAGTTCGTAATAAAACATTCCGGAACACAATATCACACGAGTAACATCAAGTGCCTGAACAGCAGTATCATTTAAGACTTCCGCAAAATGTCCGCTTGTGAATTGTGATAACGGCGAAGATACTTTACGCAAATATCCTTTAGGAGTCATGACAATTAATGGTTTGCGCCAGTGAGCATGTACTTGCCGGCGTAGTGCATGGAACAATTGAGCAGGTGTTGTAAAAGAGCAAACAAACATGTTATTCTCGGCACACAGCTGTAAGTAACGCTCCAAGCGAGCGCTGGAGTGCTCAGGTCCTTGCCCATCATAGCCATGTGGTAGTAACATAGTAAGGTTAGAAACCTGTCCCCATTTTAATTCTGCACTACTAATAAACTGATCCATTACAATCTGAGCGCCATTGGAGAAGTCGCCAAACTGTGCTTCCCATAACGTTAATGCAGAAGTACGTACTACACTATAGCCATACTCGTAACCAAGAACAGCATATTCCGATAATGGACTATTGAAAATATGTAACGACTGTTGTTTATCGGAAATATGATTTAACGGTATATACTCTGCTTCGTTTTCTATATCATGAAGCACTGCTTGACGGTGATTAAACGTACCACGTCCTGTATCTTGTCCGGTAATACGAACAGCTTTGCCTTCGGTCAACAGCGAACCAAATGCAAATGCTTCGGCTAATCCCCAACTAATTTGTTCTGCATTACCATTCATAAGTTGTTTACGGCGATTAATCTCATCGCCAACTTTAGAGTGAATGTGAAATACAGGTGGTATAGTGGTAATTCCATCGGCAATGGTTCGTAATGTTACTTCTGATACTGCTGTTGATATAGTGCTAAAAACATCATAACGTTCAGCAGTTTTAACACTGGCATAAAGTGGTTCTGTGTTTTTACGTGAATCAAATGCCTCGTTTAACTTGGCTGCATACTCAGCACCAATGGCATCTGCTTGTTCAGCACTCAGAACCTTCTCATCAATCAAACGTTGGCGGTATAATGCCCTGACAGATAAGTGACGTTTAATACGCCTGTATAACAATGGTTGTGTTGCCGTTGGGTCATCGCCCTCATTATGCCCATATTTACGATAACTATACATATCAATAACAACATCTTCGTTAAATGTTGTACGATATTCAAATGCTAACTGCGCTGCTGTTAACACCGCTTCGGGTGAATCGCCATTAACATGGATAATAGGAACCTGCAAGAACTTTGCTATATCACTGCAATATGTTGTTGAGCGGCTATCTTCTGGGTTAGTAGTGAAGCCAACCTGATTATTAATAATAATATGGATAGAACCACCTGTTTTATATCCTCTCAAATTGGCTAAGTTCAGAGTTTCAGGAACAACACCTTGTCCCATAAAAGCAGCATCACCATGTATTAATATTGGTAGGACTTGAGTGTATGTGCGGTCGTTAATTTCATCGCATAATCCCCGCGCCATACCTGCCACTACAGGATTCACCGCTTCCAAGTGACTTGGGTTAGGCGCTAATGCGATAGAAATTTCCTCACCTTGTTCACTTTTATAATTTGCTTGCGCACCCAAATGATACTTAACATCTCCACTACCCTGAAATGTATCAGGGGCAAAAATTCCTTCAAACTCATTAAAAATCTTTTCGAGCTTTTTGCCCATTAGGTTAGCAAGGATGTTTAATCTGCCTCGGTGAGCCATACCAATCACAACACCTTTTAACTTCTCAGTGCTGGAATTATTCAGTATCAGCTCAACCATTGGTAGTATCGCCTCACTACCTTCCAATGAAAATCTCTTTGCACCAATAAATTTGGTATTAATGTAATTTTCGAATGATTCTGCCTGCATAAGTTTTGTGTAGGCATGTATCTTTTCTTCAGTTGAAAAAGTGTTCTGGTTCTTGGTGGCCTCTACTTTTTGTTGAATCCAAAATTTCTTTTCAGGTGCTTGAATGTGCATGTACTCAATACCTATTTCGCTACAATACGTATCTCTTAGCATATCAATAATATCGCGCACTGTTGCACGCTTTACTCCTCCAAGTCCACCGGTATCAAATTCTCTATCTAAATCCCAAATAGTAAATCCATAATATGAAGGTTGTAACTCAGGATAGTAAAATGCTTGAAGTCCTAACGGATTAACATTAGCCATTAAGTGACCACGAACACGATAGGCATTAATAAGTTGATTTACAAGAGTCTCTTTTTCTAATGCTTCATTTTGTTCTTGTGTAACAAACGGACTGATGCGTTTATCTATTGACCAGCGAACTGGTTCGTACGGAATATTTAAAGAGGCAAAAATCTGATCATAAAAATGGTCTTCACCTATTAATAACTTGTGCATGTATTGCAAAAATTCACCACTCTCTGCACCTTGTATAACCCTATGGTCATATGTACTTGTAACTCCCATAACTTTACTGATTGCCAAGGTAGCCAATGCTTCAGGTACCACCGCATGAAATTCAGCAGGATATTCAATCGCTCCCGTTGCAACAATCAGTCCTTGTCCTTCCATTAATCTGGGCATTGACATCACCGTCCCTATACCACCCGGATTAGTTAACGAACATGTAGAACCAGTTAAATCATCAATTGTAAGCTTATTGTTTCTTGCTTTCTTGATTAACTCATCGTATTGAAGAATAAACTCTGCGAACGTTAGTTTTTGAGCACTTTTAATCGATGGTACAACTAAAGAGCGTGATCCATCTTTACGAGTTACATCAACCGCTAACCCAATATTAATATCACCACGCTTAACTCTAAACACTTTGGCGTTGGCGTCCACATAACATGAATCATTCATGTGTGGATATTTCATGATGGATTTTACAATAGCCCAAGCAACGATGTGAGTAAAGCTAATCTTGCTTCTTCTGTTCTTAGTAAGAAATTTTACAATCAGTTTTCTATTTTCCTCTAAAGCTTTTACTGGAATAGAACGAACGGAGGTTGCAGTAGGAACTTGCAATGAGTTCATCATATTTACGGCAACCTTCTCAGGTACTCCACTTAAAAGTATCAATTCATCTAGTTCCCCTAATTTAGGAGCAGATGTATTGGCAGCTTTCTTACCTTGGTTATCTGTTGTTGAAATTGTAACATTCTGTATTTCACGAATTTGCGGAACTTCTTTTGTAGCAACAGAAGCTGTTGAAACAGACTGTCCTGCAGGTTCTCGAGTGTATTGAGTTCTGAAGTAATTCTGCCATTCTTGGGAAACCGAGGAAGGGTCTCTCAAAAAATCAAAGTACAATTCTTCTATAAAAACATCATTCGGATTCATATTGGTTCGATTATTGTTGTTTATGGTGAGCGGCAAAAGTACGAAAACTCATACTTTTGCATATTAACACAAGTTATTAAAACGTAAGTATCGGCAAAACATTAAGTAGGATGTAAACAGTTCCTAACATTTCTGTTTTTCTTATCAAAGTATCCGATATTTGCACTATCTATTATCATGGATGCACGTTATGGATTACCGGAAAATACTTTCTATCCTTTTTTACATAGCTATTATCTCTGTATCAGTTGTTTATTCTCAATCTGCGTTACCCATAGAACGAGAATGGTTAGCGATACAACCTAGGGTTGGCTATATGTTAAATTTTCATTCAAGTTCATTATCGGGGTTAAACAACATACAAGAGTGTGGCATTTTTACACATGGAGTTGGTAGTGCCATTAATTTTGGACTTAGTCTTGAATCACCATTGAGTTCCCAATTATATGCTGGTATTAATATTGGTTTAAAAAACAGAAATGGTACTTTATATCAAGAATCAAATCCTATATATCCAATACTTAATGCTACAACTAATACTGTAACTAATGCAGAGTTTGAAAATAGAATCGCCTCATCGTTACAATATCTTGACGTATCACCTGAAATAAAGTATCATATATTGGATATCGGAAAAAGTTCGGTGAGAGTTGGCGCGAAAGGAATTATAGCATTTCCAATATCACCTACTTTTACACAATCTCAACAAATTGTTCAACCGGACAATGCTACCTATGTAAAAACACAAACACAAACAATTGCAATATCGTCTGAAAATGAAAGTATTAAGAATATAACGTCCCCATTGATTGGTGCCGGGTTATCCATTGAAAACCTATTGCCTGTAGGTAAATCATCGGCATTTACACAACAGGTCTCATTGGAGTATATGTTTAATAACATAACTACAACTGAAAGTTGGAAAGTGTTTTCTATCATGGCAGAGTTAGGATTACGCTTCAGTTTGCAGAAATCACCTGAACTGCCACCACCGCCTCCACCTGTTAAAAAAGATACTGTTATACCACCACCTATAGTTACCTATAAACCCGAACCTATAAAACCATTACCAATATTAACTGCTCGTATTGACAGCCTTAACGCTATTCTTCAAACCGGTAATGAGTTACGAGCATCTTTACCTTTGGTTAATGCAGTATTTTTTGAGTTGAACGGTAGTGAAATTCCTTCACGCTACATTACAGACCCGGATGCAAAGTTCGAGGCAGATTCGGCTGTAGAATTCCACCGTGCTATTCTGCGTTCTATGGCTAATATCATGAAGCAAAATCCAAAGGCAACTCTTGTTCTTGAGGGTTCTACATCTGGCAGCGAAGAAAAAGATGGAATTGCCTTGGCTAAGAAACGTGCCGAGAATGTAGAGTCGGCTTTAGAGCGGCTTGGTGTTTCGAAAGATAGAATTGCTATTAAAGCTTCCGTTAACCCCAGAGTGGCTTCAAATCAGGAATTCCCTGAAGGACGTGAAGAGAACCGACGTGTAGAAATTGTAGTGAACGATGCTCCTTTACAAGAATATGTAGCCCGCCAAAAATTTGTTCAAATAAAAGGCGAGATGGTGCTTGATATTGATGCAAAATATCTAGAGAATGAAACAATTCATGCTCTAACAAATGTAGTTCCGGAACAAACGTTTGCCGGCACTGAACGCCGTAAAGTTGCTTTTACACAACGTTTACAAAGTGATGAAGGATTATTCAAAATCACACTCGAGGCAAATGTTCCTCCACGATTAAATTCAAACGACGAGGCAGGAATAGAACTAACAACATTAAAAAGAGAATTGATAGAGCTTAGTTTGATTTCTTTCGATGCGATTTTACGCTTTGATTACAACAGTAGCGAAATGACAATACCAAACAAAGAACTACTAAAACAGCTTATTGAGAAATTACCTGCCGGAGCAACCATTGAGATTCTTGGTAGCGCGGATATTCTTGGTCAGGAACAACGCAACAAAGAGCTTTCCGAACGCAGAGCCAAAACAACAGAAGCATTTGTTCGTTCAATTAGCGGTACAAAATTTAACATTACATCGGGTGTTGTTAACGATAAGTTTGATGATTCTAAACCCGAGGGAAGATTTCTCAATCGTTCGATTAGAATTCGTGTTAAATAGTTTTTGTTAACACAATGCGCACCAAAACTTTACTTTCAAAAGAGCTAAGCGTTGCGCAGCAGAAACAACTACTACCAAAATAACCTCTATCGTGAAACGATTGTTTGAAAGGTCAAGTTTCTCTCTCCCGCAATGTGTGGGAATGGTTAGTAAATGTAGCTCCGGTGCGGTCTTGCGATAGCAAACAAAAAAATCCTTCAGACGAAATCATCTGAAGGATTTTAATTTTTATCGTGGGATGTCGTTACGTTATTTCACAATAACAAACTTACCTGTTTCCACAATTCCATTATAACTGATATGATACATGTATACTCCTTGTTCGATAGATTTCAGAACTAACGGAATTTGGTAAGAGCCAACATCTTGTGTATCGTTTAATAATGTTGCTACCGGGCTTCCCATTTCATCCAAGATTGTTAGCTGTACTTTACCTTTAGCCGGAACGATGTAAGAAATTGAAACAACATTTCCACCTGGGTTTGGGCTAACGGTGATATTGCTTAAATGTAAATCAGATTCTTTTGTAACTACGTTAATAGTATTGTTTGTTTTGAAGAATCTCCAGGGTGACCATGTACCTGAACCAAACTCATTTTCCGAACGAACTCGCCAGAACAACAATTTGTCTTCTGGAAACGTAGTGCTGATTGAATTTCCGGTTACGTGTTTTTCTTCAAAGATAATATCGCTGAATGTTGAGGTTGTAGAAACCTGTATATGATAACCGGTTGCTTCTGGCACGTTATCCCAAGACATTACCGCAGATGTTGGAGCAACAGCAGATTCGTGAGCAGGTAACGCTAATTGCGGTGCATAAGGAGCTTTACCTGTAATAAATGTATACGCAGATGACCATACACTTTCGCCATTTGTATTGCTGGATTTTACACGCCAGAAATACTTCATATTAGGGTTGAGATTGTTCACTACAGATGTTGTAGTTTCTTCGGTTACCGCCTTATATGTAACTGTAAAAAACTGAGGAGTTGGAGAAACTTCAACTTCATACTTAACTGCATTAACAACGGGTTGCCATGCCAATGTTTGTGTTGTTTTTGCATTTACTGTACCATTACCCGGTGTTGCTAATACAGGTGATGCAGGTACTGCTAACATTTCATTACCAATGTTAAAACGTGCAACCGAAGACCACTCACCTTTAGTATCACCATTGGTAGCGCGAACTCTCCAGTAATATGTATTGTTATCTTTTAATGTTGTAGCTGTAAGTTGATTTACATCTACGTGAGCATCAACTTCGGTTGAAACAAAAAGTTGCGTTGTGCTAATTTGAATATCATATCCGGTTGCATAATCAACTACATTCCATTCTAATGGCAAAGCAGATGTGTACGCCATAGTTACACCATTTGGCGGTGTTGTTAACAACGCTGAAGTTAAAGGTGCACCTGAAGTGCTGAATGTAAACACTGTGGACCATGTAGGCTGTTGGGAATTTCTAACACGCCAGAAGTATGTTGTGTTATATTCTAATCCGCCAACCATAATTTCAGTTGCGCTTGTTGTTGCCGGAACAGTCATACTCATTGCTATGCTACTAAAATCTGTAGCGCGAGATAACTGTACTTGATAAACATCTCCCACGTTAGTCTGCCAACGAATTGTAGGCGTTGTAGAAACACCCATTTCTCCGTTTAATGGTTTGTACAATGAAATCTCTGCAACTGTTTGAGAAATAACATTAGGTACTATAACAAAAACGAAGATTGCTAAAATGGTAACTAAAGGTTTCATGATAACTCCTGCAACTAAGCTGTGGTGAAATTTCTTCCGTGAGGAGTTGCACCGGTTGGTGCTATACGCGGGTCCATGCGTGGGCTTTGTACGTGTATTTTCGGATGCTTTTTCGTAAACTTTAATTCTTTTTTGAAAAAATTTACGTAGACTTACTGAGTATCCCTGTTACGTAGGATTAAAAACCCTCAAATTTTCTATTTTTGAACAACTTTACACAGATTATTATGCTTCCCAACACTCAAAAATATTTTGTAAATACTTTGTATTCTCCACAAAAACACTCAGAATTTGTAAGTGGAATGGAAAGAACTTTAGGGTGTACAATCCCATTTCGTGTAATGGAGTCACCTGCTTTTTGCGGGCACGATTTAAAGAACGCAATTGCAGAAGCAGCAATTGCGCTGGCAACAGAGTGCGTTACTCCAGAGTATAAAGAACAAACCAAACGAGCAATTCAGCAACAATACATGGTACAGAATGAAGCAGAACATCCCATGTTTTGTGTAATAGACTTCGCTGTTTCGCAGATTGAAGGAGAATACATTCCAAAGCTGGTTGAGCTACAGGGATTTCCATCATTATTTGGCTATGAATATCTTCTGAGTGAATCCTTTAAATCAACATACGGTATTGGTAAAGAATTTACGCCGTACTTCAGTCAACTAAACAACGATGAGTATCTTCATCTGTTACATCAAGCTATTGTTGGAGATCTTCATCCCGATAATGTTTGTTTACTTGAGTTCGATCCTTTTAATCAAAAAACCTTGCCCGACTTCAAAGCAACAGAACTATATACCAATGTCTCTCCAACCGATATACGTGAAATTGTAAAAGTAGATAACAATCTGTTCCACCATCGTGGCGGGGCAATAGTCCCCTTAAAAAGAATATACAACCGCGCCATTGTTGATGAACTTGAAGAAAACAATGTAACATTACCATTTAACTGGACTGATACATTAAATGTAGAGTGGGCAGGACATCCAAATTGGTATTTCCGCATGAGTAAATATTCCTTACCATTTCTAAAACATCACTCCGTACCTAAAACATTTTTTCTCAATTCGCTCAAAGAAGTTCCTACAAATCTTAATGACTTCGTGCTTAAGCCGCTATATGCATTTGCAGGTAAAGGAGTGAACGTAAACCCTACTACTCAGGATATTGAATCAATTCCTGATTCCGAAAAACACAATTGGGTGTTGATGGAAAAAATACACTATGCAGAATGTTTATATACACCTTTGGGAATGAACAAACTCGAAATTCGTTGCATGGTAATTTGGTTGCCCGATTCTCCTACGCCTATCCCTACAATATCCTTAGTACGTAGCGGACGCGGTGCAATGATGGGTGCCCGATTTAATAGTATAGACTGGACAGGAGCTACACTTTGTTTCTTTGGTGATGAATAATGTTTCCCGCCTCTTCCGAAGCGAGCCATACTGCGCCGCAACCCGGTCGGGAACGAACCTTACAGCATCGCAATTTAGTTTTCCTTGGATTTAGCTAACTTTTTATCTGTATATCTATATAGCATAATACTAGGAACACAGAAAATAGTTGTGATGAAAATTGCAATAAAATACAGGATTAACAATTGATGATTAGCTGTAACATCTTTTGAAGTACTTACTAGGCATGATATAACACCTAAAATCAATAGCAAATAAAGAGTTATACATAATCCGATGACGATAACTGAGACCACTTGAAGAAAATTCAACATATTGATTTCAAATAGTGTGACTTCAGCGCCGCTGCACCGTCATTTCCCGCCCGAGTGACGGCGCAGAAGGTTTGCTACGGCGTAGTACCGAAACAAAATATTACACACCTGTACTAACTATTTTCTTTGCTTTTTCTGTTTTACCAAACAATGGTTTAAGTGCTTTACCAGTATAAGAGGAATTGTTTTTTGCAACTGCCTCCGGAGTACCAACACACACAATCTTACCACCGCCAAAACCTGCTTCAGGTCCTAAATCTATTATCCAATCTGCTGCCGCAATTATTGAAACATTATGTTCAATAATCAACACCGTGTGTCCATTTTCCACTAACCGTTGGAAACACTGCAACAGTTTTGCAATGTCGTCCATGTGCAGACCCGTGGTAGGTTCATCGAAGATGTACAGCACCTTGCCAACCTTATCGGTATCTAAGTGCGTTGCAAGTTTAATGCGTTGCGCCTCACCACCGGAAAGCAATGAACTTGACTGACCTAAACGCAAATATCCAAGACCTACATCTTGTAAAATCCGTAATCTGTCTGTTACTTTTTTTGTGCCCTTAAAAAACTCAGCGGCTTCATCAATTGTCATGCTGAGAACATCAACAATACTCTTGCCTTTGTAGTGGATGCCAATTGCCTCGCGTTTGTACCTACTACCGTGGCATACTTCACACTCTAACTCAATGTCCGGTAAGAATTGCATTTCAACAACAACAGTTCCACTTCCTTCGCAGGTTTCGCAACGTCCGCCGGGAACGTTAAACGAGAAATGCCCGGCTTTCCAACCTAATTGTTTTGCCGATTGCGTCATTGCAAACACATCGCGAATAGCATCAAATGCTTTTGTATACGTAACAGGTGTTGAGCGCGAAGAACGACCAATTGGAGATTGGTCAATCATTTCAACATCATCAATATTATTAAGACCAATCACTTCTTCGCACTTCCCTACTACTCCATTAAATCCACCAAAATGTCGTTTCAGATTAGCATATAAAATATCGTGTATCAACGTGCTTTTACCCGACCCACTAACACCGGTAACAACGGTCATGGTACCTAACGGAATGTCTAATTCAGGTATATCAACATTGTGTTCGCGTGCGCCAATTAGTTTAACATGTTCACCGTTTCCTTTGCGACGTTTTTTCGGCACTTCAATATTCTTACGTCCGCTTAAATACTCGCCGGTAAGAGATGTCTCCGATTCATAGATATTTGCAATAATATCATTAAACATTACTTCGCCGCCAAGTTCACCGGCTTTGGGTCCTATGTCTATCACTCGGTCAGCACTTTTAATAATGTCCGGGTCATGCTCAACAACTACAACTGTATTACCAAGATTTCTTAAACGGTGCATTATGTTTATTAGGCGATAAGTATCGCGAGGGTGCAACCCGATGCTAGGTTCATCTAACACATACAACGTTCCAACCAACGAACTTCCTAACGATGTTGCCAAGTTCAACCGTTGCGATTCCCCGCCACTTAATGTATGCGATAACCTATCAAGTGTTAAATACCCAACACCTATATCAACAAGCAACTGCAAACGCCAACGTATTTCCTTTAATAACTGCGATGCAATTCCTTCCTGATAGGCAGTCAACTTCATTTCTGCAAAGTACACGCACGCATCGTCAATCGTCATTTTCACTAAGGTCGGGATGTTCATATCACCTATATATACTTGCCTTGCCGATGTTCTTAAACGCGAACCATTACAAACGTTACAACGGGTATATCCACGGTATTTAGCAGAGATAATCCTATTCTGCACCTTATATGATTTTTCTTCCAATTCCTTAAAGTACCCGCTAATACCGGTAAAGGAACCTGCACCATGCCACAACCAATGTAATTGTTCTTCAGTAAACGAAGCTACAGGTGCATCGGCTGGGATTCCGTTTGACTTTGCAGATGCTAACATCTCCGATTGCAAGTTAGATGTGTACTGAATCTTAAATGGATGCACCGCGCCAGCCCTCAACGATTTTGTTTTATCGGGTATAACAAGATCTTCATCAATACCTATACTACGCCCAAACCCTTGGCATGTTGGGCATGCTCCAAACGGAGAGTTAAACGAAAACAAACGTGGTTCAGGTTCTAAATATTCTGTTCCATCGTATGCACACTCATGCTTGTTACTATAAAAGTATGATGCGCCTTCAGTCACATTTCTAATTACAATTTTTCCTGCTCCGTAACGGAACGATGAGTCAATGGAATCAAACACCCGCGATTGCGTTTCTTCATCGTGGCGTAAAATCAATCTATCACTTACAACCAACAAATCAGCAAGTGCTAAACCCTTTGGTAATTGCTCTTCCTGAACATCAATAATATCAAAAGTGTTTTGGTTCATCACTCGGGTAAACCCCAGCGATATACATTTATCAAGTTCTGCTTGTAACGATTCATTTGTAGGTGGCAATGCAAACATGATATATATTCTATCACCTTCATTCCATCCATTCACCTCTTGTGTTACCGATTGCGGTGTATCTTTCCTTACACTACGTCCACAGTTTTTACATTTGGTTGCGCCGATCCTTCCAAACAATAAACGTAAGTAATCATACACTTCGGTAGTGGTTCCAACGGTTGAACGCGGATTTCTTGATAAAGTTTTTTGTTCAATCGCAATGGCAGGTGGCAATCCTGTAATGCTATCTACATCGGGTTTGTTTTTACGCTCAAGGAACTGTCGGGCATAAGAAGATAATGACTCAACAAACCTTCTCTGCCCCTCTGCGTATAGCGTATCAAAAGCTAACGACGATTTCCCCGAACCGCTCACACCGGTAATCACTGTTAACGTATTTCTTGGGATACGCACACTTACATTTTTTAGGTTATTAACCCGAGCATTACTGATAACAATATCTTTTGTTTGCGCTGTCATGGTCACTTTTTTTGCGTTAAAATTTCAGGACATGCAAAATAGGAGTGTTTCCCATTCCTCAATCGGAAAATTTTTCAACATATACCTAATATTATAGTGAGCTTTTTGCTATCGCAGACCGCTCCATACGTCTGCAAACAAAAAACCTCGCTGTGCGGGAAAGAATTATCTGCATAAACGTGCGTTCGGGCGGACAATGATTCGTAAATTTGCCGAAATTAATCATCTACATGCTGAAAAATGAAGGTAGTAGTTACCGGCGGAAACGGGTTTGTTGGAAGCCACATCGTTGACGTCTTGCTTGAAAAAGGATATACTGTACATTGCCTTGTACGCCAAACCAGCGACCTTCGCTGGTTAGAAAATAAACCTGTTACATTAGTAGAAGGTTCTATCTACGATACAAACTCTTTACAAATTGCATTTAAGGATGCCGAGTATATTATACACGTTGCAGGGCTAACGGCCGCTCGTAACGAAGAAGAGTTTATGAAAGGCAACAAAACCGGAACCGAAAATGTTCTGCGTGCCGCCTTGTTGTATCAATCAACCATCAAGAAGTTTGTACACATCAGTAGCATGGCAGCTGTAGGTCCGGCAACCTCATTACAACAACCGTTAGATGAATCAACTCCTTTTCATCCTATAACACCTTACGGTGCTAGTAAACACGCAGCAGAAGTTGTAGTTCATACAGCTATGTCCAAACTGCCAATAACAGTTGTTCGCCCTCCTGCGGTTTATGGCGAACGTGATTCTGCTATCCTCTCATTTTTCCAAACTGTAAACAAACATCTAGCCCCGTTAATTGGATTTACCGATAAATGGGTCAGCCTAATTCACGTACGCGATTTGGCAATTGGTACTGTACAAGCTATGGAGTCTGATAACACTACCGGCAAAACGTATTTTATCAGCAGCGAAGAATTTTACAACTGGAATCAGATTTCACAACTAACAGCAAAAGTATTAGGTAAGAAGTGTATCACGCTTAAGATACCTCACGGTGTTGTTATGTCGTTAGCATACATCTCAGAATTCTTTGGCCGATTTTCCTCTAAACCTCCAGTGTTTAATTACGAAAAAGGTAAAGATATAATTCAGGAGTATTGGATTTGCTCCGTAGGCAACGCAAAAAAGGATTTTAACTATCGTCAAACTATTTCCTTAGAACAAGGCATCCGCCAAACCACCGATTGGTACAAAGCAAACAAGTGGCTGTAATTGAAGAAGAGTTAACTACATGGCATTCTTACAACGTTTTTCTATTATCATAATAACGGTTATTGCAATTGGGTTTGCGGCAATTGTATTTGCGTACAAATTAGCAACACGTTCCAATTTAGAGGAAGGTACTACCGATTATTCTAACCTGTTGCAAAACGAGGTTTCAATCTATCGTAATCAGTTTGGTATTCCTCACATTGTTGCATCTACCGAACAAGATGTTTATTTCTCGCTTGGATATGCACATGCCCAAGATAGACTTTGGCAAATGGACTTCCTCCGCCGGGTTGGCCGCGGTCAGTTATCAGAAGTAATGGGAATTGAAACAATAGAAGCCGATAGATTTTTCCGAGTAGTTGGCATTGGTAGAATTGCCGATAATCTTGTCCGCTCGTTAAGTAAACAATCAATTCAGGCATTAGAATCATATACTCGCGGTGTTAACTGTTATATCACCAATCAAAGCAACAAGTATCCTTTTGAATTCGATGCACTTCATTACAAACCTCAGCCATGGAAGGTTTCCGATTGTTTAGTAATAGAACGACTCATGGCATTTGATATGAGTATGAGTTTCTGGACGGATATTGCAATTGGTGAAATAGCTGATTCGCTTGGAGTAGATGAAGCAATTAAGTTCATACCGGAATATCCTCCAAACGCTCCCACGGTTATAGATTCCTATCAACCCCAACAGAATACAGATTCTGTTTCAACTTCAATAAGCAGAATTGCTGAAAAACCAAGCAAAGAAAAACTGGCTCTACTAAAAGAGTTTGGTAAAGTTATGGGAAATGTCCGAGAAGCTATTGGTTTCCGCGGAATGCAATCCGGCTCAAACTGTTGGGTGATGAAAAAAAACTCGGGCAAACAATCGGAAGTAATTCTCGCAAACGACCCACACTTAACACTTGGATTACCGGCACGGTGGTATCAAGTTCATTTAACCTGTCCACAACTTAATGTTATTGGCAACTCAATACCAGGTACGCCCGGAATTGTAAGCGGAAGAAATGATTTTATTGCCTGGGGAATCACCAACATGATGGTTGATGATTGCGATTACTTCTTTGAGCGAGTTGACCCCGAAAACAAAGTGTTTTACTTTAATGGCGATGGCGCACGCGTTCGTTTCAAAATGAACCGTGATACTATAAAAGTAAAGAATGCTGACGATGTAGTATTCGACTACCGAAGTACTCCACGCTCTGCAGTCATATCCGATGCACACATCGTCAACACCAACGAAGCAGTTATTCAATATCCTTCAACACAAAACTCCATAGCCAAAAAATATGCTCTAACATTTTCGTGGACAGCACGCGAAAAGAGTGATGAGACCTTAGGCATCTTACGTATCATGAAAGCTCGTACGTGGAATGAATTCACCAACGGCACAAACATCTGGAATACACCTGCCCTCAACTTTACCTATGCCGATAGAAATGGTAATATGGGCGTTGCCCCTTCCGGGTTCACTCCCATTCGCGGCGAGGGAAATCCTAACTTCCCACATCCCGGTTGGGATGATAAATATTCGTGGAAAGGAGTGCGATCTGCAACTGCATTACCACGCTCGTATAATCCATCACGCGGTTTCGTGAGTAGTGCTAATAATTTAACTGCCCGGTCTTTACCGTTCTTTGTAACTTCATTGTGGGAACCATCATCGCGTGCAGAACGCATTGAAGAAGTACTGAAACAATATAACGATTACAATTACCGCGATGCCCAGTTTATGCAGAACGATATCGTATCGCCAAATGCAAAGTTTGTTTTACAACGCGTATTACCTATCCTCCTAAAAGATACAACGTGGTTTACTCCAACAGAAAATTATGCTCTCCGTAAACTTGCATCATGGGATTATGTTATGTCATCGCAGGATGCAACACCGGCAATCTTTACAACCTTTCACGAACGGTTTATGTACAAGGTGTTCACTACAAAACTCTCGGAAGGTCTTTACAAAAAGTATGCGTTTGTTGGTAGCTTACCATATCGTAAACTCAATGAGATTATTACTGATACAACGTACGCTTGGTTCTCACCATTAGACTATAAAGGAAAAGATATTTACGAACGATTAGTACGTCAGAGTTTTAAGGATGGCGTTCGTATCATGGCAGATAGATATGGTATAGACATCAATCTTTGGAAGTATGGCGAGTTACATCCACTTATTCTCAAACATCCGTTTTCGGGTAATCCAAACATGCGTTCGGTTGTAACGCAAACACTAAAAACAATTGGCGGCGATGCTACTACTATTAACAATGCGTTGTGGCGAGTACACGACCCCTACGAAGTTGCTGTTGGTGCCTCCATGCGCTTTATAGCCGATATGCAGGATACAATTGTGTATACTGTGCTACCAGGAGGTTCATCCGGGCAACCGCTCGATGCACATTATTACGACCAACTTCAACTCTGGTCAAATGGTGGATATATTCCAATCTCCTCAACAAGAAATGTCAACAAATCGTTTACACTCTACACAACATTATTACCCAAGAAAGATTAGTGTTTCTCTCATCTGCCGCAGCGGCCAATACTGCGCCGCAACCCGGTCGGGAACGAACGTTACAGCATCGCGTTATTACCGAGTTATAATAACAAAGTGTTTGTAAACAGTATGGTTCTTGAATGTGATTCCTAGCGTATAACTTCCATTAGCAAGATTTCTGGTATTAATGCTTGAAGTTGTAGATGTATAAACACGTTTACCTTGTGCATCATATACCTCAAGCAAATACGAAGTATCGGGCAAACCTTGTACAACTAACTCATTCATCACAGGTAGAGGTGAAATAGTTATTCCATCATAATTCAATTCATCTACCACATCTGTACTATTCCCGGTTGTAAATTTCCATACATCGCTCCACTCACCAATACCATTTGTATTAACTCCCTGCACACGCCAATAATATGCAGTGTTTGATTCAAGCTGAACAGATGGAAGCGAGAGAGTTGTTACATTTTCCGATGTTTGTATGGTGTTGGTAAACAACGTATCATTCGAAACAAGCAATGTATATTTATCGCTCTTTGTTGTTGTTTTCCAACGGAAGGATGTTGATATACCTTGTAACGTAGTATCATTTGGTGGATACTCTAATTCGGGCTTTGATGGTAAAGTAGTTCCTGATGTAAACTTCCATGGTTCAGACCAAAATCCTTTAAATCCATTTTTAGAACTTCTTACTTTCCAGTAATATGTTACACCTGCTTTTAATGTATATGACTTTGTGGTTGTTGTAATATTAGAATCGTTAAACACATAGGTTTTAAAGTCCGGTGTTGTAGAAACTCGTACATCATACTTTTGTGCATCGGCTACTTTATTCCAACTCAACTTTGCATCTAAAGGATGGTCGGTAGAATCGTTTGTGGGTAATAATAATGAGGGTACTCCTACAGCTGCTGTAGGTAACTCTGTTCTATACAAACCAAAATCACCTGTACATGCATAAAGATACCCATGAACATCTTGTGCCATGTAATAAACATCCTTTACTCCCTCTGCACCTTTGTTATAAGAATTCCAGTTGATACCTCCGTCTGTTGTTGAATACATACCTCCGGCTAAAGAACCAAGAAATAGTTTTCCATTAGCATCAAACTTTATGCTTTGTGCACTCATCAAACTATCATATATAGATAGGTTTCCACGTATTGTACCCGCTACAGGGGTTTGTTGTTTTAAATCAGCTTGATACACTTGTGAACGTACACTTGTATAAAGCGTTTTATTCACATCTACAACCATATCAAATGGTGATTGGATATGAATATACAATTCCCACGTTTTACCTGTATCAAGAGATTTGTATATTCCAGCCCAGGTGGATGCTAATAATCCGGTTTCTTTTGAATAATTGAACTTAATAATATGATTGGTGTATTGGTCTGGAGATTGAAAAAGATTTGATGTTTGTGGTTTCCATGTTTTACCATCATCCGATGAAATTATTGCCAAACCTCCTTCTGTTGCTGCAAGAATCTTATTATTCTGGAAAACAATAAAATCATTTATTCCTATATATTTTGTTTCCTCAAGAACAGGGTCATCTATATGTACCGGAATACTATCCGCAACACGAGACCAATTTAAGCCCGCATCCACCGAACGAAACAATCCCCGAGGTGTACCTACTAACAATGTACCTTTTAGAGTTTTTACAATGGATGTAATAAATCTATACTCTATTCCTTTACTTCTTTGTTCCCACGTTTTAGCACTATCCAGAGATACATAGATACCATTTGCTGTTCCGGCTATAAACGTCTTATCACCTTCGGTTGGTAACAGAATACTTACAACGGTAGGTTCTTCAAGTCCGGTATTTCGCTCTTGCCAGTGCTCTCCGCCATCGGTGCTGTAATATATTCCACCACCATTAGTGCCACAATAGCATATTCCATTTGATGTGCGCAATACCGATAATACCTGTATGTTATTCAATCCTGTATTACTGTAATAAGCCTTATACTTTAAGGTAGTATCAATAGTAGTTTTTATTATTCCAAATAAGTAACTCCCAATTAAGGCTGTATCTGCATTAAAAAAAGCTATGTCTGTTATCACATTGGTTACACCAACATAACGCATCATTTCCATTCGTGAATAGTGCAGAGCATAGCCTATACTGTACGATACATTTTCCCGATTATTTATAAGTGCAGAACCACCATAACAAGATTTACATGAAACATAAGACCAAGTGATAATACCGTTTTTTTCATATCCTACTTTAAATACTCTGTAATGCTGACCTGCTGAACTACCCGGATAGGCTTTCCAAGTTACTCCTCTATCCAAACTAGAATATTGCCACACGCCAAATGTTACCATCAACCCGTAAACTCTATCGTATGAAAACATAGGCAATCCTTTAATATGCTCTGCCGGTATCTCCATACCTACCTGTGTAAAGGTTGTGCCGGTATCGGCACTGCGGTATATAGTACTACGTGTTCCTGCAAACACAATTCCGGTTGTATCCATAAATAACACATCAACTCTGGAATTTAAACTTAACCTACTCCAGGAAGTGCCATTATCACTACTTTTACAAATACCACGTATTGTACCGGCGAACATTACTCCGCTACTGTGGCTTGCAATACAATACAAACTATCTACACCACTTGGCAACCCAACATTAGCCGGAAGCCATAGCCCACCCATATTTGAACTTCGGTATAACGTGCGATTGGTTAATGCAAATACATCTCCGCTTTGGCCTTGTATTAACTGGCGTACACTTGCCCCTTGCATACCCTGT
The DNA here is from genome assembly GCA_019695345.1 of Bacteroidota bacterium. Taxonomy (GTDB): domain Bacteria; phylum Bacteroidota; class Ignavibacteria; order Kapaibacteriales; family NICIL-2; genus JAIBAE01. The sequence continues at coordinate 28,378 of JAIBAE010000024.1, read as the reverse complement.
GTAGAAACCTTTTGCCATGCAGGAAACGGTTGTGAGTACACGCTGAAAAAACAACTAATAAGAACAATTTGAACAAAAATCAGAAGATTGATGCGGAATGAATTAAAATGATTCATAAGGGAATATGATAATGTTATGTTGAGATAATTCAAAATAACGAATTTATTGCGATGCTGCAACGCAATGTCCCGCCTGTGTGTCGGCGCTTAAGGGTAGCTACGGCAGATGCCGATAACACAAACATTCATAAGGACATATTCCCTTTTTATCCGTAATTTTAGTCAAGTAGTATTTGATAGAGTAGCTATGAAATCGTTTTGGTTTTTCGTTCTTGTTTTGATGTTGAGTTCTGTTGCGTTGCAGTCTCAAAATGCAAAGAAAACGTATAGGGTATTCTTTAGGAATAAAGGAGTAGCACCTTTTGTTAAAGGAAGTTCGCTGTATACGGAAACGTTGAAGTCAATTTCACAAAGAGCGTTAACACGCCGTGCAAAGGTTTTACCAAAAGATTCAATCATTTCAGTTGAAGATGCGCCATTGTACCAACCCTATCTTGATGTACTTGTTAAATCCGGTGCTAAGATTTTATTACAACTACGTTGGAAAAACTACGCGGTAGTTGAAATGGATACAAATACAGCCGCTTTGTTAAAAGTGTTCCGATCGGATGTAATAAAAGATATTACACCAACTGCATCTATTCTGACAACACTACAAACAGAGCAAACTACTGTTGAATCATCCTCAGACCTACGTTCTGTTTTGGATATCAATAACTGTGGTGAGTTTAAATATGGAGCTTCGTGGACTCAACACAAAATGTTGCATACATACGAACTCCACAACATGGGGATTACAGGTGTAAATTCTTTGATTGGTGTTTTGGATAATGGTTTCAGATGGAAGGCACATAATGCTACTAAAACCGCAAATGTATTGGGTGAATATGACTTTATGTTTCAGGATAGCATAACAGCAAACGAGAGTAATGATGTTGGAAGTCAGGATGGACATGGCTCACCGGTGTTTTCTACTATTTGCGGGTGGGAGCCTGATTCTGTTATAGGTGTTGCTCCATTTGCCCAGTTTATGTTAGCTAAAACCGAAGATATGCGTTTTGAAAAACGGATTGAAGAAGACAACTATGCAGCCGGACTTGAATGGCTTGAACGTAATGGGGCTGATGTCACTACATCTTCGTTAGGATATTTCCGATATGATACGTTAGAGATTCCTTATAACTACAACTATCTTAATGGCAGAACAACTATTGCGGCACAAGCTGTTAATCATGCCGTTAAACTTGGTGTTACTTGTATAACCGCTGCGGGTAATTCCGGAGGCACGGAAAAAACCATTATCACACCGGCCGATGCCGATAGTGTAATTACCGTTGGTGCATTCCGCGATGACTCCTTACATGTTGCTGGTTTTACCAGTAAAGGTCCAACAGCCGAAGGTAAAATAAAACCTACAATTGCTGCTCTTGGTGTTGGCGTAAGGGGTGCACATTTTTCTACCGAAACAGCAACAGCAGGATTTAGCGGAACATCGTTTGCTACGCCGCTTATTGGCGGATGTGTTGGATTGTTACATAGTGCATTTCCGGAGATAACACCGTATCAGGTTCGCGATATTCTAACATCTACAGCAACGCAAGCTACCGCACCTGATAACAGTGTTGGGCATGGTTGCCCTAATGTTATGGCAGCAGCCGAAAAGTTTGGTATTGTGATTTCACCATTTGTAACGTACGAAGGCAATAACAACCACCACTGTGTGGTTTTCTATATCCGGAGTTTATACCCTATTACTAAGGCTACATTGTTTATTAACGACGCCGCTCATTCTAAATGGATTGAATATCCGCTACAAAAAACCGGCGTTGAGTACCAATATCTGGCAAGAGTGTATTTCCACGATTTCACGTCCAACACACTTCAATGTTTTCTGGAGGTAAACGATAGCCTACGTTCACGACGTGCGCCGTTTACACCAACAGAATATTATACAATCAACAAAGGCGATAACACTATTCCATGTGGAATAAAATCTGTGGACTTACCAACTTCAGTATCAGATTTTGCAGAAACACCATCACAAAAAAAGATAGCAGTAGAGCGGTCTGCAGGACAGGTAAATCTTACGTTACCATCAACACCATGTACAATAATCATAACCGATGCACTTGGTAAAACTGTACAACAATTATCAACGGTAGGTACCAGTCAGTTCATTCCCATAACAAGTCTAACGGAAGGTTTATATACCATTTCAATCGTTACACAAACATCAACAGATAAGAAAATTCTGTTACTATATTAAAGTGATTCCCTCCTCGGCCGAAGCGAGTATTACAGCGCGCAAACCCGGTGCGAACCGAACGTTCTGCGTCGCGCAAATTAACATGGGATGTTGTAACGGTTTCATCCGCCCGTGTGACGGCGCACAAGGGTTGCTACGGCATATGTTGGTAACAACGAATTATTCTATGGCGCGTTTAACTTCTAAAATTTCGTAGGAAATCATGCCGGCTGGTGCTTTTGTTTCAATTACATCGCCAATAGTTTTTCCTAACAATGCTTTGCCAAGCGGTGATGTAACAGATAATTTATTTTTTTCGAAGTCGGCTTCTTCTGCACTTACTAAGGTAAACTCAACTTGTTTGTTCACTTTTTTGTTGAGCAATTTTACGGTGGTAAGAATATACACGCAGTTATCGTCCGGCATATCCTTGGCTTCGATAACTTTTACATTACCAAGTGTGGACTCGAGCTTGTGTATTTTAATTTCCAACAACTCTTGTTCGTGCTTTGCCGCATCGTAGTCGGCATTCTCAGATAAATCACCATGAGAGCGTGCATCAGCAATTTTCTGTGCTACTTCTGCGCGCGCTTTGGTTTTTAGCTCGCGAATTTCTTCTTCTAATTCTTTAACACGTTGGCGTGTCATATACACTACTGACATATAAACTCCAAGTGAGATTTATTTACGTTTTTACAAAAAAATACAAAGCCGTCTCGATATTATCCTGACGGCTTTGTTTGATTATGATTCGCGGCAAAAATACGATAGGAACGTTGTTCAACGCAATAGTTTTCTGTTACTGCTACCTATATTCCATTCAAAAGATGTCCCATCTTCTGTTTTTTGGTTTCCAAATAGCTCTTATTTACTGTATTGGGTTCTACTTCAATGGGAACACGTTCAACAATTTCTAACCCAAAGCTACCAAGTCCCACGCGCTTTGTAGGGTTGTTAGTTAAGAGTTTCATTTTACGAACACCTAGATCGCATAAGATTTGTGCACCTATTCCATATTCACGGGCATCGGGCTTAAACCCAAGGTGAATATTGGCTTCAACGGTATCCATACCTTCTTTGGATTGTAGCTGATATGCTTTGATTTTATTTACTAAGCCAATCCCTCTACCCTCCTGACGCATGTATAACAGTACGCCTTTACCTTCTTTTTCAATGGCTCTCATGGCTGCATCAAGTTGAGCGCCGCAATCGCAATGCAAAGAATGGAAGATGTCTCCTGTTAAACATTCACTATGAACACGTACTAATACAGGTTCATCGGATTTGATATCACCTTTTACCATAGCTACGTGTTCTTTGCCATCGTTATTATTTACATAAATCTTAATATCAAAGTCACCGTATTCTGTGTGTAACTCGGTTTCTGCCATTTTCTCAACCATTTTTTCATGTTGCAAACGGTAGGCAATCAAATCTTTGATAGTAATAACTTTTAGTCCATGCTCTGCGGCAAAGTCCACACAATCCTGAGCCCGAGCCATTTGGCCATCTGCTTTCACTAATTCACAAACAACTCCGGCTTCTTTTAGTCCGGTCATTTTACAGAAGTCAATTACGGCTTCAGTATGTCCGGCGCGGCGTAGAACTCCGCCATCAACAGCAAGCAATGGGAACACATGCCCCGGGCGACCGAAGTCATCCGGCTTTGCGTTAACTTCAGCTAAAGCTTTAATGGTTGCACTTCTATCAGGTGATGAAATTCCGGTGGTTGTTCCGTGAACATAATCTACAGAAACTGTAAAGCCAGTTCCGTGCAAAGCTGTGTTGTTTGGAACCATTAAGTCAAGTTGTAACCTGTGAGCTATCTCCATACTTATTGGGGCACAAATTAAGCCACGGCCATGCACTCCCATAAAGGTTACATGTTCAGGGCTACAGAACTGTGCGGCACACATAAGGTCGCCTTCGTTTTCACGGTCTTCATCGTCTAATACAACTACAAATTTGCCTAAGGCAAAATCTTGTAGTGCTTCTTCTATTGTATCGAATTTCATGGTGATGATACGTTAATTGAATATATCGTTACAGCTATCGCGATAGAGTTTCTATAGTAATAGCGGTTCTTTCAGGCACTATAATGGGTGTTAGCCATTGTGGTTTGGTGCCTTCTGCGGTAGCAAATAATTTTATTTTTTAAGAACTACAGCAATTGAAGCTTTATCGAATTTCACTCGGGTGTTGTTTTCGCTTACAATTAATGTTACGGTGTTGTCATCTTCGTCTATTTCAGCAATTTTACCGTGCATGCCGGATGAAGTAACTACGTTATCGCCGGTTTTCATGGAATCAAGCATGGCTTTCATTTCTTTTTGGCGTTTTTGCTGAGGACGAATCATCATGAAGTAAAAAATCAGAATGATTGAGCCAAACATGATAAATGTTGAAACTAACTGTCCTGATGGGTCGCCACCTTGTTGCGGTGCAGTAGCAAATGCAAGTAAACTCATATTTTTCGGTTGTAAAGTTGAAGAAAGTACAAAGTTACGGAAAGTTGATTAAGCCGAAACCCGTGTTTCGGGATAAAACTCATTGATAAAACTGTTAGCCCATGTCGTAAAGGTACCCTCATTTATTTTCTCGCGAGCTGTTTTAACCAACCACAAGTAGAAGTTAAGGTTTTGAATTGTAGCCAGTTGCAGCCCTACAATTTCGTTAGCCATAAACAAATGGCGCAAATATGCTCGGGAATATGTTTGGCTGAGAGCGTTATCCAAACCTGCATCGATTGGCTCGTGAGAGTTTTTGTTTTGGTTATTCCTGATGTTCACTCTGCCTGTTGTGGTAAACAACGTTCCATTTCTTGCATTACGGGTTGGCATAACACAATCGAACATATCAATGCCTAATGCAATGTTTCGCAAAATGTTTTGCGGAGTGCCTACCCCCATCAGGTAACGCGGTTTTTCTTTTGGAATAACATCGGTACTCTTATCAACAATTTCGTACATGTTTTCGGCTGGCTCGCCAACAGCCAGACCACCAATGGCAATGCCGTCAAAATCGTGATTGCATAATTCTTCTAAGCACATCTTCCGAAGTTCGGGATACACGCTTCCTTGCCCAATAGCAAACAACGCTTGTGAATGTTCGTATAACAATGGCTGAGTTTTATGTGCTTCCAAACAACGCAGTTCCCAACGAATACTCCGCTCCATTGATTTCTTTGCATAATCGTAATCGCAAGGATACGGTGTACACTCATCAAACACCATCATAATGTCCGAACCAATATGACGTTGAATATTGATGACTTCTTCCGAAGTAAAAAACAGTTTAGCACCATCAACATGCGACCTAAACTGTACTCCAACTTCAGTTATCTTTCTCAAGTCTTTAAGCGAGAACACCTGAAACCCACCGCTATCGGTAAGTATGGGTTTATCCCACTTCATAAATTTGTGCAGACCGCCAAACTCGCGTAGAAGCTCAATTCCCGGGCGTATGGATAGATGATATGTATTACCCAGAATAATCTGCGAGCCAATATCTTTAAGCCATTGTTGCTCTATAGCTTTTACACTTCCCTGCGTTCCAACGGGCATAAAGATTGGCGTTTGAATCTCGCCATGCGAAGTTGTAACTGTGCCTGTGCGGGCTTTGCAATAGGTTGAACTTGTGTGTACGGTAAATTTAAAATCACTCATTCGGTGTACCATTCCCTTTTGTAAACTTTTTAAGATTATACTGAACCAACCAAACCGAGATATACAACCCCACAACATCGGCAAGCCAATCCCAAACTTCAGCAGAACGCCCCGGAACAAAGTATTGGTGAACTTCATCACTCAAGGCAAATAGTCCTCCTATACCAAGTACATATATCATCAGCCTCTTAGAGTTTGCTAAATCAAACTTTGAACTCAATGCTATTATTAACAGCATACCATAAATAAAATATGCTCCGCAATGGTATACCTTATCTTGCATCTCAAAACCTAAATCAGGCGACATTGGTTGTGATTGCGCAGACAGATAAAATATCATTGCACTATAAAGTATAACAGGTAAAAAGCGTACTATTTGTTTCATTGTTTTTTGCTGGCGCAGACCGCACCGTTCCTCAATTAATAAATTACACTAATCCTTGCGGGAAAGAACATCATGGCATAACAAACCGTAAATTTTCGCTTATGACGGAAGCAGTTAAAGATTCTTGCGATAACTGACCATCAGGGTAACTGCCTGCTTTAGCATGAAAATGAACCGCAACCGCAGCTGCATCTAAGGTATTGGTAATTCTGCACAACATTCCGGAAATTACCCCGGCTAATACATCACCACTTCCTGCTGTTGCCATACCCGGATTGCCTTCTGTACACCAATAGGAAGTCTTCCCATTAGTTATGATTACGGGTAAATTTTTCAGTACAACAATTGCATTAATCTGTTTGGAAATAGTAACCACCAATTCTTCTATTGGATAATTATTACTTGCCAAGTCAACAACTTTATTATCAACCATACGCTTGAATTCACCAACATGCGGAGTTATTACTAAGTTCTGTGTGTACCCACTAAATGTCTTTACTTGTATTACCCTTAATGCATCAGCATCTACAACAATCTTCTTGGTTGACAAAAAGTGCTTTATTACATTTCTACAAAGATTCAAGGTATCATCGTTAGTACCAAGACCGCAACCAAGCACAATTACATCTGCTCTCTCGCATGATGATTTAATCCGCTCCCACGAATCCATACCCACACAACCGTGCTCATTAGAAGTTAGCATAGTTGGAATAACTTCGGGAAGTAAAGATGGATGAATAGCAGTTGAACAAAGCTCAACTAATCCTGCGCCAGAACGAATTGCTGAATTTGCGCATAGCGCAGCAGCCCCGGGCATAGATTGAGAGCCGGCAATAACACATACACGTCCATAATCAAACTTTGACGACACTTTATTTCGTTTTGGGAGAATAATAGCAACATCGCGCTCATCTAAAATGCCTATGTTACTATGTTTAGCAATAACCGAATCTGGTAATCCAATATCTGCAACATGTACTTTACCACAGTAATCCCAAGCTTTTTCTAAAAGATGAGTGGTTTTTGTTACCGCCATAGAAATAGTGTGATGTGCATTAAATACTACTGAATTATACTTTACAATAGCATGCTCATTCAATCCTGTTGGTATATCTATCGCTATTCTTACTGCCTTTGCTGAATTTGAAAGCCTTAGTATGTGCTTCATCACATCTGGTAATGTTCTTTTGGTAGATGGTTCAATCATCCGAAGTCCGGCTTTATTTCTGATTACCTGATTGGATTGTAGCCCTATGCCGATAATTGCATCTATGATTACATCAGAATGTGATATTAACTCCGGGATGGTGGCATGTATTGCGTTAATATCCTTTTGCGGGGATATTGTTGAAATCGGTATTTTTAGTTGCTTACAAATCAGGTAGTTTGTTTTTGTCTCTCCTGACATCTTCTTCACTGACCCTAAAAAGACGATGTGTACTTCATGCTCCTGGTGTAAATGACGGGATATTGCAAATCCATCGCCACCATTATTACCTGCGCCACACAATACTGTAACAACTTTTTTTTCGGTTGTGTTGATAATATCCCGAATAATCACAGCCGAACTTCTTGCGGCGTTTTCCATCAATACAATCGAAGGAATTCCAAGTACCTGCATTCCATACAGGTCGGCATCTTTCATTTGTTTAGGAGTTAAAAGGTATTTCATATCAGAGAATTTCCTACAAGTATTATCAACTATGTACAAATTTACTGCATTAGCTATCTAATCTGCGATGAATGTTGTTTAACACCTTAGGTTCTGCGATGCAAGAAGTTGCTCTTAGTAGCTTGACATTAGGGCTGTTACCCCAGAAAAAAATACCCAACTATCAACTGTAATGTTTTACTGATTTCGTCCGATATTTTATACAAAATCTGAGACAGTCCCCCGTCACCTATTTTATACATACTATGTTTACAGCACATAATTTTGACAAAAGTGAAACTAAGTCAACATTTTTCAAGATACCAATGAAAAAAATGTTACCTATAGTTTTAACAGTGGTTGCCGGCGTTGCGCTAAGCGTGATTGGGATGAATCTTACTAATTATAAAGTAGAGAGCGATAGACAAATTGAGTTTGATAAGTCAGTATCATCGGTGCTGAGTAGGGTTCAGAATGCTACGGCAAATCAGGAACAGGTAGTAAAGAACTTAGACGGCCTATTTGCAGCAAGTGTACAGGTTGTTCGAGATGTTTTTGAATTGTATAGCACAGTTCCAGCAAAATCGAATCCATATATTTTAAGTATTGGCTATGCCTCTAAGGTAACTGCACAAGATGCTGATAACTTTGTGTACTATAACCGCTCGGAACGGTATTATGATTACCAAATCAAACCATCGGGAACTCGTTCACTCTATCAACCAATCTCGTACATTGTGCCATTTGAACAAAATGCACATTTAAGCGGATATGACTTACTTAGTAACCAAACATTCTCAGAAATAATTCAGAAGGCACAGAGTAAGAAAGGTTTAGTGTGTTCACCTGTATTCAATTTCCGCGGAAGTGATACAAATTCCATTGTGTTGATGCAAACAGTAGAAAAGAAGAAATCAGCGTCATCGTTAACACCGGAAGAATCGTTGTTCCAGACTACTTCGGATATGTTTGACGGAATTATCTACGTCGAATTGAATGCAACAAAATTCTTGAAAACAGTAATTGGTGACAGTGTTGGTTCTGACAAAAACATTGTATTCGATTTCTACGATGACAACAAAGCAGGATTAGACAAGTCTGTGTTTTCATCAAACAATAAGAAGAATTTAACTGCTGCCTATAAACAGATTATTGCTGCTGATAAATTTATAACAATTGGCGATAGGCAATTCAGAATGCGCTTTGCTAATGCACAAGAATTTGGCAGTGGCATACAAGCATATCTTGGTTGGATAACATTGGCACTTGGTTTATTAACAACATTTGGATTAGCAGGTTTCCTATATTCTGTTGTATCAAGTAACCAGCGTGCTTTAGATATAGCAGACAAGATTACATCCAGTAACCGAAGAATATTGGAGTCATCGCGCGATATTATTGCAACGTTTGATTTAGCAGGTGTGTGGAAATCTGTTAACCCTGCAGTTACAGGTATACTTGGATATGAAACTCAGGAAGTTGAAGGGCGACATATATCGAAGTTTTTGGCCGGGGATAATGCTAATGAATCTATTTATTCCATTTTAGAAAGAACGGGTGATGAGTCGGCTGAGAATTTTGTTGTTCCAATGAAAACGAAGGCAGGACATATCAGATGGGTGAATTGGAGTTTTGCAAAATCACAAGCAGAACAATGTATATATTGCACCGGTAGAGATATAACCGAAGCAAAGTTTGCCGAAGAAGAAATTCAACTAAAGTCACGTCAGGTTGAGTTAGCCGAGCAATTAGCATTAGAAGCAAACGATTTCAAATCAAACTTTTTGGTTCGCCTAACCGACCACTTACGCCAAGAATTAACTGGTACATTATCAGGTTTGCATAAAATTGCAAGTAACATTGATTATTCAGACGATAATCAGTTAGCATTCCTAAAAATGGCAAATAATAGTTCCGACCAGTTGTACAATATTGTTAACGATTTAATTGATGTTGCCAACGAAGGTAAAAATGCAAATGGTTCCTATGACAGGGTTACTCTACACAACTGTTTGTTAGAAACTGCTCGCACTTTAAAAGACAAATACCTCATAGACAGAGAATGCTCTATTGACTATACAAACATCAGTCACGATGCAGCAATCAAGGGTGATAGCTCAACTATTTCTAATGCGTTTAGTTTGTTAGTAAGTGCACTTACAGATGGTATGCGGGTTTCAAAAGTTGAATTGTATGCCGATACCAATGCACATGAAAAAGTAATGGAGATTCAAATTCTTGGACCAGAAAACAAAGCAACGGCGGATATGATTAAGTTGTATAATGTTTCAACCAATAGTTTGATGGAAAATCTCCGTAACGATGAGAATAACATTCTATTCCGTTTGGCGGTAGCGTCTTCGCAAATTCGGCGGATGAATGGCAACATGAGTACAGAAACATTAGGTGAAGAAGGCAACGTGGTATTGATTACGTTACCAATGCCGCAATAATATATTTAGGTGATTCCCTCTGTTGCCGCTGCAACCGTACTACTCGCAGACTCAGCGCGAGCCGCTCGTTCAGCATCGCAAAAAATAGCGATGTTAGAGGGTCGGTTCGCACCGGGTTGGCGCGCTGAAGGATGGCTTCGTTAGCAGAGGGAACCACACCTAACTCCTAATACCTATAAACGCAGCCATCCTTCCGGAAAGTGCTCCATCTCTTCTGTACGAATGATAACTGTGGTTCAAGATAGTGCATTCATCCGAAACCCTAATCTTAGAAGTAGGTACTCCTTTTTGCGTTAGCTGTGCAACAATTGCTGCCTTGTTATCGAACAGGAAATCGGTATTGTTTATTGCAGTACAATACTGCGGAAAGTACTGCTGAACATCTTGTTTCACCACGTATGCCTTAACACTAGCACAAGGCGATAGCCAAACATTTAGTGATTCTGGTTTGTATTGATATGTTTGCTGTAAAACATCTATACCTCTACCTGCAATGTTTTGCTGAGTTCCTTTCCATCCTGAGTGAATTCCTGCAATAAGTTGATGGTCATCACTCCAAATGAGAACACCGCAACAATCTGCAACAGAAACACAAAGTAAAGTATCTAATTGCGTTGTAAACATTCCATCTGATTCATTACTATGATGAGAATCAATGGCGGGTCTGCCAACAATAGTAACACCATGAACTTGTTTTTGAAACTGTGCATTAGGATACGGAAAGTTGAGCAGTTCTGCTAATTCCCTTCTGCAAGATTCAACTTCATTTGGAGTACAGACATCAGTTGCAGAGATAGTAAAACCTACCTGTGTAAAGCTCCCCTTGTTAGCATGTGTTATACCATAAATAACTTTACCTTCGTGATATTGCTCAAGCTGAATCATAGTTTTACATATTTTATATTTTTACAATGTGAATTGGATAGCAATGAGTCGCATACTATCTCTGATTGCCTACCTTTTGAAACAACGAGGATTGAATCTGTTGTTTGCATTTTAAGGTATTGGGTGAGAGGTTTATCGTAGTATATCGTTCTAACAGGTTTAATATCGTGAAGCAGTAGTACTGAAGAATTGTTGGTACTTTTTATAAATGATGCCTGAATATGTTTATGCTGAATTATAAAATTTGTTGATTGTTGGGTTAAACTTACAATTAGAGCAACCATTATTATACTACCAATACCAACTCTAAAAACTAACATTCGTATTGTAGAACTATATACTACATATCCAATAGTACAAGAAGCTACAACAACCGGAACCATAAGTTGTAAACTTTGGATTGAAGAAAATGGCAATTTTAGAAGAAACGAGTTAACAATAATGGTTACTTGAAGTAGATTATGTGCTAATAAAATGTATCCTTCTGCAAGTACTGTAGTTACAGGGTGAACCAGATACGCCAGTATTCCAAGAACCATTGCTAACGATGTTAAAGGTACAGCAATTATGTTACTTATCGGACCAATCAATGATAATGATGAAAAATAATATATAACTAAAGGTAATACTAGAATACTAGCGGCAATAGAAACTGAAACAGAATTCAGTAGCCAAATGAATACTATATTATTCCATGGGAAAATCAGCTTTAACAAGTGTAATGAGCGTTGATAAAACAACAACAATCCCAACAACGATGTAACTGACAATTGAAATGCAATAGAAAACAGCAATGATGGCTCAAGAGCAAGCATAAGAATTGAAGTTGCAAACAGAATATTTACCATGGATACATCACGTTGCTTGGTTTTTACAACTACAACTAGAATAGCCATAATAACTGCCCTAACTGCTGAAGGTTGAAATCCGGTTAAAACAACAAATGATATCAGACAACAACTAAACAATAATACTTTAATCCATTGATGATGTACAAAGCCAAACAATAAATACAGTATATAGGCAATTACTCCAACATGCAATCCACTTACAGATAACACATGGGAAGTTCCAGATAAAGAAAACAGTTCACGTGTACTATTATCAATCTCATTAGTCTCACCAATTACAAGTGCATTAATTATTCCTTTTGTTTCCTTTGGATAATAATCATCGTTAAACTTTTGAATCGAGGTACGTACCCTTTGTATGTTAGCATACCAAGATGTTTGGTGTGATGTTACTGCAAACTCATTTTGAAATATTGTACCGATAAACATAACACCATTTGCAGTACAATATTGAACTTCCGGAAAATCTGTGGGTAATTGCTGTTTTTCAGGTAACCGGAGTTGAGCTACACAGTATATTTCATTACCCGGTTGCAAGTGGACACTTGAGTCTTGACTTGGTAATGAAAGTAAACATTTGGCTTGAATATTTTTCAGTGAAACGAAATCAATATTACCTTCGACCTTTACCCGTAATGTGTTATTGGAAGTAATGTTAATTTCATGTATTCTCCCATGTATTAGGGCATTCAACTTAGGTTGATATATATGCGTTGTAAATACCGGTTTTAGTATACCAAATCCTACGATATATCCTGTTAATGTCGTAAAAACAATAAAAGTGATTTGACGCATTGGCACATATTGTTTGGTAAAGCCTATATATACAAATACATTTATTACCAGAATAACCAATGATAGTATAATTATATTCGAAATCAACGAAAATGACAATCCAATAAGAACTAAAATCAGGTATTTTACAAGGGGTACGCGTGTCATTTTTGGATATTTTGAAAAATTAAGTGTTTTTTTGCTTCTTCTATCTTTGTATCTTTGTAGTCTAAATTTTATTGCAGGAGTAAAAAATGTCAAAACGTTGCCAACTTACAGGGACAACAGTTTTATACGGTAATAATGTATCACATGCTAATAACCGTACAAGACGCCGCTTTTTACCCAATTTACAAAAGAAACGTATTTGGGATGAGCAAAATAAAAAATGGGTAACATTGAGAATTACAGCACGTGCTATTAAAACTGTTACCAAAAAAGGTTTACAAGCCATGTTAAAAGAAGCTCGTTAACTAAACAACCCTCAACTTGAGGGTTGTTTACTTTTAAACGTAAGTAGTCAATTTGTAATGAAACGCCGACGATTATACCTACCATTTTGTTACTTATCATCAGCATCAAGTAACATAGTAATTACATACCTCCTTCATATCGTATCTTTTTCTTCTTTGTTATTTTTACTCTCGTGCGCTAATACCAAAGTAATTAAACATCAGACAAGAACCATTGAATGGCTTAAAGATTCCACATATGCTAAGAGAAAAGCTACAGATTTAGTAATTCGTGCCTCAGTTTCGCAGATGAATTATCGTTACGACGATGCAATAAATGAGTTTAGCCAAAGCCTGCGCTATGATACCAATGCTACTGTATTGTACTGTATTGCACGATGTTATCAGAATTTGGTACTTCTAAACCAATCATTCGCATATTCTGAAGCTGCTATTTCCTTAGATTCATCCTTTGCACCGGCTTGGGATTTATTAGGTGAGTTATACATATCACGCTCAAATTTCCCAGCCTCGCTTGAGTGTTACAATCGGCTAGTACAATTGGAGAACACATACCAGAGTAGGTTTAAGTATGCTAAAGTACTTTCAAGAATTGATTATAAAACCGCAATTGTAGAGCTTCAACAACTTTTACGTGAATCTGAAGACCCGGCAATACTATTTGAACTCTATAACTTGTATCAGCAGCATGATATGCACCAAGGAATGATATCGTTGATGAGCGTACTTTCCGATGTCATTCCTGAGAAATCGTACATTGATGAGACTTTATTAGAGTTGTATTTAACTACGAAACAATATGGCGAAGCTTTAAATATCTTACAACGTAATAGTAGTGTGTTATCTATTGAACAACAGTTTAATTATCAAATACGAATTGGAACTGCTTTACTTGATGGTAGCCTTGACTCTACTAATAAGTATATTCCTGAGTTTATCAAGCAAATTGATGTGCGTTATAATTCCTACCCCGAAATCTATGAATTGTCCGGCTTGTTATCAGATAAAATAAATAACACACAGGATGCTAACTCATTTTTTAATACAGCCCTTAGATTTTCTAGCAACACTCCAAATCTTAATCTCAGGATAGCTTCGTATTATGAGGAACGTGGTGATTTACGTATGTGTGATTCTGTGTACAAACTTTCTACATCATCCTATTCAACTTCACCTGCCATCTGGTTTTCGTATGCAATATTCTTAAGTAGGCAAGATTCGATACGTATGGCAATTGCTGCAACGCAACAGAGTATTCGCCTAGATTCCAATCAAACAGATTTTTGGGGACATTTGGGGTTCTTATTCGACAAAGTGGGACTACAGGATAGTTCTGATTTATGTTATGAACGTTCAGTCCAACTAGACTCAGACAACCCCTTTTCTTGTAACAATTTGGCGTACTCTTTAGTAACACAAGAAAAAAATCTAAACAGGGCATTACAGCTTTCCGGAAGGGCAATACGGATAGATAGTAACAATGCCTCATTTATAGATACATACGGCTGGGTACTGTTCAAACTTGGAAGATTTACAGAATCAATAGCATATTTAGAAAAGGCAAGTACTATAAGCCAAAAATCAGCTACACTTTTTGAACATTTGGGCGATAATTACGAAAAACTTGGAATGCATGAAAAAGCAGTGGATGCCTGGAGACGTGCCTACGAATTAGATAATTCAAAAGTATATTTACTACAGCGTTTACTGCCTGAAAAATAATTTTTCTGTGGTGGTAGTATGTTTGTAATAATTGGTTTTGTTGTAGTAACAGGTAGCGTAATATTAGGCTACGTATTACACCATGGTGAACTTGGTATCTTGTTTCAATATACCGAGTTGATTATAATAGGTGGAGCTGCATTAGGTACGTTGTTAATAGCTAACCCGCTACCCGTAACAATGTCTATTGTTCATGGAGTTCTGGGCACTCTAAAGGGTTCAAAAATTAACAAGGAAGCATACGTAGATATATTAAAGCTTCTGTACGAGTTATTCCAGTTAGCTAAGAGAGAAGGTTTAATTGCACTGGAACCTCACGTCGAAAATCCATCCTCAAGTGCAATTATGGGTAAATACAAATCATTTCTCGATAACCATCATGCCGTAGATTTTTTGTGTGATACTTTAAAAGTAGTGTTGAACGGTGGAGTTCCCGCGCACGACTTAGAAGACTTGATGGATTTAGACTTAGATACTATGCATAACGAGGAACTAAAAGCACCTGCAGCATTATCTACTGTTGGTGATGCATTCCCCGGTTTGGGTATCGTTGCAGCGGTTTTGGGGGTTGTAATTACAATGGGTAAAATCGATCAACCACCGGAAGTAATTGGACATAGCGTTGCGGCAGCTCTTGTTGGTACATTCTTAGGAATTCTATTATCGTACGGTTTTGTTGGACCTCTTGCAAAAAACATGGAGCACATGATTGCTGCTGAGCACCATTATCTAAATTGTATAAAAGCAGCAATCCTAGCATTTGCCAAAGGTGCGCCTTCGGTTGTAGCAGTTGAATACGGCAGACGTGGTATAGAACCACACGAAAGACCTTCATTTAAAGAAACAGAAGAAGCAGTTAAATCTGTGAAATAATATTTATGGCTGAGCACGAACAACCCATTATAATCAAGAAAAAGAAAAAAGGCGGTCATGGTGGACATCATGGCGGTGCTTGGAAGGTTGCGTATGCCGATTTCGTGACAGCTATGATGGCGTTCTTCCTTGTGATGTGGATTTTAGGTCTATCACCGGATAGTAAACAAAAAATTGCCAGTTTCTTTCGTGACCCCGGTGTGTTTAGTTTTACAACCGGAAAACAGATTCCACTAGATTTACAACTCGTGGCCGGCTCTAAGGGTAATCAAGGAAATGGAAACGGTAATGCCGGTATGATGCCAAGTGATATTGAACAAGACCAAAACACTGAACATAATCCACAAGTAGATAGTTTACTGAAACAATTAAAACAGGAAGCAATTAAGGATAGCATTGAATCTGCTATAAGAATTGATGAGATAAGCCAAAAACTACAGGCTGATTTACAAGAGATGGCAAAGCAAGACGCACAGTTACAACAGTTGTTGGATAACGTTCAAGTAACTGTTTCCCCCGATGGATTGCGAATTGAGTTAATGGAAACCAAAGAAACTGTGTTCTTTGAAGTTGGTAGTACAATTCTAACAAAAAGTGCTATTAAAATTCTTAAACAAGTAGGTATGGAAGTTGGTAAGCTTGAGAATCATGTTTCCTTAGAAGGACATACCGATAGCCGTGGTTATCCCAATGCTAAAACAGGTTACTCAAATTGGGAGTTGAGTGCAGAACGTGCTAATGCCGCAAGAAGAATATTAGAAACCTCCGGGCTTTGGACGGGACAGATTATGAACGTAACGGGATATGCAGATAGAAGACTACGCAATACTGCTAATCCATTCGATCCTTCCAATCGTAGAGTAACAATTGTAATATCACAACTTAATCCCGATGAGATTGTAGAAAACAAGCTAAAACAACACAACATCAAGGTAGAAGCTCCCCCGCGTACTGAACATTTACCAAAACACGAAAGTACTACATCACATTAGGAAATGTTATGTTAACAATAAATATCATATCCGAACGAACAGATGTAGATCTGCTGGAACAACTCTTGCATAAAATAAACTCTGGATTTAAGATTAACATTTCCCGTACCGCAGCAAGTATCATTCATGCTTTACATTCTGAACTACCTGATATAATTTTTTGCGACTGGGATGTTGAATCAATTAACGCTTCTTCTTTCTGTAAAAACATTCATGCCGATGCACATTTTAAGAATGTTCACTTTATAGCGTTGCTTAATGATGTTAAAGACATGCACCACGCATATGCTTCCGGTGCAGATGAAGTACATATGTTCGAAACCAACAAAATTTCTTACTACAAACTCATCTCAACAACATCGTTAATTAGTAAACTAAAAGCACTAAATGTACAAAATCAAACACTCACTAGTAAGGTTCAAGAGTTAGAAAACTTACGCGATGATTACATTTCTGTTATTCAAAAAGTAATACAATCGCGCATCCCTTCCGTTGCAACGGTTACAGAGTTCATGCAAAAGTCGGTGTTGTGGATTGCTGAACAATTTGCACAGGAAGAACATGTAACAATTAGCAAAGATGCGTTAACAATAGCAACAAAATTCTTTGCTATTGGAAAGATGTATTTACCGGATGGCGATTTGAATACGCCTGTATCTTTCGAGGGTAGTCCGTCAAATCAAATTGTGGCGAATGTACCAAGTCAGGCAGATGTTATTCTACAAAATGTTGAGTCTCTCGAAACAGTTCGAATCATTCTACGAAGTCTGTACGAGAATTACGATGGAACCGGCTTCCCTGATAGGAAGCAGCACTGGCAAATTCCGTTGGGCTCTAGAATACTTCGTGTTGTTCTGGACTTCATTGAGTATAAACAAGTACATCGTACTTCATCCGAAGAAGCTCTCAATCAAATCAAAAAGTTTGTGCGCCATGTTTACGACCACAGAATTGTTGCTTTGTTAGAAGAATATGTTACCACTGTTGCGTACGGACAAAGTACCGGAAGTAGATTGAAGGCTGTTCAGCTGCATGACTTGCATGATGGTATGAAATTAGGACGAGATGTTATCACCAATTCGGGGCTTAAACTCGTTCCTGCCGGTACAGTGCTTCACGAACATCTCATTGATAGAATTGTCTCGCATAACTCGATGGATCCTGTATTAGGGAACATTTACATAATAAATTAATGCTTCCCCACTATTGCCGTAGCAACCGTTCTGCTCGGTAACCCTGTCCGGTCCAACCAATGCCTGTCGCATTCCTGATAGTTTATCTCAAGGTTCATTATTCTTTAGCATTTAATTGCGATGCTGTATCGTTATGTCCCGCCCGTGTGACGGCGCTGGCGCGGTTGCTTCGGCAGTAGAGCGAACCACAACTCTTTACTTCAAGTTTACCTGTAAACAGCCGATACAATACGTAGCCCAAGACCGGGATATGTAATCATGGATGATTATTTCAGAACCTTCTTCTGAGGTTGTCCATGCGTAGATTAACTACGAAAAGCTTACTTGTATCGTTAGTAGTAACACTATTTGTTTCGTGTTCTGACTTTCCTTCGGAATTTGTAGCCCCGGTATTTAACACCGGACTTTCCATACCATTAGCAGATACAGTAATCTCATTAAATTCGTTACTTACCGACACAACATTCTTAAAGAGAAATCAATCGGGCGGAAACTACGCTATTGTTCAATCGTTTGATTTACCAACAATTCGTTTAGGCGATTCGTTAAGTTTAAACTCAGTCTCCTTCTCATATTCTACTACGTTTAATCAACAACAAGAATTACTTGCGCAGTATCAGAAGTGGAACACCATGACGCTATCTGTTGCACGGTTTGATTCAACTTTACCTCGAAGCGGTGCAATTCAGTTTAACCCTTTAGAGTCGGAAGCTAATGTTCCGTTAGAAATGCAGAACGGTGTAGAAGATGTTTCTTTTAAAACCGGTAAGCTGTGTATACGGGCACAGAATTATTTACCGATTGATGTTGAAATTGTAACACCAAAAGGATACACAACTCCGGGTATTGTTGTAGTAACTCCGGGTGAAAAACAATTATTCATACCGCTAAATAACGACCAACGGATTATTCGCAAACAGCAATCGCGCGGCGATGTACATGATATTGGTGGTGAGTTGAGTGTTGACTTAGCCGGACACCGAATATCAAAATCAACTGTGATAAAAATGAAAGTTCGCTCCGATGGTAGCGGTAACTCTGCTGTTGCTTATAACGAAGCTAATACATTTAACTTAGGATTTAAGATTACCGATGTTTCGTTGCATTCTACAAAGGCAACTATTCCACAAAAAGAACTTACATTCAATAACAATGCTGAACTCCCAAGAGATGTAAAAATAACTCAGGCAACGGTTAAAGACTTTGCTGGAAAGATTGATATTACAAATGACTTCCCTCTTTCAGGACAAGCAACATTAGTAATGCCGCAACTAATAAACGCCAGAACCAGCAAAGAATTCACCTATTCGTTCCGTATAGAAAAACGCGGTGTACAGACGATATCTATCTCGAACAATGGCGATACCTACTACTTAACACCCGATGCATTTGACAAACAAAATGGTGGCGCAATCACAGCCCTGCGTATGAACTGCACGGTTAAAACCGACGCACCTACAACTGCTGAAACCATTACGGAAACTGATGTATTAAGCATTAAGGGAGTTATTTCACCCATCCATTTTAGTAGTGCACAAGGTTTAGGTGGTGCGCAAAAAGAAATTACCATAAACACCTTAGCAAATCTTAATACCAATGCTTTGCCCGATGTATATTTTGGATCGTTCACTTTTAAGAACATTATCATTGAAGGTAAAATAAATAATGGCTCATCGGTTGCCGGTGTGTTTAACGGAAAGGTTGCATTGCTTGATAAGTTTGGAGCTGTACTCACCGAAATACCGTTAGCAGAACGCACAATCACAGCAAGTAATAACAATGTAATCAGCTATATTTTATCGGATGTAACGCTAACGGCAATGCCAAGCACAGCAAAGTTAAATGCTACTATAAAAACCCTGAATGGCGAAACATTTACCATTTCGGAAAACAGTTCAATTAGCGGTAATGTTACAATCACGTTACCATTGGTAATGAGTGTATTGGGTGGTGAGTTTACAACATCAGATAATTTATCATTCAGCAACGAGATATTAGTACGTAAGGATAATATCAACAGTATTGATGTACTCCTTGAAGCAAAGAACAGAATTCCAGTATCGCTGAGCACAAGGGTACACTTTTATAATGCCAATGGTGAGGTGGCCTTAAGTTTACCTAAAGAAAACACAATGGAAATTCCGGGAAGTTCTAGCGAGGTGCCGGAGCATTCGTTTACTCGTTTGAGCGTAGATTCTTCCGATGTAAACAAGATACTTGGTGCCAAGCGTTATTCTGTCATCTCACGGTTTAACACGAGTAACAACCAGATTCAAAAATTCACCAGTCAGGACTACACTCACATTAAACTCAACTTAGAGTGTAAGGCAAATACGAAGTAAGCGGCTTTCTCTCCCGCAAGCATGGATGCAGTTTGTTTAGCACACGGTTTGGTGCGGATTGCGATAGCAAAAAACAACTGACATAACGAACATGAAAACGTCTCGAATAATTATACTTTTATCTGTACTATCTACAGTATCACTGATTGCCCAAAACAGAAACGACATCACCGGACTTGGTATGGGAAGGTCGTCGGTTGCTTCATCGGCGGGCATTGATGCAATGTGGAGCAATCCGGCAAACCTAATTGTTACCGATACAACGGCTAAAGAGTTTAGTATTTCGTTATCACCTGTAGGTGCTATGGCGGGTAATTCTATAATGTCTATGAATGATTTGAAATTCTACTTTGGTGGAGTAAAATCGGCAACTGGCAAAACAACAGCACGCACACTCACTGATTCCGAACGAGACGCGTTCTTAAGCAAACTTTCGGAAGGTATAATTGCAGGTAGTGTTAATGTATCCGGATTGGCGTTTCTGTATGTACTTTCCCCTACGTCTACCATTGGTTTTTCGCACAACACTACAGCCGAATTTCAAGCAAACATCCCATCTGGGGTTGCAGACATCGTTGCCGGATATACAGGATTTAAACCGCTATCAATTCAGAACACTACTGCTAATGCCATAGTATATAACTCGTATCAGGTAAGTTTTGCATCGGTTATAAAAAATGCGGAACATGGTTCCCAACAATCTACCGTTCAGATTGGTGTTAATGCAAAATACTTGCAAGGGTTATACTATGCCGAAGCCGGTTCAACTAACTCAATTGTAGTTACGCCGTATGTTCCAACCGGTTGGGATAGCACAAAGAATTGGGATGTTATTATCAACACGTCAACTCGTTCGGCAGGTATTGCAAATGCAACGGAATTTACACCAACATCGTTGCTGTATTCTTCAAAACCAAGTGGGAGCGGAGTTGGCTTTGATCTTGGAACTACTATTACTCTACATAATGTTTTCGAAAGTCCGTTGTTAGTAAGTGCCAGTTTAACCGATGTTGGGTTTATCTCATGGAGCGACGGAAAGTACAACACAACCGTTGCACACGATACCATTAAAGCTGTTGCGCAGTTAGACGAGTCGTTTCTTGATAGATATCAACCAACAACTAAAACACAAGCATTTACAACAGCTTTATCAACTCGGTTCCGTATTGGGGCAAGTGCAATGTTTAATGATGTAATCTCACAAACAGAAAATATTCGTTGTGCAGTTGAATACACACAAGGCTTCAACATGGTTGGAGTGAATACAACTATCCCTCGTATTAGTGCAGGTGCCGAATTACTCCAACATGGGTTTCGTCCTGCGTTGCGCTTAGGTGCACAACTTGGTGGTATTGAAGGTAGTATGATAACCGCCGGTTTTGGATGGAACATGCTGAACACCGTTGCATTTGACGTAGCTATTGGGTCGCTGCAAACAGTGTTCTCTCCTAAAACATCCAAGTGGGTTGATGGTGGTTTCCGCTTACGAGTTGATTTGTAATAATAGTGTTTCCCTCTTCTGCCGAAGCGACCGTAACTGCGCCGCAACCCGGTCGGGAACGAAGGTTACAGCATCGCTTAAAAATCAAACGGGCGGTTGCTCCCTGCAAACAACCGCCCTGTATTCAGGATTACGATTAAATCCTGAATCTTATCGTATAATCACAAACGGAACACTCACGCTGTTAACAGAACCTTTCACCCGAACATAGTACGTACCGGATTGATATTCATTTGTATTAACATACAGACTATTCCCAGCTCGTATTAAACCCTTTTGCATAACATTTCCAATAGAGTTTGTAACCACATAACTGTATTCAAAGTTTGTGGTTTCAATATCCTCACTCAAACCGTTAAACTTTATTGTTACTTCTTCATCAGCAGGATTTGGTTTTACATTTAACGTGTTATCAAAATCCAGTTGGCGTCCTAAGTCTAAGGTCACCACATCATCCTCATTTGAACTTTTCCCTAATTGGTCACTTTCAGTTACCCCATCTATTTCAAGTTCTTCTGTATAACTTGCTACACCTTTACATCTATTTAGGACTAATATCCGATATTCTTCATTACCTCCACGTATCAATCGTAAGGTATTCTTTAACTTCATTGAGTCATTTTGTACTGTTACAGGTATATTTACTCTGATTCTTCGATTCTCTCTGTTTTCTAACTCTATACGTAAACATGGATGACTTACTCCTTTTGCATATAAGTGTAGGTCTGAAACATTGCTAACCTTGAACCAATCGCTATATAATGTATCAGATAATACTCCTGTGTTTGCCCAGTTGCTTCTTAACTGTGGTTTTGTGTGTATGGGAGTATTATTTATATCAAAGTTTGACAACAAGATTCTTTGCCTATTACCCGGCATTTTATACCCAAACCATGACAACGGCTTTGTTGTTTCTTTTAGTGCTGACTTATAAAAATATTCTGCTGAACTTGTTATCTCACCGCTATCATACCTATATAATCTTCGATGTAAGTTATATTGTGAAACAGCAGACAACTGGTACTGTGTACTCAATCGTGGCCAATACCCTATATTTACCATTGAAATATTTGATGGATAATTCATCTGTAGTGTAGGATTTATTGGTAAAAATGACCAATAACCACAGTTAATTTGCCATATGGTAGTATTGACTCCATTATTATCTAATCTTGCCAGATTAATCACTAAGGCACTATCACTTACGTTCCATAAAGTTCCCTGATTAACAGATGATTGTGATATTTGTGGATCATACAAGTGTTCTTGAAGTGAAGTTATTGTCCTTTCATACCAAATTCCTAAGTACGAAGGTGCATTGTTAAATGGAAGGGCGAAATCCACTCCTCGGGTATAGATATGTTGATAAGGTCTCAGACTAGATTGCGCTATCCATACTATTCTGTCACACCCAATACTTACAATTGGACGACCATTTAACGATACAGGTTGATAGGTTTCTAAACTTCTTGAAATCATGGGAAATTCATATCTCGCATTAACCGTATCTGAATTGAGAATCGCGATACTACTGTCAGCATTCGTCATACATCTAAAGTCAGGGTCATTTGTCATATTATCTATTAAATAATGTTGCAGTGTAGGCGGAGTTTGAGTATCCTTCCCAATCATTGTATAATTGATATAATGCA
Source organism: Bacteroidota bacterium (assembly GCA_019695345.1). GTDB lineage: Bacteria > Bacteroidota > Ignavibacteria > Kapaibacteriales > NICIL-2 > JAIBAE01. The sequence continues at coordinate 4,662 of JAIBAE010000024.1, read as the reverse complement.
AAAATCCAGTCACATAGGTATGTTCCTCCCATACTAATGCACATTCTCGTTCACCTAATGGTATACGTGAATGAGTATTCAGATTTGGATGTAAATATTCTGTCCCTAAAGTTGTGTTATATCTAACAAAATAATCTAATGACCCTGTATTTTGGAATGTTAGATCGGCTGGACCCTTCCAACGCACTTTTATCCCTCTGGATGAATCTGACCATGCATAGTAATTTCCTGTCGCTGAAGCATTTATAGTTGGAGCACCCCATTGAAATAAGAATCCCGGCATTAACTGATAAAGTGGTAGAACACTTGTACCCCATTTACCATAAGAGCTATCGATTTCATGTGCTACATTAATACTTTGTCCTGTTTCTGAGTTGAATACATTTTCTATAATTCTAAATTTTCCTAATGTATCTACATCACCACAACCATACACTATATACACTTTCCCCATTCCGTCTCCATTGGGAGTATTTACCGTTGAGTCAATTCGTACTGTTAATGTTGGTACACCGCAATATTGTAGTGTTCTCTGCCTTCCATCAAGCATCTGGATGGGAACTGTAGATAAATTAGATTCAGCCTCCCAATTCAGTCCATTAAGTATTGTCTCATTTTTTCCATACACAACTGAACGCTTATACTTTACTACATATTGTTGTGAATTTCCAATATCATAGTACACCATATGATACCGTATACTATCACCAAATACCAAACGATTGTTTTCGTAACGAGTAACCGGGAATGCAACTATTTTACGTTGATTTGGTGTATTTAGCAAACCGGATGCTGCAACTGACCTTGCATGTTGCACTGTTACTCTAAACAATTTACCTTCTCCGGGAACAAACAGTATAGATAGATTAGATGAAGTGCGAACAATAGTATCTAACCCTCCGCCAACTTCCTGAACATGTAATAAACGTGGTTCATTATCGGGAGGTGTATAGTTAAATGGTATCGTAATCTCTCTGCATCCTTGACGTTTCCAATATTTATCACGCCACCATGCCGCTGTTTGGCTTGACGCATCTCTCCAATATGTACCACCATTTTGCATTAGTGCATCCCACTCGGCTGTCGGTACAAATATCATTTCTCCGTTTGCATAGTTTGCATCACGCCATAATGCATCCGTTCTCCTGTTCTGTACCCCAAGATAAAACACACTATCAGTTGAAAATGTATCTCGTTTTAACAGTGTTACATCATAAAAACAAGAATCTTTGCCTGCGACTGCGTTTTCATACAACGGTTGATTCTGACCATTAACTCTTCCAATTGGACGTGTTGATATAGCCCCTATATTAACGAAGTTCTTTAATACACTATCGTTTGAATTTAACGATGGATGTTGTGTATATAACTTCATAAATCCTTTGCCATACCATGCCTGTAAGGAGAGTCTTAACAACTCACTTCCATTATCCATAAACCATTTATTATTACGCTCACTTTCCACACGCAAACTCTTCATTCCCAGATAGAAATGATCCATATCTGTATGCATATCATTTAGCCAGTAATACGATGTATTCATATAGTTATGCCAACGTATTGTATCTGCATCGTTTCTATTTACCCAATCTCCACCTATGTTATCACTTCGTAACAACGCATTACCTTGTAAATTATGAGTTGGGTTTGCCATCCAGAATCCTAAGGTAAAACCGTTTAGGTCAAAGTTAATGTTTGGAAATGTTGAAGTGTACACATTATTACCGGGTGTAGTTCCCATGTAATAATACATTAACCCTTTTGCACCAAGTAACAACGGGAACCGTTCCATTAGACTTACTTCCTCCCCTGTTTTAGGTCGTTCTCCACCATCTTGGTAAGCCATCGGGCCTTGAGGTGCAGCAGTATCCAATCTCCAATACTCGGTTGATAACCAGATATTAGCCAGCCAAGGTTTACCTGAGTATATAAATCCATGAGGAATATAGTATGAGTTATATATATCCTTCTCAATTTTTGCTTGAGTTCCTACTAGAAATATCAACGTATCTGTTGAAGCACCATTCCATGTAAAGCGTTCTTGATAAGGATTAAATGGTAACGGTATCGTAGTGAGTGATTGCCTTGTACTCCTATTTGGAAACTTGGTATCATAGCGTGTTTCGTAATTGGAATGTAAACTATCCACGTTATCTGTATCATAATACTTATTATTGTTATTATCAACTTCTGCATTACTTAAATATCCCCGTTGCTGACCGAATGCACGATGCGTACCTACACTACCGTATCTATAAAATGGTGCGGCTATATCATTTTGAAACTGAATGTTTGCACCGTTCCAATACGCATAGTATCCTTTTGCATGGAGTGCATGTTGAGTATATGTTTCAAATTTAGGGGCTGATTCTTCGATGGTTAAGCCATTCGTAACTTGATTTTGATATCGGTTATGCCACCACCACAATGCATTACGTTCTTCCATACCATATATACCCATTACTCGCAAGGCACGATTTGGGTTGTTGGTGTTAATTGTATTAAATAATGTTTCCATTGCGGTTATCATGTTGCGATAGTGTGTATCGTAATGACCCCGAAAGAGTTTTTGCGACATTGGCGTTTCGAATCGAAGCCAATCTACTGCCACATCAAGATTTCCGTGATATGTTACCCGTACATCTATGCTATCTATGTATGGCGCGGTTCTGGTTACATTATGTATATTGTCGAATCCACGGCTTTCTGTTTCGGGACGAAAGATTCGGTTATGATTTTGAAGAATATTATCGTCACAAATAAACTCAGCAGATAATGTAATAGAACTATCGGCGGCAGTGCCTGTAGCAAGGGCAAACATTTCTCCTGTGATATTCCATGTAGTAGTACCGTTTGCATTAACGGTTAGATTACGGGCAAGCCCACGGTAATCACTACGCGAGCCACGGATATGCACGGTATCACCACCGGAGAACCTGTTAAACCTAATGTTTGTATTGGAAAAAGTATTGTTTGTTGGATTGCGTAATACTGCCGGTAACGTTATGCTAAGAATTGTTGTATTTCGGAGATTGGAAGGAATGTTTTCGCGGCAACGTAAATTGACACTAAGTATCCATGTCCTGCCATTAACGCTATCCCGAGTTTTCACTAAATTCGTATCAGGATTTTGCACTACATCCCCAACTCTATCTAATGTATCAATCAATGACGTAGGTGGCCCCATACTTGTACAATACAACCCGTACGACAAGAACCTAAGCACATCGGGACGCCATAGTGTAGAGAGAACCAATGCAGGTGTTGTAATGCTATCCTTGTCTAGTAACACTCTTGGATAATCTAATGCAGTTGTATCGGAGAGAATACGTACTTTGTTTTTGGTTTTGAATCCGAATACACCACCTTCCTTATCGGCCGGACGTGGGGTAAATGCTTGTGATTCCTGAACCGCGATAGTTGGTTCTATCTGTTGTGCTATACAGTTTACCATTGGTTGGTAATATTTACGTATCGTGTCATCGGTTGAGCCACCTTTAAAATCCAAATAGAGGATTAACCGTGTACTATCGGGGAAGACGGTGTTATTAAACTCGTTTATGTAATTTGTTGGGAACCAATGTATTGGATGATATAAAAATTTTGTATGGGCGGTATTGGTATGCAATGCGTTATCAAAATTACTCCCATTCCCTCCCCAATTCCAACCAAGAATTGGATGAGTTTGATAGTACGTTTTATCATACACATTGGTATTGTTGAAATTTGGTGTATTGTTTTCGTTTGTGAGTGTACCAAGTGGTGGAGGCGTTTGATATTGGGCGCTTACCATAACAGGTTTTACCAATACCACGAGCAACATTGTGACTGTGATTACAGCCATAGGTATAGTTTTCATTATGTGTTTCCTCTTATTTGGTTAATATGAATGGATAAGAGAAAACTTTATCTACCTGTTGTAGTGTTAACGTGTATTGACCATTGGGAAGTGAGGATACATCAAGAATAATCGAACCTTCTTGCTGTGAAATGATTGGTAATTTAATTGATAGGTCCCTACCGTTGACATCAAACACTTTGATAGTACATTGGTTATCTGAGTGTATATTATTGTTTGTAATTTTTAATATTCCGGTACTTGGCTGAGGAATAGGTTGAAACTTCGCATTGTCGTTTATTATAACATCTGTGATATTAAATAATTTTGTGAACTCATACATAGTTAAACCACCTCCAGCTACATATTTCTTACTGTTACTTATCATGTATGGATATCCAAAGCCTTCTTCATCATGAACTGATGTTTGTATTTTACCCGATTGTACTTCAACTACTTTCATGTCATTAGCCCATACATAAAGGAAAGTAGTACCATCATTATTAAAGTATATTCTAGAGTCGCTCATAATCAACGGGTAGTCGAATTTTTTATTTAAATCAAGCCCCGACATTAGAAAATATGTATCAAATGGCTTTGATGATTCTTTTTTACCGACACTTATCACATCATTACTACCGGGTATTGCAATGAATCTATAAATATCTTTTGCAACCGCTTTACGTTCTCCTGTTTCTATGTCTATGACTTCACCTATGTATTCTTCGGAGACTTTCTTCTGAATACCATAATTATACACCTCTACCACCTCCGATACACATAACGTTTTTCCATCTGCTAATAATGCTACACTCTTTATACCA
>JAIBAE010000023.1 GCA_019695345.1 Bacteroidota bacterium | reverse complement strand
GTTTGGATCGGTACCTATTAAATCACCTCCTGCCGTACCACTTGGAGGAAGTGAGGTAGGAATAACACCCGCTGCTAACTTCGCACTCGTTACCGATGCATCTGCGAGCTTTGGAGTTGTTACACTTGCATCTTGAATGTTGGTTGTACCAACTGCGTTCGTTGCAAGCTTGGTATTGGTTATTGCACCATTGCCAACAGTAGGGTTTGGATAGGTACCTATTAAATCACCGCCTGCTGTACCACTTGGTGGCAACGTAGTTGGAATAACGCCATCTGCTAACTTTGTACTTGTTACCGATGCATCTGCGAGCTTTGGAGTTGTTACACTTGCATCTTGAATGTTGGTTGTACCAACTGCGTTCGTTGCAAGCTTGGTATTTGTTATTGCTCCGTTTCCTACTGTTGGATTTGGGTACGTTCCGGTTAAATCTCCACTTGCTGTGCCACTTGGTGGAAGTGCTGTTGGGATAACACCAGCTGCTATTTTATTACTTGTTATTGCGCTGTCTTTTAACGAGAGTGTTGTGGTTGGACCATCGGGATTTGTAACAACAAGTGCGTTGTCTGCGCTCTCAATACGCTGTACGCCAAGCTGAAGTGTTTTTATAGTAATGGTATTGCCACTTTGAGTAACGGTAGTAGTTCCATCGCCAACAATTGTCAGGTTACCGTTCATACCATTTAACTGGCGCACCACTCCACCGGCAGTAGGCGATACTGAATCAGCTACAGTAGCACGAACGGAGTTAAAAGAATATGGCGATGACACCAACGCAAGTCGTGGACTCAATTCTTGTTGTCCCTGAACTGTTATACCAAGCCAGTATGGTTTGTCGAACAGAAGGTCAAATGGAACTGTTTCCCCAAGTGTTGCATCAAACACCCCAAACTTAGTCTTAACTTGTCGGCTTTCAGTCCATAACGCAGTACTTCCTGTTGCTGCATCGTATAACGAGAACGAAATTGTATATGTACCATCGGGAAATGGCTCATCAATACTATTAGTAAGCACACCTTGGTACGATATCGTTTTAGGTACTTCGGCAAAGGTTTTAATACACAACATAAACAGAAGCAACAACGCTCCTATGAATGAGAATGTGTGTTTCATATATACTCCGGTAGATAACAAAAAACTGTTGTTCCATTATTTCTACCGGCAATATTGCTTATGTGGTAGTTGCCTTCACCACTACAAAACCCTAATAAGGTGTTTCCCGCCACTGCCGAAACGTTCCTTCAGCGCGCCAACCCGGTGCGAGCCAGGCGGTACAGCGGCGCATAAAAAACAAACGGACGTATCAGTTTGCTTGATACATCCGTTTGCTGTGCGAGTGTGTTTAATTGTATTGTAACCCTTATGAAAAAACTCGTAGCGAGTTTCCGGTTAGTGTTGTGTTATACTGAGTAAGATTTTTAGAAGCCGGTCCACCCGTAACAACTCCAGCCGATGTAAACGTAGCACCATGATTTGAGCAATAAAATCTGTTGTTACTTTGCTGCCATGCAACTTGAGTTCCCTCGTGTGTACACTTTGCCGACACAGCTGTAAATTGATTTGTTCCTGTGCGGGCAACAATAACACCATTGCTAACAAGATAACCGCCAGTGGTTAACAATGCAGCATTTGCGGCAAGAGTTAGGTCTAACGTAAAATCAACATTTGATGGTGCTGTAACATCATCCGAGCATCCGCTAAGGCAACTGCCTATACATGCAGTAATACCAAGTGCTGCTGTGCCATACATTACAGTTTTTAAGAATTCTTTGCGGTTCATAAATAGGGGTTGATTGTCGTGGTGACCTTGTGTGCTTTCCATTATTAAACTCCCTTGTAAAAGATAAAGTTGAAGTACATTCACTGGCAATGTATGACGCCTTTTGTGTATTGTTACAACAATGAACAAAAAATAATACGAAGATGTCGTATTTAACGGCAATGCAACAGTGTGTATAGCAAGCGGCTTGGTGCCGTCCGGCGATAGCAAATGTGTATAGTACCTTTACTTTTTCTTTTTACTTTGCGTTGGCGTTGAAGGAGCAGGCGTTGTTTCCGGATACTCGGGGGTGTAGTCTTTGTATAACGATTGTACATCAACCCCAAACTGATTCTTTTTATATGGTATGTACAAAAGATTGCTAAGACTTGGTATTACCGATTTAACTTTTTCGGCACCATTACTTGCATCTATAAACTTCCATGTAGTTCCATCGTCGGAAAAACCGATGAGTGGCACAACCGATGATATAATGGTTGAGGAGTCCATGCGCATCTCGGTAATTTGGTCGATAACACATTGCCATGTTGTACCTATGCGCAAAACCTGACGTATGGTTGCAGGTTCCATGATAACAATTTGAGTATTGTTCAGTTTTGCCATTTGTTCTTTTATAAAGCGTAAAAAACTGGTGTCTCCGCCAACAGCTTTAATTACATCGGGGTGTTGAAACGTAAGGAATGTTGTGTAATCCTTACTCTTTAAGGCCTTGAGCATAGTAGTAGCTTGACTGAGTATATTTTTACGGATAACTGTTTCATCGGTTGTGCGAGTGTTTTTAGCTGTTGTATTAAGTGTTGTACCTGTTTGGGCTACACCGGTATAGGTGATTGTTATAAGAATAACTGCTATCAGTAACTTCATTGTTTGTGCTCTCCGTTTGTAATAATAGGCAAGATACGCATGCTTTTGGTAGAAACAAGAAATGGTAAGATTATACAAATAAGACTAAAATATCTTTTATGCGTATCTTTGTACTATTGCGTAATTAAAACTATAGAGAATACACCTATGAAAACAATCATTGAACCGTTTAAGATAAAGTCGGTAGAGCCAATAAACTTTACCACAGCCGCACAGCGCGAATCATTGCTTCAGGAAGCATTTTACAATCCGTTCTTTTTACATTCTAAAGATGTACTGATTGACTTCCTTACCGACTCCGGCACAACTGCCATGAGCAGTAAACAATGGGCAGGTGTTATGGATGGTGATGAAGCGTACGCCGGTAGCAAAAGTTATTTCCTGTTCGAAAACGCCGTACGCGATATAACCGGGATGAAGCATATCATTCCAACTCATCAGGGTCGTGCAGCCGAAAAAATTCTGTTTAGTATTGTAGGTGGCAAAGGGAAGTATGTTCCTAATAATACGCACTTCGATACAACTCGCGCCAATGTAGAATATAGTGGCGCAGAAGCAGTGGATATTTTATGCGAGGTTGGTAAACATCCCGAACAAATTGCAGACTTTAAAGGCAATATGGATGTTGATGCTTTAGTTGCGTTTATTGAAAAAGTTGGTAAGGAAAATATCCCGCTGATAATGTTAACCGTTACCAACAACAGCGGTGGCGGACAACCGGTATCAATGGCAAATATCCGTGCCGTACGTAATGTTTGTAATGCGTATGGAATTCCTCTGTTTATTGATGCGTGCCGCTTTGCAGAAAACGCTTACTTTATTAAACAACGCGAACCTGAATTTGCCTACACACCAATAGATGAAATTGTCCGCGAGATGTTTGGCTATGCCGATGGCTGCACCATGAGTGCAAAGAAGGACGGTATGGTAAATACCGGCGGATGGATTGCCATGAACAACGACGATTGGGCAGGCAAAGCCCGAAACCTGTTGATTATAACTGAGGGCTTTACTACCTATGGTGGCTTAGCACGCCGGGACCTTGAAGCAATTGCGCAAGGACTTAAAGAAGTACTTGATGAAAATTATCTACATTATCGCATTCGTTCTACACAATACTTTGGCGAAAAACTAACTAATGCAGGTGTTCCTATTTTAATGCCAACGGGCGGACATGCCGTGTATCTTGATGCGTCCCGTTTTGCATCGCACATCCCAACCGAGCAGTTTCCCGGGCAGTCTATAGTATGCGAGTTATACCGCCATGCAGGAATACGAAGTGTAGAAATAGGTTCGCTGATGTTTGGAAAATACGATGAACATGGTAAACATGTTGCCCCGCCAATGGAGCTTGTACGTTTGGCAATCCCGCGTAGGGTATATACGCAAAGCCATATTGATTACTGCATCGAAGCAATTATCGAAGTATATAACAGCCGCGAGCAGCTTCGTGGTATGAAACTTCTCTACGAATCGGAATACCTGCGTCACTTCACAGCTCATTTATCGTATGTGTAATTGTGTATTCCGCTATCGCAGGACTGCACCGCACGTTACGAAAAACACAACCTCCGCTTGCAGAACAGAACCTTCTGCAAGCGGAGTATTTTTATCGCGATAGATGGTGTATTGATGCTGAGGAACTGAGCGGCACAATGTTACTATTGTAAAGTACAACGCACGGTGCCGTCCGGCGTTAGCAGAGATTTACTGCTGTAATTGTTTTTCGTAGAGCTCGGTAAGTGCTTTATATGCCAATCGCTCAAATCGGGTTGAGTTACTATCGTGTGCACTTTGTATTGCCTGTTTAAAAAACTCTTGTGCTAACTGATAATCTTTTGTAGCGACGTAACTATTACCCATACCTAAAAATGCCATTGCAAGACCCAATTCGCTATGTAGTTCTTCCTTAATTTTTATTGCTTTTTGAAAAAAGATGCGTGCCTTAATTGGTTCATTCAGAAGTATATAAGTGTCGCCCATGTTAATATAGATGTTGCTTGTTCCTTGTTTATCTTGTATTTCGTTCTTTATCTCTATAGCCTTACTAAAGTAATCTAAAGCCACGGCAAAGTCGGATGTATCTTTATAAATGAGTGCTATGTTATTCAATACATTACTCACTCCAAGTTTGTCGTTTTGTTCTTCTTTAATTGCTAACGATTGTTGAAAAAACTGCAATGCAGTTACAAAGTCTTTTTCATTATAGTAAAGAATGCCAAGGTTACTAATAGCACGGCTTTTTGTTCTTACTTCATTAATATTTTCGCAAATACGTAATGATCGCAAATACGCTTCCTTTGCTTCGGGCATTTTGTCTGTTCTCTCGTAGATAGTTCCTAAGCTAACTAATGCTTTAGCAATGTTCCTGTTATCGTGGTACTGCTCGGCAATACTCAAGCTCTTCTCAAAATATTGTAGGCACAGCATGTTATTGCCGCGTTCTTTTTGGGTTATACCAAGTAATCTGTAGGCGCGTGATAATATAGGGGCGTACTGAATTGGAAGAGAGTTTTCATCCCCTACATTTTCTTTGAGAAAATACAAAACACGGTTTACAAACTCATCGCATTTATCAAAATTTCCAACCTCCCACGATTTCATAGCTAAATCAAGGAGTTCGCTTAAGTGGTCTTCGGTCATTGTTGTGTATCAGATATATGTACTCAATTCCTAGTATAAAATACTGTTGTTTTTTTCGTAAAGCAAGGAAAAATATAAACTACTATTTACAACAAATGCCTTTTTACATGTAAGATTACAATATGAATTCTTCGCTGTTTCCAAAATTTGGTATATTTGTTTCAAGGATAAAATCTACATTGAATCAAATCAAAAACATATCGCCTTTCCGTTGTTGTATTGTTTTTACCACAACTACCACACGAACCTCCCGGTAGGGAGTACATTGTTATTATACCATAGAATATTATTGTATTTTGCTTGCTGTTTACTTGTTAAACAGTCTTTTTATTATGTCACTAAGTAATTAAGAAACTTTACAAATTGGATGTTATTATGAATATCACATTACCAGACGGCTCGGTGCGTGAGTTTGCAAGCGGTGCAACGGGTATGGACATTGCGAAATCTATTTCCGAGGGGCTTGCGCGTAACGCCTTGGGAATTATTGTTAACGGCGTGAACTATGATTTATCTCGTTCTATAGAGCAGGATGCCTCGGTGCGCATTCTAACATGGAATGATGATGAAGGAAAAGAGATTTTCCGCCACTCTACTGCGCACTTAATGGCTGAGGCTTTAGAGGCATTGTATCCCGGTGTAAAATTTGGGATTGGCCCACCCATTGAAAATGGTTTCTACTACGATGTAGATTTACCCGGCGACACAAAACTTTCGGTTGAGGATTTGCCTGTAATCGAAAACAAAATGAAGGAACTTGTAAAAGCAGATAACAGCTACCAACGCGCCGAAAAAACATGGGAAGAAGCAGTTGCTTACTTTACCGAAAAAGGCGACGAGTATAAACTTGAGTTGCTTGAAGGATTAAAGGATAGCGAGATTACTTTTTATACTCAAGGCAACTTTACAGATTTGTGTCGTGGAACGCACGTACCTTCTACGGGTATGTTAAAGTATCCAAAGTTGCTTTCGGTAGCGGGTGCATACTGGCGTGGTGATTCATCGCGCCAACAACTTACACGTATTTACGGTACTAGCTTCCCTAAAAAGGATTTGCTTGATGAATACTTAAAGCAACTAGAAGAAGCTGCAAAACGCGACCACAAGAAACTTGGCAGAGAGCTTAAAATCTTTATGATTTCTCCAATGGTTGGTGGCGGTTTACCTGTGTGGTTACCAAACGGAACAAGTATGCGCCGCACCTTAGAAGCATTCTTACGTAACGAACAAAAGAAACGCGGCTACCAAGAAGTAATTACTCCGCACTTGGGAAATCTGGAATTGTATAAAACATCGGGTCACTATCCCTACTATGCAGATTCGCAGTACCCACCAATGCAGATAGAAGAAGAGCAGTATTTACTAAAGCCAATGAACTGTCCGCATCACCATCAAATCTATTCAAGCGAGCCACGCTCGTACAGAGATTTGCCGGTGCGTCTTGCTGAGTTTGGAACGGTGTACCGTTACGAGCAATCGGGTGAGTTAAGCGGACTCTCCCGCGTGCGTGGCTTTACACAAGACGATGCGCACATCTATTGCACGCATGACCAACTCAAAGACGAAATCAAAAACGTAATTGAACTAACACAAAAAGTATTCACCACATTTGGAATGGACGTAAGTACACGTCTTTCTTTCCGCGACGACAACGCAGAAAAATATGGTGGCGACTTAGCATTGTGGGAACGCGCACAAGCAGAGATTAAAGAAGTAGCCGACGAAATGCAGTTAGAATATTTTATTGGCGAAGGCGAAGCGGCATTCTACGGACCAAAGATTGACTTTATTGTGCGCGACGCAATTGGCAGAAAGTGGCAGCTTGGAACAGTGCAAGTAGATTACGTAATGCCAGAACGCTTCCAATTAGAGTACATGGGCGCAGATAACCAAAAGCACCGTCCGGTAATTATACACCGTGCGCCATTTGGTTCTATGGAGCGCTTTATGTCAATTTTGATTGAACACTACGCAGGCAATTTCCCATTCTGGCTTGCACCAACGCAAGTAAGCGTATTGCCAATAACTGATGCACAAAACGAATACGCCGAAAGCATTGTAGCAAAGCTAAAGGATATGGATTACCGCGTAAACTTTGATAATCGTTCGGAAAAAGTGCAACGCAAAATTGCCGAGAGCGAGCAAAAGAAAATTCCATTTGCATTAGTAATAGGCAAACGGGAAGCAGAGAACAATCAAGTTGCACTGCGCGAGCACGGCGTAGGCGATAAAGGCGTTCTTAGTGTAGAAGAAGTTCTCGCAATGTTCAAAGATTTGAGTAATGTGTAGAACCCGCACATAATAGTAAGTGAAAGCCGATGCAGTTGTTTATGTATCGGCTTTTTTTGCTAACGCAAGCCGCACCACACCACACATTGTACACACCTATCACCTGCGGGAGAGAGAACACACATCCACGATCAATGGTTAACCGTAGTTGATGGTACTTATCAGCATAGGAATGTTCAGTTTGTACCTTCCGTGCGGTGCTGTCGGGCGATAGCAGAAAATTTATTTTGATTCTGTTATCACCGTGATAATGACAGTACGGCTGTACATGCGCCCCTCGGGGAGTTGGTTGTTGTAAAGCTCTGTACTTTTTCCTACACCTTTTGCTGAAACATTGTAGCCATTAAAAGCCGATGCTACTGATGATGCACGTTGTTGTGATAGCGTAACGTTAGTGGCTTCATCGCCCGATAAATCGGTATGTCCTGTGATACTAAGTACCGATTGTGGTTGTAGTTTTGATTGTATAAGCTTTGTTACTTTTTTATTGAATGGACTTAGCTCTGCGCTGTTAAAATCGAACAGGATAAGATTGTAGGTATCAATGCGTTTATCGGTTTTGTGTTGTTCGGTTTTATCGGCAACGGTTATCTGTTGTAGTGGGATTGTTGCTGTGCATTGTGATGTAAGATTATTAGTGTCGGTAACTTTAAGAATTGTTTTTACTGCTGCGTTATTTCTGGGTACGGTTGATTGCTCATTTTCCATCTGCCAAGTTATGCTGTTTGGAGGTGTGCCTGCCCCGGAGAATTCCTTAAGAATTTTACCTTGTTGTTCTGCAGTTAGTTCCCAAGATTTGACATCACGTGAAGATGTAGTAGTAATGTTAAAAAGCACCGATGGCTGTGTTACTTGGCGTAGTGTATCATTAATGAAGAGTATATCCAATATCTCAGGTGTTGATGCCTGAATTTCTACACGTCTGTTTTCTTCTGCGCCTTGTATTGTTGTTGTATTGGAGTGTTTTTCCGGTAATGCACGTGCTTGTATTTTAAGCCTGTTTGTGGGTATGCTCCATATTTTTTGAAGGTAGTCTCTTACATGTTCGGCACGTTGCTGAGCTAATACTATTTTTCCTTTTTCAACACCATCGTCATCTGATGTATATCCGGTAATTGTTAATGTGGCGTTTTGATGTTGGTTCATACGCTTACCAATAATATTAAGGATGTTATAATACACATCAATATTCGTAGATGATATGAAATTTTTTTCGGAGAAACTACCAGTTTCTTGCGATGAAAGAGTAACGTATTTATCAGGGATTTCGCTGTCGTTGGCATCGAAGAAGATATAGGGTAATAGCGGGTAAATTTTATCGGACCTAAATTCTTCAACAAGCATTGTGTTCATTGGCACTGTTGTACCATTGTGCTCAAGGCCTTGAACTTGTATACTACATTGCAGAGTTACAGGTTCGGGTTCTTTAGTAACCGGAGCGTTGTATTGGTAGTGCTCGGTAAAAATGGTGCGAATGTAGATGGTGTCAGGTGTTTCCCTTTTTGAATTTTTTGATTCAAACGAAAGGCGAGATACTTCAGTAGCATGAATGTACGGCGATGGAACTGTGTCTCTTTTATAGAGAGTGTCGAATTTAAGGACTTGTACCTTCGGAGGTACGTTTCCATACGTTAGTGTAAGTCCTGCTCGAATAGTTGCGAAATTCCATTCTAAATCTTGAGCAACCGGAGTAAGCCCGTATGAGATTTGAAGTTCGGGTGCAAGAATAAAGTTCTTATCTGTGCTAACAGGAAGTTCTATACCAATACCTGCATTGAGTGCAAAGAGCAAAGTACCTGCTCCGGGTATTGTTCCACTTTTAACATTACGTACACGTTGGTACGTATTGTTACCTGCAAAGTCAACAAATGTTCCTGCATCGATTGGTTTAGTTATACGTTCTTCTTGTGCGTAGTTTTTGGTTATTAGGAATGTTGATGAGACACCTGTATATATCATTACATCGTTAAACACTTCAAATCCTACCATCGGTTGAAGTGTTACGCCTGTTAATGTTGATGTAAGATAGTGTGTAAAGATGCCTTCCTGAGTAATACCTTGATTTATAATTGTGGTTGACTCATCTTTCTGCAACGTTGCACCCAAAGAGTTGTAACCTAATCTGGTATCTAAGAAAATAGTTTCTGTTAACGGGAAATCAATTACTGCTCCAAATGCAGAAGATGTAGCTTTTCCGGATTCAAACCTGGGGCAGCAATTAGGCACACCGGGTAATTGCTGAAAGTTGGCATTGTGATATACATACCCCCAGTTGGCAAAACCACCGTATCGCAGTACTGAATGTGATTGCGCATTTACTATAGGAGTGCAAGAAAGTAGTAGTAGAACAAGTAGTGTAAGAGAACTCATTTTAGCACCTGTAATGGTGTTACTTTGGTTACACTGGGTGTTTTGATAATTACATAATACCTGCCATTAGAGAGATTATCCGTTGGGATTTGGAGAGTATGTACTTTAGCGGGCAACTCTTGTTTGAGTAATGTATAGGCAGTATTACCTAACACATCTAAAATTGAAATAGTTGTTATGCCATGCTCAATTGTTTCAAACTCTAAGGTACTTTCTGAACTTGCCGGGTTAGGATACATAGCATGTATGGCTACATTTCCACTTATAGAAAATAATCTGCCACCATCGGATTTACACACACCTTGTAACGTAAATTGCGAAGGTTTCTGTCTGAATGTAAGTGGTTGATTATTGGAAGTAATTTTAATTACTGAAATGTTGCATGAGGTATCATTGCCAAGTGCTGTGTTGAATTTTAGTGTTGATAGTATTCCAGAATTATCTTGTGGCAGAGTAGTATTAATTGAAAAAACAAGCGTGTCGTTGGATATGTTTGAACTAACAACGCTGTTTTCTGTTGTGAGTAGCGTTGAGTTTGTTTGAATAGTTAATTGGAGATTTTTAGTTCCTGATTGAGTTAAGTTCTTATTACCTGTAATGGAAATAGGTATTGAAATTTCATTTCCGGGATAGGCAGATGTATCTCTTAAACTTACATCAATCGAAACGTTGTCCTCAAATCCTTCACCGGATAAGTGAATTTTTGCAGGTGAACCATAGCCAGAATACTCAAATTCAATTGTACTGGTAACACGACCGATGTGATTAGGTGCAAACGAAATTATCATAGTACGTGATTGGCCTGGTGCTAAACGAAATCCACCACCACCAAGAGTAATGGAAAATGGAGAATTCTGAGAGGCAGAAACAATTGATGAATTTGCAATGGTAAGTGTATCAGAATTGACATTGCGTAATGTAATTGCTAGAAGTGTGTCTTTGCGGGTATGAATCCATACTTTTCCTAAATCAATGATTGGGGTCTCAACTTTTACTAAGGATGGTAAACAAAATCCCTGAATAACCTGATGCAGTGTATCGAATGGTGTAATTATCTCCAAGAGAACCGAATTAATTCCGGTGTGCTTAGGTGAAAAACTAAGTTCAATTGGTTTACTTGAGTTTGTATCAATAATACATGGAACATTATTACCGATTATTTTGAATGATGATGAATCCGCTCCGATAATTTTCCAAGTATTCACTTTAACAGGGTAATTGCTAACATTAGTAATGACATTAGTCACTATTGTATCTTTAGAAACACCTAATGGTATAGTTCCAATGTGTATAGTATCCGTAATATGTACGTTGGGCTTTACTAAACTCCACGCTACATCCGATACATCTAATTGCAGTGGGCGTTGGCCTATTCGCCAAACAATAGCATCATCACTACCTTCTGAAACCAAATTTTCTGATTCTATAATTATATTCGATGCACAATAACCAGCTACATGCGTATGATTATCTGGTGTAACAATTATGGATTGTGCTCTATCAGCAGAATCGCTTCCTTCTCTTCGAATTGAATGTAGGTCACCCAATAGTGAGTATGCAGCAATGAATATATCAGATTTTCCCTGTGATACTATAGTGTCAGTTGAAAATACTGCTTTGGTATTAAAGTATCCTGTTATTGAGATAGTATTTGTTGTATCGTAACAAACAGATAAGGGTTCGTCGTCCAGGTTTCCTCCTGCACTCTTTACCCATATAACATCGCCATCGGTAGAAATCTTTGCCAAACAAATATCTAACTGCCCTTTGCTGGTTGCGCGTAAAGTATCAAAAATTGAGATACCTGAAAAAGAGCCTGCTACATAGATGTTCCCATTATAATCATAACAAATTCCCGTACCTTTATCTTCGTAGATACTACCAAAATTTTTAACCCATTGCATTGAACCTGTACTATCGTATTTCGCAACAAAAATATCAGTGCTACCTATGCTTCTAACTGTTGTTGATGAAAAGGTTGCCGAGCCTTCAACAACACCTGTACTGTAAACATTACCCGATGTATCACATGCGATGGATATTGATTCGTCCCACTCATTGCCACCATCAACACGAACCCACTGTAACTTGCCATCTACGGTGTATTTTGCTATAAAGCTATCCCAACTGCCTTGGGAAAAAACAACGGTATCGCTAAACTGTGTTCTTCCGGCAATGTCTCCTGCTAAATACAAATTATCAAAACGGTCTAATGCAAGGGAGTTCCCGTGGTCATAAGCATCCGAGCCCATTGTTTGTATCCAAACAATAGAGCCATCTTTAGTATACTTTGCTAAAAATATATTGTAATCGGATGTACCGGTAACTTTAACGGTATCAAAAGTTGCATTACCGGTATATTGTCCGGTTATATAGATGTTACCAAGTTTATCTATTGCTAGACTTTTAGCAACATCATTATTAACGCCTCCCGCTTTTTTACTCCATAGTAGTTCACCTTTTGGGTTGTACTTACTTATAAATACATCTGTGCCGCCATTACTGGTAATAGTAGTATTCCCAATGTTCATTGTTGAGCTAAAAGATCCGGCAATAACGATATTACCAAGTGAATCAGATGATACTGCATAAGCTCTGTCTTCACTATCCGAGCCACAATGCCGCGCCCAACCTCTATCAAAAAATGGTGCTAACTGTTGTACACGTATAAGGCAATTATCCGAGCTGTCGGAAGGAATCTGTTCCCATTGGTATGTACCTCCTGTTGCCTTGTTGGTTATCATATTCCAGCGGATACCTTTATCGGTACTATAATCAATCTGCACTGTATCAGTTAATGGAATCCCGCTCCACGTAATTGTAGTGTCAAGTCCGGGGATTATCTTTTCTTTACCATTGGGAAATAGAACTTGTAGAGACGGCTTAATTGGTTTTTTACCAGTGAATCCACAGCTACCATATAACGTTGATGAACAAGTAGAATTAGTGAACGAAATTTGAGACCATGTGTAGCTACTATCGGTTGGTTTACACGACACCGTAAGTTGTATTTGCTGACCTACACCTAAAGTAAAGGAAGTAGGAGAAACCGAAAATGCCGGATTTGATGTAGTAACAGAAGTTACATTGTATGGCTTGTATAATGCGGTTACAGTAATAATAGTATCACGTTTTACACCCGGTTTGGAATTATAAAAATGTATATACGGTGTAGAAAATTGTAAGCGTGATACAGTATTCTCTTGTACTAAGTAAAACGATTCAGCTTTAGCTTGTAAGCTGTTACTTGTTAGTTCTATTGTACGAATTTCACTATGGCATGCATAGTCACTTTGCCATTCAATAGTACATGGTGTAGCTCCCTGTAACAGTTGTTGTAATGCAGCTGCTTTATTTAACGCATCTTGTGTACTCACTATGTTTTCAAAGATATAGCCACCTGTAGAGTCTGCAATAGTACGTAACGAAGTACGGAGCCCTGTAGCATCGGTATTGGGGCTTGTATAAATCAACGAGCAAAATGTAATATTCTGTAGTCTGCACAGAGTAATACACTGCAGCACATCTGCTTCAGGTAGCACACCATAACGTCCGTCCGTACAGAACAAAATCACTTTTTTATTGTGCAAAGCACTTGCCACTGCAATCAGCCCTGTTACAGGATGCAGAAGCTGTTGTGAAAAGTTATTCCCACTTGCTGTTTTAATTGTGGTTAAGCCCGCAGATATATTACTTCTGATAGTAGTTGCATCTTGAATGATTTGCGGAATTGCGTCACTGGTTTGTAATGTAAATTCAGACTCATTGTGCTGAACCTTACTGAGTAGTGTGTTAACCGAAGTAAAAGTTAATTGTAGCGGCGAATCCAGTTGTTCGGCATAATTCATCGAAACAGATGCATCGATGCCAATCGCAACCGAAATTGGCTGAGAAGATGAAGTATTGTTGCAAGTTACCGATGTAATTACATTAGAGTTTCCATTCTCCTTTAACCTGAGTGTGGATGCAGTATGTGGTATAAAAGTTCCATTTTTATCGAATGTTAAAAGCCGCGCTCTAACAGTAGGAAATTGTTGGATATTGATTTGAGAAATATCTATAGTCTGTGATTGTACATTAATAACAATCATCACTACAGAAACATAAAACAACAAAAACGTATGCACAAAGGATGTTCTCATAATACTTATGGGATGTTTGTTTAAAGGGTAATATACGTAAATCGTGTTCAATATTATGTTTTGCTACCGCAAACCGCACCACTCCAAAAACTATGCAAAACCTCTACTTGCGGGAAAGGTACTTCTCTCCTCAAAACATCGTACAACGGAACAGGATTGCTTCGTAATCTTACTCGTAAATAGTATTCACTCATTGAAAAGGAGTATTTACTCATTCAGGATTTAACCGGTAAAGTCATCACCGTAGTTTCGCAACGAGTTCAACGCTCAAACAACAAGACAAATCAGCTAAGTATTATTCAATTACATTACACTTTGGAGTTATTATGAAACACGTTCTTTTATTCTCGATTCTTTTTGCATTTTTTGCTGTTGTAACAGAAATGCCTGCCCGCCCAACCAAGTTTGCAGAATGCCGCAATGGTAAAGTAGTTTATTGGACTTTAGGTAAAGACGGCGCTTATCATAGCGAAAGTACTTCGATAGAATGTAACTTTAAGAAAGATGTTGATGTTTCCAATATTCAGGGTAGAATAGCACAGCCTTCTATTCCTACAACTATGAACGAAACAGAATGGAAACAGTATTATCAACAGCATATGTTGAATATCCAGATAGTTATTGATGAAGTAGTGCCAAACGGAACGGTAAGTGTAAGTAAAACACGGTTAAATACTACTAAGCAAGTAATATCCTTACCGAGTGTGTCTGCCAGTAAATAAATATTCAATACTCACCTTTCACCCTAGGGCAATTCTTTTTGGATTGCCTTTTTTTTGAACCATGTTTTCTTAAGTATCGACTTTCTCCCGCATAGGTTGGTGAAATAGTAGAATGTTGTGCGGTGCGGTCTGGCGATAGCAAAAAATACCCGAAACATTTAGTAAAACTGCGGTATATTGCTACGTAAGTTCATACCATTTCAGTACTAATCATGTAGTTATGAAATATCCTCTCGCACTACTTTTGTTAAGCTGTACATTTTATATATCAGCACATTTTGGTTCGTTGAATCAACCCGAATTGGAGTATATCGAAACTCCAGGATACGAAAATGATTTTTTTGAACGGGCTAAACTTGAGTTTGAAAAAACGATGGATCCCGCCTTAGGCGAAGTACCCATTGATATCCGCGAAAAAGAACGTGCATTTGTTGCTACATTACCAACGCGGCAAAGCTTAGCTATGTGGAGTACACAGACGGCGGATACTCTTTTACATTTACCAACCACATGGGAAAACACCGGTATTGAAAAAACTGGCGGCAGAACACGTTCGTTAGCTATGGATGTAGGTAACGAAAATATACTTCTTGCTGGTGCTGTTGGCGGAGGTGTCTGGCGCACTACAAATAGCGGAACCAGTTGGGTAAAGACAACTGCTAATAGCGAACTGCATAGTGTATCAAGCATAGCGCAAGATAAGCGAATGGGCAAACGCGATGTTTGGTATTATGGTACAGGGGAGTATTATTCTCCTGCCGGATACCCAACATATAACTGGGATATTGGCGAAGGAATGTATAAATCGGTTAATGGAGGAAAGTCGTGGGTTAAGTTATCTGCAACGTCTGTTCAACGTACCGATACAGCGCGTTCACCATTTCATTTTATCCATAATATCGCTACCGACCCAACAAGAAACGACAGTGATATAGTCTATGCGGCTTGTGTTGGGGCAATTATGCGCTCTAACGATGGAGGTGCATCGTGGAAAGTTGCATTGGGGTCGCTAAACACAAAAACATCGGTATGGTCTGATGTAACAGTTGCTTCTAATGGTGCTATATATGCAACCCTAAGCACAGGGAATTATATGGGGATATATCGTTCGGTAAATGGTGTAACGTGGACGAACATCACGCCAAGCGGTATAACAGCTATTCAAAGGGCAAGAGTAGCGTATGCTCCAAGTAATCCTAATACTGTTTGGGTGTATGTTTCGGGTAACTCCGGTATTACCGTATGGAAGTATAAATATATATCAGGTAATGGTAGTGCATCGGGCGGGGAGTGGTCTAATAGAAGCTCGGCAATTTCAAGTAAACTATCAGTATTTGGTACATACTGTATGCAACTTACAGTTAGCCCCGATAACGAAGACAAGGTGCTTATAGGTGGAACGGATTCGTATTATACCACCGATGGTTTTTCTACATCTTCAAATGTTACTCATGTTGGTGGTTATAGCGAAGCGTATAAACAAACAGGGCAGTGGGACCCTGTTGACCCCAACGCATTTTTATTTAACGGGCATCACCCCGATGAACACGGTGCTGTATTTTTGCCATCCAACCCTAAGGTTGTGTATAGTTGTAACGATGGAGGAGTGTTCAGAACAGATGACATTACCCAAGGTGTAAATACGCAATGGCAAAGCATCAACAGTAATTATGTAGTTGCACAATTTTATAGTGTGGGTATTGACCCCGTGGGAAATCACGATAATATACTTATTGCCGGTGCGCAAGATAACAATGCAAGCGCAGGTATGGCAGGAAGTGGTAAACCATTACAGTGGATACTTGGCGGCGATGGTATGATTTGCGATGTAGCTGCGGATGCCTCAGCATTTTACCCCTCAAGCCAAAACGCAAATGTTTACAGAGTACAACTTGATGCTAATTTTGATGTAACGAACTATACATGTGTTCGCCCAAATGGTATTTCTCCAACATTTACAAATCCATTGCGCCTTGACCCCACTAATGATTCCATCTTATATCTACTTGATGGTTACCGGGGTATTTGGGTGAATTCTAATCTATATGGTATTCCTATGGTTAAAGGTAAAAATTCAATTGCTACCAATTGGGAAATGATACCATTGCAATCACTTTGGTCCAACACACAGTTAACTGCATTTGATGTCTCACGTTCAAGCAAACGCAGAATATATATTGCAACACGCGGTGGAAAGATAGCCCGAATTGATTATCCAATCATCACCGCCGAAAACCCCAGAAGTATAAAAGCCATGACACAAATCAACGTACCAAGTACAGCGTATGCACTGTGTGTAACCGTTGACCCATTCGATGAAGACAACGTGTTTGTAGTGTTTAGTAATTATGGTGTGAAAAGTATTTTTAATTCTACAAACGGTGGAGAAACCTGGAAAAGTGTAAGCGGAAACTTAGAAGAAAAACCTGACGGCTCGGGGTACGGCCCATCAGTTCGGTGTTTTGAGATACTGCACTACAAAGGACAAACATTATACATAGCAGGAACTTCATCCGGTGTGTTTACAACCAATAAAATAGATGGCGATAACACCATCTGGACGTTTGAACCAAGCATAGGAAATGTAAATATCAACATGATTCGTGCCCGTTCAACCGATGGCTTTGTGGCTATTGCATCACACGGGTTAGGAGTGTTTAGCGGATATGCAATCCCGTACGAGCCAAGTAATACCTCGGTAAATGATAATACCGTTAGTACAAATGTATTACTCCATCCATTGTATCCAAATCCTTGTTACAATAACGCTCAGGTACATTTCACGTTGGCAAAAGAATCATCAGTTCGTTTGTCGGTATTCGATGAACTTGGTAAACGTGTTCTTGAGCTTCCGCAACAAGCGTATTCATCTGGCGAACACACTGTTCCACTTGATGTCCATGCGTTACCTGTTGGGAATTACATTTTGCAATGCGAAAATGGACGAACACGACTAACCAAAAAAATGTCCATTGTCCGTTAACACAATCCACATAATTTTACCCGAAGCCGATATATAGTATGTCGGCTTTTTTTTACTGTAACCTTAACTACACATGAGTACAATACTCCTATTACTTGCATCTAACATCTTCATGACCTTTGCATGGTATGGACACTTAAAATATAAAGACACCGCACTTTGGAAAGTTATCCTGATAAGTTGGGGAATTGCCTTCTTTGAGTATTGCCTGCAAGTACCGGCAAACAGAATCGGCTCGTACACATTTACCACAGCACAGCTAAAAATAATTCAAGAGGTATTAACCCTACTTGTGTTTGTCGGGTTCTCTGTATTCTACCTAAAAGAAACAATCAAATGGAATTACATTGTTGCCTTTGTTTGTATGCTTGGCGCGGTATTCTTTATGTTTTACGATAAACAATAGGTAAACTTTTGCTAACGCATTACGGCACCGCACGAATCTTTACAACAAACCGTCACCCTGCCGGGCAGAACATTGCAGCTGTAAGCAACGGTGTTCGTGGTTGACGTGTATATTTGCAGCAATTCAAATAAATGACAGAACATGATTTATTTTATATCCGACGTACATCTTGGTTTTGGTAGTAAAGAGTCATCCCGCCAACGCGAGGAATTACTGCTTCGTTTTTTAGAACAAATTCGCCCGGACTGCGAATGTTTGTATATAGTAGGTGATTTATTTGATTACTGGTTTGAATACAATACCGTATTGCCTCGCGATTTTTTTCGTACACTTACAGCTCTCGACTCCTTCCGTTCTTCTGGAATACCCGTGGAATACGTAATGGGAAATCATGACTTCGGGCACCAATCATTTTTTGAACAAGAGCTAAACATTCCAATCTATAAAGAAGACATAACGCGCCAGCACAACGGTAAGAAGTTTTATATAGCACATGGCGATGGTAAAGTATATAACGACCAAGGATATTTAATACTCCGTGCCATATTACGGAACAAACTATCTATTAAACTCTATCAATGGCTGCATCCTGATATTGGTATTTGGTTGGCATCGGGGACTTCGCACAAAAGCCGTACCTATACCGATGCAAAGGATTACGGCAAACCCGACGGTCTGGCAGACTTTGCCGATAAACGTATTCAGGAAGGATTTGACTACGTTATAATGGGGCATCAGCATCAACCGTTAGAAAAACACTATGGCAACGCCACACACACCGGCACATACATCAACTTAGGCGAATGGATGCACCACCGCACGTTTGCTATGTTCGATGGCACCGAATGTAAACTCCTCCGCTTAGATGATTTCCTGAAATAATCCATCGCGATAATGGTTGTATGAAAAATGGCGATTCTTTCCCGCAGTTGAAGGGTGTGCGAAGAAATATCGTATGGCGCGGGTTGCGATAGCTATTGAGAATTACTTTTTAAGAATTACAAACTCAACTCGTCGGTTTTGTTGACGCCCTTCATCTGAATCGTTTGTAGTTATTGGTTTTGTTTTGCCATATCCTTTACTACTAATACTTTTAGCATCCACACCGTGGCTGGTAAGGTAATCCAGAACTGCTTTGGCTCTGCTTTCGGATAACTTTTGATTTGCAACTTCATTACCGACATTATCGGTATGTCCTTCAATTTGTATTTCGGTTACTATTTTACTTTTTAATAGCTCAACAATTCTGTTTAAATCCGGAAATGATTCCGGACGTAATGTTGATTTTGCAAAATCGAAAAACAGGTTGTTGATACGTATAACCGAACCTTGTTCTATTGGTACAAGGTATAAATCGCGTTTAATTTCTTTGTACGATAGTACCTTAGTGACATCAATATTATCTGAAACGGGAATGTAGTCATTACGTTCTGCGCGGAATCCATAGAAGGATTTTGCAGGTAAAACAATTTTGTAATCACCTGTTTGAGGTGCAGATGAGGCAACCCCAACTTCTTTGCCTAATGGTAACGTTTCATATTTAATAGTTGCCTGAATTGGAAGTTTTGTTTTTGCATCATATACTTTGCCCGATACAAGTATCACCGGCTCCGGACGTGCCTCCGGGGGTAAAGAAATAGTGAATATATCGGATCTCCGCTCCTTGCTCTGCCAACTTACAATGTATGCCTTATCGCCTGTTGCCGGTATGGTAAAATACGAATCGAATCCGGATGTGTTAACCCTGTCTCCTAGGTTTACAGGAGTTGACCATTTCGTCCAGGAGTCATCTAATCTGCGAGACATGTAAATATCGTTACCTCCATATCCGGGATGCCCAGACGAAGAGAAATACATAGTTCTGTCATCGGCAGCAACAAATGGTGCGCTGTCATCTCCGATAGTATTAATGGTATTGCCCATGTTCTTAGGAACAGACCATGTGTTGTCGTTTTTCAGAAATGAAACATATAAGTCTAAAGCACCAAATCCTTCACTACGTTCAACACTGCTTATCAGCACTTTACGGTTATTTGTTAAAAAATAGTTTACATATTTACTTTTGTTTTCTTCGTTTTCTATTGTAATTTTTTTTGGTACTTCCCATCCGGTTGTAGTTTTGTTTGTAATCGAAACTCCCGGGCCGTTTGGTAATCCGTTTTGTGTATAGGCATTTGCAACAAGTAAGGTATTGTTATCCGGCGAAACAGAAATTACAAAGCAATGTGATGAATGGTTAAGCGGAGGTAATGCCTTCTGTGCTTTTGCCCAGGTGCCATCCGTCTGTAGTTGTGAATACCAAATTTGCTCTGTTGTTTTTGAGGTATTATTAGTGTCAAGAGGTTCATATTTACCAAAATACAGCGTATTTCCATCGGGCGATATAACAGGGTTTATATCACTATATTCAGAGTTTACAAATTCGCCAATGTTTACCCGTTCGCCAAATGGAACGGAAGTTTGTAACACATTAACTGCATCAAAATTACGCTGATAAATTTTTAAGTAATCAGCTTCAACGGTAGAGTTCCCTTCCAGATAATAACCAACCATTGTACCGAAGTAATCAGTTTCATCCATAGAGTATACTAGTGTACCATTAACTCTAAATGCAACAGCAGAATTTCTACGCTCGATTGTTAGTTTGTTAACTTCAGTGAGTCCTTTACGTACACACGAATAATCAGTCCAAGGTAGTTTGTAATCAGTGGTTCCATCGGTAACACTATATACAGCAACTTTGCCATCCGTTCTTACGGCAAAACGATAACAGTTGTTTAGATCTTTAATACCGTAGAGTATGCCAAATGCATCAGTTGCATCATCGCCCGATGTTTTGCGGAGTTCGGTTTCAATTATATACTCCTGATTCATGTTAAATGACGGAGTGTTCCAAAAACCTTGGATACGACCCGCTACAAGCAACTTCATAACATACTTCCCGTTTGTGAGTTCTACAGAACGAGTTTCGTTACTACCTGTTAGCCACTTGTTTGAGTTGTTTTCAAATTGCTCGTTAAACACTAGGTTATCTTCCGGATGTTGTGCATACACAACAAATGTTAGCAGAACAAAAAGCAAACATGTTTTCATCGTAGTTCTTTCACTGTATAATTTCAAAACTTTAGTTGCAAAACTCGCTTGTTCGGATGTATTTCGCAATACTACTTTACTACTACGTTGTATTGCGCTATCGCTGGACCGCACCGATTTCGTCTACAAAACATATCCTTATATTGCGGAAGTAAATATAGTAAAAGTATTACCCTGAACACTATTGGAGATAGTACGTTGAGTTCAATCCCTTATGAAATGAAGAAGTGTCCTAATTGTGGACACATGTACCAATCCTACGAAGGTTATACGGATTGGTGTGAAGTATGCAATTGGAACGTAAAACCAAGGAAGGGGGAATTTTATGATACGTTGTATGAAAGGATTGTTCATAAGTTAGGTGATAGATATAGTAAGAGTCTATACCAGGAAATGATCACAATAGAATCTGTAAAACCGGGAATTAGTTGGCAGATGGTGGTGTCGTTTATTGTAGCATCGTTAGTGTTTACGTTTTGGCTTTTTTTGTTGTACGCTGATATATTCCTGATACTACAATACTTGAACATTTTTGCAATTATTGGTAGTGTTATTTGTACAATGTTGCTTGTAACGTTGCGCCCTAGAATAAGTAAACCGCCTCAAAAATATATGTCAAAAAGCGATGCTCCTATTTTATTTAGCATAATAGAAGATATATGTTCAGAACTTAGCGCTTCAACTATTGATTATGTTATACTAAACCATGAACATAATGCATCCATGGGATATAGAGGCATAGCACAAAAACGTGTACTTACCTTAGGCTATCCATTACTTCTTGTTCTGGACTCACAGGAAACTGTTGAATTGATAAGCCATGAACTTGCACATAATATTAATCGAGACCCAATGAGAGGATATATACAGTGGTATGCGGCGTCCTCGTTAGAGCGTTGGTATTATATAACATATCCCGATGAAATTATCACAACTAACGCCGGTATTTATGCATTAATATTTTCGGTGCCTATGAACTTGTTAATGTGGTGTATTTCTCAGATGTTTCTTGGTTTAACAAACTTGTTGTATTGGTTGATGTGGAGAGATTCTCAACGAGCAGAGTACTATGCAGATTACTTAGCTATGACAATGAGTGGTAATGCATGTTGCGAAACATTTTTCAGAAAGCTAATGTATAATTCCGAACTTCAGTTAGCTGCCCAACGAGCAGTATTAGCAAAAAGATACGATGCAGTGTTTGAATACTTTATAGAGGCAGTTAATAATATACCCGAAACAGAAATAAAGAGAATCCAATGCGTAAACATGTTATACGAATCACGTGTTGATTCTTCGCATCCCCCGACGCCATACAGAATTGGTTTTGCTAAAAGTAAGGGTATCATTCCACCCAAATATCACTTAAAAGACTATAAACATCAACAATTGTTAGAAGAGTTAAAAAAGTTTGAAAAAGAAATTTCATTAAAGTTAGCTGATGAATTTCGTAACTCTGTGTACCGCCGTTAAATATTTTCCAATGCGCCGCTGAACGTTTGGCTCGCACCGGGTTTGCGTGCTAAACGTGCGCTTCGGCAGAGGTGGAAAACCAAGCAGCATTTGATACCTCGGAGTCGTAACTTCTGTATTCTTCGTATTTTCGCGCCGCTTAAATAGTATCTTCACAAGTATAGAATTATGTTTGAACCACAAAAAACACGAATAACGGAATTCAAAGAACGCGTTGCACAACTGCGGAGGTTTCTTTGACATTGACCAAAAGTTAATTGATATTGCCGACCGCGAACAGCAAAGCGAGCAACCCGGATTTTGGGATGATAATGTTGCCGCACAAAAAGTAATGCAAGAAATTGCCGAATTAAAAGAATGGGTGCATTTGTACGAACAAGCCGCCGCAAAAGTAGATGACTCCGAAGCATTGATAACACTTGCCGAAGAAGCTGGCGATGCTACGATGGAGCAAGACATAGATGCAGAAATACTATCCGCCGAAAAATCATTAGAAGAAACAGAAATACGAAAAATTTTATCGGGTGAAAACGACGAGCGCAATGCTATCTTAACCATTAATGCGGGTGCCGGCGGAACCGAAGCACAGGATTGGGCAGAAATGCTGATGCGCATGTACACACGTTGGGCAGAACGCCACGGTTACAAAGTGTATCTTGCCGATGAACAACAAGGCGATGTTGCCGGAGTAAAATCTGTTACACTAGAGATACAAGGCAAATACGCTTATGGATATTTAAAAGCAGAAAACGGCGTACACCGATTAGTGCGTATATCTCCGTTTGATAGTAACGCGCGCCGCCATACATCGTTTGCATCGGTGTATGTGTACCCCGAAATTGATGATAACATCAACATCGAAGTTAATCCGGCTGATGTTGAAATGGATACCTTCCGAAGCGGCGGTAAAGGTGGGCAGAATGTGAACAAAGTTGAAACAGCTGTGCGTCTGCGCCACATTCCATCGGGGATTGTTGTTAGTTGTCAGCAAGAGCGTTCGCAGTTTC
This sequence comes from Bacteroidota bacterium, assembly GCA_019695345.1. Classification (GTDB taxonomy): domain Bacteria; phylum Bacteroidota; class Ignavibacteria; order Kapaibacteriales; family NICIL-2; genus JAIBAE01. The sequence goes on along the minus strand of JAIBAE010000023.1, from coordinate 29,255 downwards.
AAAACCGCGAGCGAGCTATGAAAATGCTTAAGTCTCAACTCTACCAAAAACAATTAGAAGAACAACTTGCTGCAAAGGCCGCAATAGAAGGAACCAAGAAAAGTATAGAGTGGGGAAGCCAGATTCGCTCGTACGTTTTTCAGCCCTACACCATGGTGAACGACCACCGCACAGAAACAAAAATTAACGATGTTCACAGTGTTATGGATGGCGACCTTGATGAACTTATCAAGGCATATTTACTTATGATGGAAGAATAACTATTGGGTTACCCACATCTGCCGTAGCAACCCGCTTGCGCGGCAACTCAGTCCGCACCAAACGTTCTGCGTCGCATAGTTTACAAGGGCTACGATGAACTGTTTCAACATTCTTAGTTATGTTTATTATAGCGAGTAGTCATTCCCGAAAATGCTGATAAAGCGTTTATCGGGAATCCAGAAATATCTTTTTGCGTACAATAGATTCCCGTTTTCACGGGAATGACAGGAAATAATAATGCTTAACTACCTCGATATAGGTTTTGTTGTAATGGTGCGTTCTTACCCGCATAAGAACGTTGGTACGGAGTGTAATGTGTGGTGCGGTCTGGCGATAGCAAACACATTACACTTTTACTAAAAACGAATAGAGGTTTTCCTCTTTATTCAAGTTGAGTTTTTTACGGATAGAATAGCGGTGAGTTTCTATGGTGCGTGGGGATGTCCATAAAATGTTTGCGATATCTTTGCTTGATAAATTTAACCGTGTTAGCAAACAGATTTTCATTTCTTTGCCGGTTAACGAGTTAAATTGGTGCAGCAACCGTGTTTGGAAACCATTGTCAAATCCCTCGAATTGTTTTTGCAGTGTTGTCCATTGTTCCTCGCCCGAATTTTTGAGTATTTCTATCTCGTGAATCATACTTTTACAACGTTCGGTATAGCTTTGATTGGGTGTTGTTGAGAGTTCTTCGATTTTTTTACTGAGTTTTTCGATAACCGAATTCTTCTGCGAAATTGACAATGCTAATGCTGATAACTCTGCACTTTTTTCGTTTAGGTTGCGTTCCAATTCTAATGTTTTTTTTGCAAGTTCTTGTCGTTCAAGTTCTGCATTTTCTAAGGATAAGCGCATTCGTGCTTCGCGTACTTCGTTGGTATGTTGTTCTTGGTGAATTTGTTCTTTTATAGCAATATACTTACGTAAGTAGTTGTTACATTCGGTAATGTTTCCTTGTTCTTGCTCTACATCTGCCAGAAGCTGTAATGCAGATGCCGCAAGAGCTGTACTGTTAATTGAAAGAGCAATATCGTACGATATTTTTGCGTTGATAATAGATTCTGTGTTTTGTTTTAGTTTATGGTAACAATCTGCCAAACTAAAGGTGCATTGGGCAATGGTTGATTTCTCGTTTGTTTCTTTGGCAAGTGTTATTGCATGGGTGTATTGCAGTATGGTATTGGGAATATCGCCTTGAGAATAATAGGTTTCTGCCAGAGATATGTATGCCTGTATTGTTATTATCCCTATGTGAAATTCTTCAGCTATTGCCATACACTCTTCTATATCAAGCTGTGATTTTTCCCAATCTTTGTTGCAGTTATAAATTCGTGCACGGTTTAGTAGGGACATACATGTACCATATTCGTTTTTGTATTCTTTAGCATGAAGAACTGCTTTGTTAATTAGCTCTAAAGCTTTATCGTTCTCGCCATAGTATTCATGTACGGAAGAAAGATTGCTGTATAACTCTGCAATGCGGCGTAAATCGTTCGTGCGGAATGAGGTATTTAAGGCTGTGTTCCAGTGAATATATGCTTTTGCAATATTGCCGGCATTACGCCATACCTCTCCTAAGCTATTATTGGATGCAATGATGCCACCGGTAACTTGATGTTTCTCGCACAGCTGTAAGTTGTGATAGAAGTTTGCCATTGCTTGTTCTATGTTGCCTAAGTGGAACTGGACTATAGCGATGTTATCAACTAGCTCCATAAGATAAGTGTCAATTTCAATCTCACTAAAGTCTTTTGTATCAGTAATACTTGCTTGTGTGTGATATTTGAAGGCAAGTTGGAACATTTGGAGAGCAGACTCGAATTTGTTTTGCAAGCGGAAAGAAAAGCCAATCCACCAAGCTGCTCTTGCTTTTCTAATCAACCCAAGTTCGGGATGTGATTCGGTTAACTGCAAGGCAGACTCTGCTAATGTTTGCATTCTGGGGACATCTTTCCTCATGTAGCGGCAAAGCTCCAGAGTTACATCGAACTTACGCTTAGCATGTTTTGCATTACGTAGTTCAGTTTCAACATCTTCTAATGTTTTTTTAGGGATGGCATGAGTTTGAGACATATTCTGTTGCTGTGTATAATGTGGAAGTTGTATTATACTTTTACTAAAAACGAATAGAGGTTTTCCTCTTTATTCAAGTTGAGTTTTTTACGGATAGAATAGCGGTGAGTTTCTATGGTGCGTGGGGATGTCCATAAAATATTAGCGATATCTTTACTTGATAAATTTAATCTCATAAGCATACATACCTTTATCTCGTGATTCGTTAATTCATTGAACTGTTTTGTTAGCCTAATTTGAAATGATTCATCAATGCTTTCGAATTGTTTTTGCAGAGTCTCCCATTGTTCTGGACCCGATTGGCGTAGTGATTCGATTTCTTGAATCATGGTTTTGCACTTATCTTTGGTTGCAGATTCTTGCATCAGTGATAATTCTTTAATTCGAGTATGTAGTTTATCAATAAATTCATTTTTCTGAGAAAGTGTAATGGCTAAGGCAGTAACCTCCGCACGTTGTAATGTCAGTTGATGCTGAAGTTCAAGTGTTTTAACTTTTAACTCTTCTTGTTCTCGCGCAGTAGTTTCAAGATCCAGCCGTTGTTTTGCTTTTTGAATATCAATTTCTCTTTGTTGCTCAAACCATTTCGATTTCCAGGTACAATAGAGTTTTTGGTATTCTAACGCCTTGGCTGTATTCTTTTGTTTTTCGTAAATGGTGCTTAGGTTTTGATAGAGAATGCATAACTCGTCTGTATAATAGCTTGCAGTGGAAAAAAAACTCAAACTTTCTTCTGCAAGATTTAAAGCTGTTTTAAAGTCACCCAATTCAATAAGAACTGAGGAAATGCGATTCTCGGATTTGGCAATGTAAACAAGGTCGTTTCTGATTCTTGATACAGCAAGGGCTTCTTCGTAAAGTTCCAAAGCACCTGAGAAATTTTTTACTTTATAGCAGGTGTCAGCATAGCTTAGTACAAAAAAAGTATTATGAACATTATGTTGTTCTGAGATATTAAGGCATTTGTTAAACCACACAAAAGCATCTTCCAAATTATTAACGTCTGAATAATGAAGTGCAATTGTTGTATAAGCATAGATTAATCCTTCGTAGTCATTTTTCATGTGTAGTATAGTTGCTGCTTGCTCAACAAACTTTAACCCTTCACTAGTATTACCTTTTAATAAGTAAATCTTTCCAACTTCAATATAGAAATATTCAAGAAACGGACTATTGTGTTCTAATCCTAACTCGAGAGCTTTTGAGAAATATTCAATCGCTGTTGTATAATCGCCAATCTCCCTATAATCTACCCCAAGGTTGAACAAGCATGTTATTATTTCACGGAAAGAACCAATTTGACTAAATAAATCAAGTGCTTCTTTACCATACGTAATAGTTAATGTGTTATCACCATGATACTGGTATAGCAGTGCCATTGTATAACACCACGTTGCTCTAATCTCCTTATCCTGCAAAGTATCCACTTCTTTCTCAAGTTTCACAAGTTTAGTTAGGGCAACCTCATGCCGAGACTCAATAACATCAATTCTGGCAAGGAATACTTTGCTAAGAAGGTTAATTCGAGATAATGATTTTTCAATTGAATAATGGGATGCAGTTCTAAAGTAATAAGCTGCATGATACAGCAGATGTATGTCCTGAGTCACTGCATGCTCTTTTATGTAATAAATACCGGCAGAGAGTGATATTTCTGCCTTTTTTCGGTGATATCTGGCTGACTGTAGGTTTCTTAGAAATTCACTATCATCAGGAATAAAACTCTCTTGGAATTTTTGCATTGTACAGATAATTGTGGTTGATAATGAAAATGTAACTATAGAGTTTAGTCTAACTTACAAAAAATGAACTACGTAGTAAATACGTAGTGATGTGATAAGATAGAATTGTGAGATTTGTTTGAAAACTAATCAACATCAAGTTCATCTTACCCTGTCGCACACAATTTGGTTTTTAGATGTGATATAGATAAAGTAGGAAAACTGTTGGGGATAGATTTTATCATAGGAAAAACTTTACTTATATCTATACACTGCTGCTTTTACATAAATACAAGGAATAAACTATGAAATTTCCGAACATCTGCTCAACTATACTTCTTTGTACTGCAATAGTATGTATTTGCGTTCCCAGCTTATTTGCATCTGATCCCACTATTTCTAACATAAAAGTCGAAGTGCTGAAGCACGATGACGAAACAGAAAGCCAATACGTTAAAATCACCTACACGGCAAAAGACTTTGCTGCAAAAGGTTCCATCGTAAAGTTTTTGGCTGATTGTAAAGGCTTAGGAAATAATAATTTCAGCGAGCGCCCTATTGCCGCAGAACTTTCCGGAGATATTGGTTTGGTAACAGGTGATGGGCAGAAGACAATTATCTGGGAAGATGAAAAAACTCTTATCCGGTTAGGTAAGCAGGAGAAATTTAGCTGTAATGTTGTTCTTTCGATAGAAGGTAGTGAGGCAAGTATCAGCGAAGTGTCTCTGAATGTGATGAAATTTCAGGATGCTACTTGGCATTACTTCAATCCGAGCTTGCTTCGTATGAAAATTGAAAAGATGACGTGGGTAAACCCAGAGTTTTCTTGTTCTCCACTTGGAGATAACTGGCATGGAGGTAATACCATACCTTTTGGAGCCATTTTTTATAAAGTCAGTGATGTAACGCAGTTTCCAGCGTATAAAGGAAGAAACCCTTCTGATAAGTTTAAAGGAGTTTGTGACAAAGAAGGCTGTAGTTCTTTTCTTGCCATTCAAGACTATGGCAAACCAACACAAGTAATTTGGGCAAATTTCACAAAACGCTTTGTGAAAACGGTAGATGTTAATGGTACGAATATTACTCAAGATTTTGAATTCCAATTCCGCTACGTAGAAAAGACTGTTGACGGTAGTAAAAGCTTAGTAGTTGTAAATGCCGGTAAACAAGGGCAGCAGATATTTAGTGAATTGCAGCGTGGTGAAACAATGCACTTAAACCTTGAAACCGCTACTATCGGAGAGGCGAGAAGTAGTGATTTTACTATAGAAGTACCGCGGCGGGAGTGGAAACATTTTTATAACGGTAGGCATATATTCACTGTAAAGGTTGCTAACAAAAAGGCAAAGTTTATAGGGAGTGATATATTCCCCAATGCTATATCTCTTGAACTTGCCAATGACTTTAATGAGGTTCGTATAGGAGAAGCCCTAAAGTTCAAAAACTTGGCATCGTTTGTCATAGATACCACACCGGGAAGTTCAAAAATTGTCTTTACTGGTAATCTTGTGATGAATGATGTTGATCTTGGTCTAATAAGCCTTGTAGCCTCGAACATTACGTTGACTGAAAGCTTGGAATTTTCTTCAAATCCCTTAGTATTAGGTGTAGCTGCTGGAACATACTATCTTGGGGGAATCGCACCTATTATAGAACGATTACGTATGGAGGGCGATCCTGAATCTCCCACTGATATGCTAATAGATCTACGTCTGATTTTACAAACATTTTCCGATGGCTGTGATATACTCTTTCATCCTTCAGATAATACCGGCGGGATAGTTTTTAAGGATTTCAAAATTAGCCCATCAGGATGGGAATTACCCACAGGTTTGCAAGTGAATAATGTGGGGATAGCAAATTCTAAGGATTGGTGCATTAAAAATATGCTGTGTGAGTATAATACGTCGGAAAAGAAATTTACATTCGATATTTTATTCAAAACAAAGCTTTTTTCGGACGCAGGAGGTGGTTTTACTTATATCGATCGAAAGCCTGAACAATTCAAAGTTCTATTTAAACTTGATGCTAATAATAAATATGGTATTCCGGTCCCCATGCCAAACCCGCCCCCGTTCCATTATTTAGTTTGGAAAGGTTTTGAATTTGAAATGAGTAACTGGCAAACCGGTCCCAAGACTATTAGGGGTACCGCATTTTTAGCAAATAGAAACGACTGGACAGAAGCATTAGTTTTTTCGGACTTGAAAGCGGTCCTACCGAATGCAGCAGCGGATTGGCAAATATTTGATGCTGATATGAGCTTAAAAGGCAATGAATTTGGAGAATTTGAAGCAGAAGGAAAATTAAGAATTTTTGGTAAAATTGACGTATGGGCAGCACAGCTTCGAGGCACGTTTGCAGTAGCAATCAACCCGGAACTATGCTATTTTGGTTTGAATAACATAGGAGCCGATATAGCTCAGTTTGGTGGGGACAAGTTTTTTTGTTCAGGAACATTAAGTGGTTCTTTGAATGTACTGCCTAAATTTATTGTTTCTGGCTTAGTGCGTGGGGATATCTATATCCCCGATCTCTTTAAGAATCATCCTGTATTTCAACTTGTCAATGCTAAACTGGGATTACCGTACCGTGTTTCAGCCGCACAATTGATGATTCGAAACACCCAAGTTTCTTTTGATATGGATTTTGGGTGGCTTGGAGTTTGGGGTGCATGGATTAATCTGAGTAAAAGCCCTATTAGTGAAACCACTGAGTTTATCGGGTTTCAAGAAGGAACAATACAAGATTTGGGCGGGATAGCCTTTAAAGGAAAAGGCAACGAGGTACAAGCAAACGATACAACCTATGTTTCCTTTACCATTAATAAACCTTCAAACTATGTGTATGCACAAATTAAGTCTGCCGATCAGCCATACACCTTTCTTATTGCTCCTTCAAAACAACAGTACACAAAAACATCAGCCGATTCAACCGTAATATTTTCTCCCGCTGCTTCGGCTTCGGATGTTGGGTTGTGGGTGTTAAAAAATCCCGAACAGGGAGAATGGAAACTTGGAGTGGTTGGTAAAAAAACTGGAGATTCTGTTCGTATTTGGTCTATAGTAAAGCCCAGACCAGAATTCAGTTATAGTGTTAAGCAAAATGCTCGAACTATTACGTGCACCTGGGATAAAACAAGTGCTCCTGCTAGCTCAATTATAGATTTCTATATTGATACAGATGACAAAAATAATGATGGCTATCGTATAGGTACGATAGATGAAAAGACAGGAACATTCTCTTATACTCTATCTGATTCACTACTAGAGTGTGGTTATTATATCTATGCTGTACGGTGGGATAATGACCGTGCCACCAATTTTATCTATTCGCCAACCTATCTGCCTAACCCTAAGCAGGCGTTAGTTGCACCGACGAATGCTGTAGGCTTTTATACAAATCAGAATGTTGTAAACCTTAGTTGGAACAAATCGCTTGACCCTAATGCGCACTTGTACCTTATCAGGGTTCGGGATGAAAGTGGTAAGGACTCGTTGTACGCTACTGTTCATGCTGATTTCAACGCAGTTCAATTATATGTAGAAAATCCAGAAACTAAAACATTTTTTATTCAAACCATAGGCGAAAATAATACCACCGGTTGTTGGGCTAAATTTGCTTCGTTAGTACTTGATGTAGAAGATGACCTCACTCATTTAGCAACTAATACAATGATGGATATTATTCCTACACCCAGTAATGCACGTGCTACTCTGGTGTTTCGTAATACAGTCGCAGAAAAAGTTGAGATAATTGTTTACGATTTGATGGGTAAAGAACGTTTACATTTCGATGCAGGATATCAAGAGGCAGGAACACAACAAATTCAATTGCAGCTTAGTAATCTTGAAACAGGAGCATACATTGTGAGGCTTGTTACCGGGAAAGAACAATATCATAAACTTATGTCGGTAGTACGGTAGAAATGTGAGTTCATAGTATTTGGAGAAAAGTACAACAGTAGTGAATTAGCCCTTGTTACTTTTGTTGATACTTAACTGATTCTCAGATACAAGTAAAAGAATAAAGCACTAAATATTATCACTTTTATAGTATCTGCTATCGCCGGACGGCACCATACGTTGATACATAAACATCCTCAATTTTGCCGAGATTGTACAACCTACAACTACAAAACGATTACCGTTTGGTAGTATTGAACAAGTTCTTTTCCGCATAGGATTGGTGTGAAATATATATAGGTACGGTGCGGTCTGGCGATAGCAAACACATTACACCTTTACTAAAAACGAATAGAGATTTTCGTCTTTATTCAGATTGAGTTTTTTACGGATAGAATAGCGTTGTGTTTCTACTGTGCGTGGCGATGTCCAGAGGATACTAGCAATATCCTTGGTTGATAGGTTCAGTTTCATCAGTAAACAAACTTTGATTTCGTATTGCGTTAATGCCGGATATTGATGAAGCAATCTGTTCTGATATCCGGAGTCAATGCTTTCAAATTGCTTTTGCAGTGTTGTCCATTGTTCCTCGCTCGATTGACGTAATACCTCAATTTCGTGTATCATGGTTTTACAGCCATCTTGTTTTGATGCCTGTTTAGATTCCGAAAGCTCCTTTACCTTAATTCGGAGTTTTTCAATCAGTTCGTTTTTTTGCGAGAGAGCTATAGCAAGCGAAGTAAGTTCACCTTGTTTCATTTCTAACGAGCGTTCAAGTTCAGCGGCTTTGATTTTTAATTCTTCTCGTTCGCGTGCGGCACGTTCTACCTCTAAGCGGTGTTGAGCTTCTTTATTGGCTTGTGCACGTTCATGTTCCCGCACTATTTCTAAAATCTCGTGATATTTTTGGTAGTACTCCAATGCTGTTTTATACTTACCCCGCTGTTGGGCAATTTCAGAAAGATGTTTGTACACTTGTGCCGTACTTGAGAATTTCCCTTCGGTATGAAGAAAGAAATAGAGTGCAGCCTTTAATAACCTTTCTGCTTCATCAAGTTTGTTGAGTTTGATATACAAAGTAGCAACATACTCCTGTATTGTTGCTATCAAAGTTTTATCGCCACGTTGTTCTGCCAACATCATGGATTCATTGAAGTACAATAAGGATGAATCATAGTCCTGCAACTTTTCGTACGTCCGCGCAACCTGTGCCAATAATCGTGGCTTGTTATCATGAATATCAAACTTGTTTAAAACATCCAACGCCTTAAAATACGATTGAAGTGCCTCGTAATTTTTACCGGCATGGCTTAAGCCTGCTGCGCGGTTAATATATACTCTGGGTAGTGCTTGTTCTTGTTGATGTTTAATAAAAAAGTCTTCGGCTAGATTAAGATATTCGAATGCTTTGGGTTCGTTTGCAAGCATAAAATAATCGGCTGCCATGTGTACGTAATATCCACCCAACTGCGGACTGTTGCGTGGTTGAGCCATAGCAATAGCATCGGCATGATACTGAAACGCTTTTGAGTATTCGTTAATTTCCCGGTAGGATGCACCCAAGTTGCTACAACAATATTCAATGTACTCGGTATTATTAACTTCGGTAAAGTACCGCATTGCATCAGTATAATGATGTATTGCTTTAGAATATTCACCCAAAAAGTATAATTGATTTGCTACTGTGTAGTGCCACTGGGCAAGTAAACGGGTTGGTGTTGTTGTGTGTAAAAGCTGTTGTGCAGATTCTAACGTAGAAATGGCCTCGGCGAAGTTATTACAATTTCCAATACAACGTGCCTGGGCAATTATACATTCAAGTTCCAAATCGGCAAAGTTATGTTGGGATGCTAACGTGGCACCATTCTTGGCAAAATCTATAGCTTCTAAAAGTTCTGCATACACTCTGTTTCCATGTGTATTGCGTTCTATTATCGCATTGCAAAGCGTTATAGATAATTCAATCTTTTTACGGACGTGTTTTGCCTTCCGTACCTGTTCCCGAAGCTCATCAATATTTGTGTGTTGGTAGGTAAACATTCCAATCTTGTACTATAAAACACTTGTTAAGCACTTTACTAATAACTCTATTTCCCAAAGTTACTTAAATCCAGTAAATCAAACGTACTACCATAGTAATTACTATGTTTTTGCTAACGCCCGACGGCACCAAATGGCAAATTTTAAGCAATATCCTCCTTTTGCCGGAAAAAAACTCTCCGGTATAAAATCCATATATCACGATTACCGCGCTTAAGACTGCCGGCGGCATTCTCTCCCGCAAGTTGATGGGGAGCAAGTACTACAGAGCATTGGTTACGGTTTGCGCCAGCAACGAACAAACCTTCCATACGTAGTATATACGTAGCGATGCAGTACAAAAGAACTTGTATGTTTGATGCTGAGAGTACGTATGGTCTTGTACTATACGGTGATGAGATGTTAACGGTGCAATTAGTTTAATATCATTATCAATTACATACAACGAGGAATATATGAGAAACGGTTATTTCTTCCGTCTTGTTTTGTCTGTTTTTTCTATGTTTTTTTACATTAATAGCAATTTATTCGGAGCAGATCCTACAATCACTAATGTTAAAGCAGAAGTACTAAAGCATGATGATGAGACACAATATGTTAAAATAACGTACACCGCAAAAGATTTTCCGGCGGCAGGTGCTGTTGTTAAGTTTAGTGCCCTATGTATTGGTAGCACGTTATTCACACTTAAACCAACATCTTCCGAAATTTCTGGTGATATTGGTTTGATTACAAGCGATGGGGCAAAAACTATTCTTTGGGAAGATGAACTTACATTGATAAGAACCAATCTACAGGACAAGTATCTGTGTAACGCGTTGTTATCGATTGAAGGAAATGAAAGTTCTGTTAGTGAAGTTGCACTTAATGTTAGTAAGTATAAAGAGTCAACGTGGTATTATTTTGCAACTGGACAACTTCAAATGCAAATTGAGAAAATTGTAGGCGGAGAGCCACAATTTTCGTGTAGCACATTAGGAAACGAATGGCACCATGAAGCAATTGCAGCCGGCGCAACTTTTTATAAAGTTAGTAGCGTTAACCTTCCAGTTTATAAAGGACGAAATCCTGGTGATAAGTTTAAAGGTACTGTTGATAGAAATACTTGTAGTGCATTTTTAGCTATTAAAGATTATGGTAAATCAACACAAAAAATCTGGGCAAACTTTGCAAGGCAATTTGTGCAGACAAATGATATAAATGGTACAAACATTACCCAAGACTTCGAATTTCAATTTCGTTACACCGAAGATAGTAAAACAGGTGCAAAGTCTTTATCGGTTGGTAATGCAGGGAAGCAAGGTCAACAGATTTATAGTGAGCTAAATATAGGCGAAATCATGGATATTACTTTATACACCGGTGTCATTGGCCAGGTAAAAAGTAATGAATTCGAAATTAATGTACCAAGAAGAGAATGGAAATATGTATATAAAGGTAAGCACATATTTACAGTTAAAACTACCGATAAAAAGGCAAAATTTGTTGGTGGGTTGTTAGAACATCATATTTATTTAGATGGAGGTACAGAAGTAGTTATTGGTGATGCACTGAAGTTTGTTCAGGTTGCTTCTTTATCAATAGATACAACGATTGATAATTCAAAAATAAATTTTGACGGTAAATGTTTAATGAATGGGGTTGAAGTTTTTAATCTTCCACTAACAACGCTACGATTAAACGATAGTTTGCTTTTTTCAAGCCCGGTACCGATGGGTATGGGGGCAGCTGCGTATTTTCTAGCTGGTATTGCTCCTATTTTCGATAGAATACGAGTAATAGGTGACCCCAATTCACCAACTGAAGCGTTAGCAGACATACGCTTGATATTCAAAACTTTTTCCGATGGTTGTGATATTATACTTCATCCTTCTGATAATACCGGTGGTGTTGTTTTTAGAGATATGAAGATAACCTCAAATGGCTGGAGTTTTCCTGCCGCAGTGCAATTGAACAATATAGGAGTTCCTACCTCTGATAAATGGTGCTTAAAAAACTTACTTGTTACATATGATAAACCTACCGAAAGATTCGCCTTTGATGGTGTACTTAAAGCGCCAATGTTCTCGGATATAGGTATGGGATGTACTTTTATTAAGGGTGATCTGGAACAATTTAAAATTTTAGCAAAGCTTGGGAGTGGTGGAATTCCTGTTCCTATTCCCGAACCACCTCCGGCACATGTTGGTGTTTGGAGAGGTTTTGAAGCAGAAGTTAGCAATTGGAAAACAGGACCCAAAACTTTACGAGGTACATTGTTTTTTGCTAATAGAGACGACTGGGAACAAGTTCCTGCATTCGATTTTCTTAAACAAGAATTAGGAAGTAAAGTTACCGAATGGCAAATTTTTGAAGCCGAAGGAACAATGCAAGGCAATGAATTAGGAGAGATTGGCGTGGATGGAAAAATCCGATTTTTGGGTAAGATAGATGTTTGGGCGGCGCAATTAAGAGGCGGGTACTCGTTAGCATTTAATCTGAACCAACCTTTAATGTATGCGGGACTAAATAATGTAGGCGCAGACATTATACAACTTGGGGGCGATAAGTTTCTTTTATCGGGTACAGTAAATGGTTCTATTAATGTATTACCAAAATTTGTGTTTAGTGTTGCTATTAAAGGAGATTTTTTTATACCAGACTTGTTTAAGAATCACCCTCTTTTTCAACTTGTCAATACAAAATTGGGATTGCCTATACGTCTTTCTTCTGTTCAGGCAATGCTGAGGAATACTCAAATATCCGTAGACCTAAACTTTGGATGGCTTGGTGTATGGAGTGCCTGGGTCGATATAAGCAAAAATCCGTTCACTGAGACACGATCATTCATGGGACTACAAAGTGGCTCAATCAAAGATTTAGGTGGAATAGCATTTTATGGGAAGGGGAACGAAGTTCAAGCAAACGATACTACCTATATCCCCTTTACTATTAATGTAGCTACTAATTATGCTTATGCTGAAATAAAATCAGCAACTCCACCGGCATCATTCCTTGTTTCGCCCACTCAAAAAGTATTTACTTCAACATCAACAGATTCATTAATTATTTTTTCAGCTTCAAAATCAGTTAATGATGTTGACCTCTGGGTGTTAAAAAATCCTGAGATGGGACAGTGGAAGGTAGGAGTTGTTGGGAAAAAAAATGGCGACTCAGTACATATTTGGTCACTAGTAAAACAGAGGGCAGATTTCACATTCTCGGCTGTACAAATTGCACGAACTGTTAATTGTAATTGGGATAACTCAGGTGCATCAGATGAATCATTCGTTGATTTCTATCTGGATAAAGATAATAAGGGTTACGATGGCTACCGAATTGGAACGGTGAATGAAAAAACCGGTTCGTTTTCTTATACTCTTTCCGATTCGTTAATGGAATGTGGCTACTATATTTATGCGGTACGCTGGGATAATAAACAAGCAACTAATTTTGTTTACTCACCTAATAGCTTTGTAAACAATAAAAAAATATTACCACCACCTTCAAATGCTACAGGATTTTATACTGACAAAGGTATAGTTAAGCTACGATGGAATAAATCCCCCGACCCGCTATCTGCATTCTATGTTATTAAAGTAACTGACGAAAATGGGAAAGATTCTTTATACGCAACTGTTTCATCCATAGAAACAGAAGCAGAACTTATAGTGCAGAGTCCATCTACAAAATCATTTTCTATTCAAACGATTGGGCTTAATAATACATCCGGGTGTTGGGTAAAATTTTCAAACCTTATGCTTGGTATTGACGAAGAAAAAGGTGCATGGCTATCAACCGAAAATCCAATAGTGGTAATACCCAATCCCGCATCAACACAAGCAACAATTCATTTTACACTTCAGCACGATGCCCAAACACGCGTGGTACTTGTAAACACACTTGGGCAAATAGTTACGGAGCTAACCAATTCCGTATTGCAGCAAGGCATGCACTCGGTGCAATGTTCAACTGCTCTCATATCCGATGGAATGTACTTTGTACGCGTTATTACGCCGCAAGAACAGTTCAGCACCCCAATGACTGTAGTTCGGTAAGGGGAGTGTGCTTTGGGTTCCCGTTGCTGTGCCGAAGCAAACGGTGCAGCGCGCAAACCCGGTGCGAGCCACACGTTGCAGCGTCGCAGAGTGAGAGAGAAGTTCTATGTAGTAAATACGTAGTGAGTTGTGCAGTTAACTTCTCTAATTTGTACCAAGCCAGTTACAACTGCGGTGCTTAAGGGTAGGCCCCGCCCGCGTGACGGCGCAGAAGGGTTGCCTCGGCAGTAGACCGAAGCCAACACTCAGAAATTCGCATTTACATTTCCTCGTTGACCTATCGCACCTTTACTATTTGTTGCACCCAAAGGTAGAGGTTGCGATGGGCTCGAGACACATCTGTACGGATACACCACTTGTTTTATTTACGCCTTTATTATTATGAAATACCTGCTGTTATTTGGTATTACATTGTGCGTTGTATGGAGTTCTGCACAAACCACAAAACCTGAATGGAAACCGGTTGCATCGTTGCCATTGCCGTTAAGCGGACACAAGGGCGTCTCGCTTCATACGGGCGAAGTGTTGGTGTGTGGAGGAGTTACATCTAATGGTGCGGCTACTAACTCATCGTACATTTTTAGTAACGGCATCTGGAAGCAAACAGGAAACCAGTTGCTTCAGGCACGCGCATATCATGCCTTGGTATCGGTTAAGCAAAGTAATGGGGAATCGGTAGTGTTTGCCATTGGCGGGTATTCCGGAAGCGCAGGCAATTATGCATCGGTTGCAAGCGTAGAAGTTTTGCGTTACGATGCAACTACACGGGTGTGGCAATGGCGTTCTGTTGGTAATCTTCCTATTGCTGCTGGTAATTGTGCGGCGTATTATAATAAACATGGATACATTGTTGTAAGTGGCGGCAGATTCCAGACAGGTGGCGCATTACAAAGCGGAACTGCAACTGCTGTTACATCGCGAATAAACATTGCAACACTTGCTATTGAGAAGTTAAGTGATATGGCTACTCCGCGTAGTGAACATACAACAGCAATGATTGTTAGCGCAACTAACGACTCTACTGTTCTTAGTGCGTGCGGCGAGAATGTTGTTACACCTGCAACAGAAATACTCACCAATACAACGTGGGATGCACGTGCTAATCCTCCGCAGTTTCAACAACGGTTTGCCGCAGGTTTTACCGACCGTGCTAACATTGCGCGTATGGTTGGCGGTATAGATGAAACCAATAAACAAACCAACCGCGGCGAATGGTATGATGTGAAAAGTGGTTGGAGATTAATGCCACGTATGCAAACACCACGCGCCAAGTTCCCGATGCTACATATTGCCGGCGTTCGAGATACAACAAACTACTACATGGCAATTGGCGGGGAATCAACTACTACTTCGTCAACAGCGGAATGTGAATTGTTCTCGTTACCAACAAGTACAAACGTAAACGGTATTTGGGAACCATTTAATCAACTTGTAAATTCCGGATACGATAAAATAGCCAGTATAGATACGTTTAATCTTCCGGTTGTATCCGGCGGCGTTACCGGAAACCGTGCAGTTGCTTCGGTAGAAGTGTTTCAGCCATTCCTGGCTAACGATGAAAACTTTGGTCAGCAGGAAATTGGTGGTGAAACTAAACGCCATGTTGTAAAAGTTGAGAACACATGGTTGTTACCGGTAATGATTCGGAACATACGAATTCAATCGGCAGAGTTCCGTCTGACCAATGCGCAGGACAGTATTGTTCTGCAAGCCAACGGAACATTTGATATTGATGTACGTTTCCGCCCTAATACAATAGGTAACAGAAGCGCATTGCTTTTGTTTGATGTTGGTGCAATGACAGATACCGTAAGGCTTGAAGGCGTTGGAATAAAATCAAGTATAAGTGTACTGACCTCATTACAAGATTTCTTAGTACGGAAAGTTAAAACGGATACAACAATTTGCTTTTACGCAATACGGAACGATGGCAACGATACAACCGTAGTTGATTCCGTAATGATTTCGCCTGCCGATGGATTTACTGTTGTTTCCCCGGTTGGTAGTGTGCGCATTCCACCTAAGGACTCATTGCAATTATGTGTGCGCTTTAAACCACAACAACGTAAGCTGTATAACGAAGGCGCTCTTGTTCATATTGCCGATAGGCAATACCCTGTAACCCTTACCGGGCAAGGGATTCGGGCATTTATTATAACTCAAGCAACATTGCCTTGTGATACCATTGCACTCCCGGTTGGAGACTCCGTTAAAATACCATTGCAGGTGTTTAACACCAGCGATTTACCCGTTAACATTACCAACGTTACAATTCGTTCTACGTTAGCTAACACGTTTGCTGTAAGGACTATTACACCTGTTCGCGTTAACCCGGGTTCAAGCGCACAGATTATTCTCAACTTTACAGCACAACGCGAAAGCGAAGAACGCGCTACAGTTCAGTTTATAAACGATGGAGATACTGTTTGTATAACGCAGTTATGTATTACCCCGCGCAACAGAACACTAAAGTTTAATGTACCGTTAACGCAAGCACTCAATGTTTGTGTTGGCGATTCAACTACATTTGATATTGTATTAGAAAACCCGAGTGCGTTTGATACACTACGCGTGGATTCAATCCGGGTTACCGGTGTTAACGGATACACTCGTACTACTAATCAGATTACAATTTTACCAAGGCGTTCAACACAAGTTACAATGGTTATTGCTCCAACTGTTAGTAGTAATGGGAACAGTAGCATTGTGGCGTTTACAAATCTTGGCTCATCATCGTATTCCTTAAATGTAACTGCTCAGCAAAGCATGAATCTTGCAGTAAGTAACGCGTCGTCTTCGGTAGCTTCATCAATAACAATTCCAATCCGCAGAAGCGATGCTATAACTTCATTCCAGACCTCAAAACACATTATGGTGTATAATGGCTCGGTACTTCATCCACGGGCTATAATAAATCTCAATGGTAAAAACTATATCAACACAGCAACAAGTATCATACAGCAAGAGTACGGTAAAACGCATCTGGTGCTAAACTGGAACACACATCCTACTGCACCCGATGATGTGTTTGGAGTTGAGTGTGATGTCCTTCGTGGGGATGATACTCAAAGTCAGATTACATTCTCAAGCGATACCAATAATACTGTTTGTACAAATACTGCAACTGCTCTACTCGATATCCAGCAACTATGCGGCGGACGTAATAGTTTAATTACATCTACCAATGCAATGGTAATGCAACTAATGCCAAATCCGGTTAGTAACCAACTGCAACTGTATCATTCCAATAAGCAACCGGTACAGTTTGTAATACGTGATATTCTTGGCGAGATAGTTAGCCAGATAACAACAAACGCCACAACGCAAACCATAGATGTATCAATGCTTCCGGCAGGAATATACTATTGTTCATTACAGCAAAACGGTACAATACAACTTACACAGCCAATTACAATTCTTCGGTGATATTATGATACAATTACAAAGAACATTTGGGGTACCCTCACAGTATACTACAACCTTAAGCGCGCAAACCCTGTGCGAGCCGAGCCACCATAAGATAGCATGTGTAAATAAACGTACGCAGTTATTCTTGATGCTAGTTGCGTTTGCAGTTTGTATGCAGTATAGTAACGCACAAACGGGTAATAAACTTGCAGCCGGCATTAATGCAAACGCAGCAGTAAATATGCACCGTGGAGCATTAACAACTAACGAAGGTGTATTAGAGTGCGGTAGTTTTGAAAATGCTACAACATTAGGTTGGACACTTGGGAATTACGCAAACATTCCGTTAACACCAAGTATAGCATTTGTACCAAGTTTGTATTATCATAAAGCAAACGGGACATTTACAGCGCCAAATCCAGTTACACCGTTAATTGCATTGCAAGATGGTTCAACAACGCCATTATCAACCGAGCATGCTTTATCTGTATCATTGGATTATGTTACACTTGATGCAATGTTGAGATATTATCTTGATACCAAGTGGTATGCAGCATTAGGACCCTCGGTTGGCTTTACAACAAGAAACGCTTTTGAACAAGAAGAACACATTCTATCGCCAACAGGAGCAACGTTTGTAGATGGTAGTACCACCAGAAGAATTGCGGCAGGTAACTTTACAGATAATAATGGACATCTTGCTGGAAATAATATTAGAATATCGGCTGTAGCAGGCATAGGAGCTATGTTTCCGCTTGGTGAATCGTTTATTCTTAACCCCGAAATATCGTATCAATATTCTTTTTCAAATGTTATTAGTATTAATGATTGGAAAGTACATTCGTTACGTGTTGGTGCAGGGTTGATGTATGTACTATCAGCTCCACCGCCACCTCCGTTACCTCCACCTGTTGAAGACAAAAAAGAGGCACCAGTGGCTCAGGTTATGCCACCGCCAATGGCATTGTTAGATGTGCATAACATTGAAACAGATGGTACAGAGTTGAACTACGCCGAAGTAACAGTGAATCAACACAGAACACAAGACATACTCCCATTGTTACCATACGTATTTTTTGAAAGCGGAAGCGCAGATTTATCTGAACGATACACACCATTACAATCAGGTAATACTTCCTCATTTACCGAAACAACTTTACCCAACGACCAGATTGCAGTATACCATCATTTACTCAACATCATCGGCTTGCGTATGAAACGCTATACTAATACAACATTATCAGTAACCGGCTGTGTTGAGCCAAAAGATGAGAGTGGAAAGAATTCGTTTGCAATGAATAGAGCTACTAATGTGAAGAAGTATCTACATGATGTGTGGGGGATAAGCGAGGATAGAATTACAACACGTTCACGTGAGTTGCCAGAAATTGTATCAACGCGCAGAATAGACGATGGAAGAACAGAAAACAGACGTGCTGAGATAACTGCCAGCGACCCAAGAATTCTTGCTCCTGTATACGTTCGGAATGCAAAGAATACAGTAACACCAAGCGAAGTATTACTTCAACCTGAAGTTGTATATCAAGGTACCGTAAAAGAAGCAGAATATACTATTAAGGATAATTCGGGTAGTGTGTTGTTTACTACTAAACAATCGTCTGCCGATAAAGTTCGAGCAAAGTTATCGGACGCTGTAATTCACGACCCAACTAAGCCATTACTTGCAACGGTAAAGATTACAACCGATGATGGAAGAGTGACGGAAGCACAAAGACCTATTCCTGTACGCCGAACATTTACGTCGTCGAGAGCGAATGCACAGGTTGTGCGGGATACGCTGATTGAACGATACAGTATGTTGTTGTTTAACTTCGATAGAGCATCTACAATTGCAAGTAATAACGACCAGATACTATCGCTAATACGTTCAAGAATAAGAACATCATCGAGTGTTGATATTGAGGGTATGACCGACTACATTGGCAGAAAGAAAAATAACCAACGCTTATCTGAATCGCGTGCTAATGCTGTTGAGAAAAGCATCACGGATTTTATTAAACCGGTGGCTGTAGATACAAAAGGGCTGGGCGAAGTTGATTTGTTTGATAATACAATTCCCGAAGGACGATTTTACAATAGACGTGTGTTTGTTGAGATAGCAACTCCGCTAAATACCGAGTTAGACGAAGAAGGAGAATTGCGATGAAGTATGTTCTTCCGCACAGAGGGTCGGAGCGGACCGGGTTGCCGCGCAGAACGCTCTGTAATACTATGAGCGAGACAATGTATCGTATTTATACGATTGTAATACTGATTATTGTATTTTCTGTTGTTAGTATTGCACAAACATCGCTTACTATTGTTGATGCGTTGCCGCCGTATGCATTGAACCCGGTGTTGTTAAGTAACGGACATTTTTCTATTTCAACAAACTATACTGCGCCTGTAAACAAATCTTTGATTTATAAAGAAGACGGTACAAGTGGGCGTCCGGTAAACTATACTTCGCACTTCCATATTCGTATTGATGATATTGTATATCAACTACAATACGAATTAGATACTGCTACGTTGGTATCGCCGCCGCCACACCCTATTATAACACAACGAATATTTAGAGATACGGTAAATGGTACACCACGTATTAATGCAAACTCTTTTGCAAAACTCACCGATGGCGACACAATGAAGTTTGTCTTTAGCATGATGCCTGTTAAGCGTTCAAGTGGTGCATTTATACGAATGACTGTTACTGTTTTAAACACAACTTCTAAAGCACGTAAAGTTGGTGCATTGATGTTAATAGATACGAAGATTGGGAATAATGATAGAGCTCCGATTGCTACATCGTTTGGATATAGTAGTACCGAGAAACAATTCGATAGAGGCGTTGCACAAGGAGTACCTGACTTTTGGTTGGCAATGGAAGGAACCCCCATTGCACCGGGCGTAGTAACACGCGGTAACCTGCGCGACGTGGATTTGATTGAGCCGGATAGATTGATATTTGGAAACTGGACTGACTATACATCGCAAGGTATTAAAGGGCTTGCCTCAACACAGTGGAAGGAACGTACAGCATCGAATCTTGATTACACCGATAGCGCAATTCTGTTAGTGTGGGATGAGGATGTTATGGGTAGTGGAAGTACTATTGTAAAGGCATCAACAGAGATAGGAATTGTTGATTCGTTGAGTGTAGATTTTGGTGGTGGTGCGCCGGGTGGTGGTGGATATGATTACGGTAGTGGCGGCTTTGGTATGGCGGGTTCTGGAACTTGTTTGAGTGTTGAAGATGTACTTGAGCAGCCATGCGGCACGCCCGGATATACACCGTATTCACCCGATACGTTAGAGGCAATGTTTATTGTTACAAATCTTGATACAGTGAACACACAAAACAATGTACATTTATCAGTTACAAATTATCCTCAGGGTATTGTGGCTGGGTCTGTAAGTGGAACAGTAATTCCATCTACATTATCGCCGGCGCAAACTGGTGTTGCTGTTGTTTCGTTAGTGCCAATGCCAAGGTTGCAGGCACAAAGCTACAGAGTTCCTGTTGCATTGCTTAATAGTAATAATGTTCCGGTATTGTTTGATACAATTGATGTCTGTGTTCCCGGTTTGCAAGGTGTGTTAACTGGAGTAGATAAAACGTATGAACCTGTTTGTCCGCAGTCGGTTGATACATTAGATGTTCAGTTTAAGTTAAAAGGGAAACGGTGTTTGGAAGTTATTACTGCAACACTAACGGGTAACCCGGCTGATGTAGCACAGTTCTCGGTTATTAATCCGTTGCCATTGTTGTCAAAGGCAGATTCAATTACTATTGTGCGCGTACGCTATGCACCAACAGTAAACAATAATACACCAACCATAGGTGTAGTATTACAGTTGCGAGATTATGATGTGAAGAAACCCGGTGATACTACAAACATTGTTGTGTTTGATACATCGTTTGTTACTGCACCAAGCAGAGAAGCGGAGTTTCTGTGGGCTCGTTCTACAGATACATTAGACTTTGGCAGAATCTGTGTTGGCGACACAGCCACAGGCGATTGGGATGCAGTTAATATTGGTGGTTGTGCAGTTACGATTCTCTCCGGCAGCACTAGTGTAGTAACTGGTAGCAACTACTTTGCCGTTGCGCCAGCAAATATATTTCCTTCATTGGTACAAAGAAGTAAGCGCGACACAATCGCATTGTTATTTACTCCGCAAACAGCCGGAACGTTTATTGGAATGGCAATTATAAAATCTCCCAATGCTCCGTTTGTTGATACGCTGTATCTAAAAGGTGTTGCAGATGTGCCACATGTAGAAACACTAAGTAATCAGTTGACAATTGATACTGTTTGTGTTAACAGTAGTGGAACAAAATCTGTGAAGCTAACTAATCCAACAGCGTGTGCAGTTGTTGTTGATAGTATATCTGTAACATCAACAGTAAATGGTTGGAATGTATCTCCAAAAAATCGTTTTGTTATTCCACCTAATACATCTATTACACTTAATGTAAGTGGTGTATTTACTTTGCCCGGAACATATAACGCCAATGTTACGGTGCATAGCACAGTTGGTAATGTTGCATTACAGTCTGATATTGTTGTTATTACCCGTACAACACAAACAGCAACAACGTTAGCATATGGCGATGTATTAGTTGATTCAACCAAACATGATACACTAAAAATATATGCAACAGGAACCGATGCAACTATTGTTAGTGCTATAACTAAAGCAGGTCTGTTTGCTTCTGATTATACAATTCAACTACCTTCCGGTATTACGTTGCCTTACACAATAAACAGTGGCGATAGCTTATCTGTGTTTGTAATGTTTACGCCAAAAGATATTGAACAAAGAGGTGCCGCTATAACACTTAGTCTGAATCGTAATTCGCCTTGTGCTGAATTTCAAACCGTCCAGTTAAACGGGCGAGGTACACAACCAATTATTGATGTGCGCTCAAGAACACTGGCGTTAGGAAGAGTTTGTGTAGGTAATACAATTGATACAACAATAGAGATTCGCAACCAGGGTAATGCGCCACTCAATGTAACGCGCATAGTAGCAAGTGGCAATTCTAATTTTACTATATCGCCGCTGGATGTGCCGGTAGTGATGCCTGATAGTGCTAAACAAGTTCGTGTGCGATATACTCCGGTTGATGTTGGCAATCATTCTACTTCACTCACAATACAAAGTAATGGTAAATGGATTACAGCCACCGATACTGTTCTTACGTTATTGGCAACGGGTGTTATCTGCGGAGAAATTTCTGTGGATACTATAAACGCAAATGTTGGAGAGCTAGTTGAAATTCCTGTTCGCTTCAAACCATTACGGAACGCAGTGTATACTGCCGAAGAGTTAGTACGCATAATGAATACATCTAATGCAACTGCAATGAATCTTTCGTTACAGTATGATAGTTCGTTAGTGCGCGTGAATAGTTTTTCTACTAATAACGGTATGATTCGCTTGCAAAATTCTACAGTATTGCAAAACACTAAAAGTACATCGTCGCTATCGCTTACAAATGTATCGCTGGAAGAAAGTAGTACAATAGCAATGCTGAGAAGTGATGTGTTGTTGAGTTCTGTGTATCAAACACCATTACGGTTAAGTTCGGCATTGTTTGCAAATGGTTTTAGCGATGTAACAGTACATTCCGGTTTATTGCGAGCGCAATACTGTGCGTACGATTCCCGGGTCGTCAATACAAACGCGGTGAATATGATATTGCGCGTTCAGCAAAATACACTGCATGTATATTCACAGGAACAGTTAACTGCAAATGTTGGAATAGTGAACCTGCAAGGAGAACATGTATATACCTTGTACAACGGAGAACTAACAATTGGTTCACAGGAGTTTACTCTGCCTGATGGTATTGTAAATGGTGTGTATCTTGTTGTTGCTACTACGCAGATAGGAACTGTATCAAAACCGGTAACAATACTTCACTAAATTATTGCTAACGCCTGACCGCACCAAGCGGCGTGTAGTAAAAACGAAAGGGCAGTTAATACTGCCCTTTTGTATATCCACATGTTGCGTGAAAGAATCTCTACTGCTTAACAAACGTTATCGTTGAAACTCCTGTGGCTGATGTAAGGGTTGTGATGTACATTCCGCTAGCAAGTTCCGATGTATTGATTGTAGTTTGTTGCGAGCCAAGGTTTGACTCAATCGTATATATACGCTCACCAAGAACTGAAGATACTGTAACAGTTGTAGGCGAAGTAATTTCAGAATGCGATACTGTGATTATTCCATTTGTTGGGTTCGGCGCAACACTTACACCCATAGTGTTGTCTGTTTCATGCACATCAAGAATTGTTAAGTCAATAAACTTCACAATAAACATATCATAACTTCCAGCGTTAGAACCTTGTGCCGCATTTAATGTAGGGAAGTCTGTACTGTTCGTTGTTCCGCAGAAAAGAATTGTACCATCGTTCATACGTGCAATGCCTGCAGCGTAGTCATCTTTACTTCCACCTACTAATGCAGATGCTAATAGTTTAGTGCCATTAGAAATATAATATCCAAGGAAGGCATCATATCCTCCGGCTACTTTCTTTTGGTCGCTAGCAACAATGGGAAAGGCACCACTGTTTGTATAGCCACATACATAAACGTCTCCATTTGCCATAGGGGATAAAGCAGTACAACGGTCGTCGCCCTCACCGCCATTGTATGTTCCCCAAATACGTGTGCCATTTGCTGGGTCAAATCTTGCTATAAATCCATCATAACCACCTGCTTTGTTATTCTGTACTGTTCCTGAGGTTGCAATATATTGTGCTCCGGTATTACTGCTATTGGTATAACCACACAAATAAATATTCTCGTTACTGATTATAATATCTGTTGATACATCAATAGTTGCACCACCATAGTATCTTCCCCAAATACGTTTTCCATCTTGTGAAAACTTTGTAAGGAATACATCTGTTTGTCCGAATTCACTTATACCTTCGGTAACATTCTCAGAAATATCTACATCAATAAATGGAGTTGTTGTTGTACCGCACATTATTATGGTTCCATCGTTCAAACTTGCAATCGAAATACCTTCCTCTTCTAAAATACCACCATAATACGTAGACCATAATTTTTGCGTTACATCAGTATTTAATTTTATCATGAACGCATCACTTTTTCCACCATGATATTCTGTTTGATGAGTGGTCATGGAGATATTGGTACTCTGTGTTGTACCGCATGCAATAATATTGTTTGATTTATCAAATGTAACACCGTACAAAACATCGCCTTTTGTACCTCCGTAATATGTACAGGCTTTTCGTGTACCATTGTTTGACGATAAGGTTGCAACAAAGGCATCTTTATCCCCGCCGTGAGTTGTTTGTATGGTCCCAGAGGTTGCAAAGTTAGTTTGAGTTGTTGTTGAGCCTACAATAGCAATGGTGTTAGTAGTACAAGCAACTTTATAAGCAACATCATCGCCATTACCCCCAAAGTACGTGGACCAAACCATAGTTCCATTTGCATCAAACTTAGTTACAAATGCATCCTTACCACCTTGCGTGGATTGTTGAAATACACCAGAAGTTGTTGGAAGATTATTGCTATTCGTTACACCGCACACAATCATACCGTTGTTAACATCTTTAACAGCACATGTTGTAGAGTCAGCATTATTTCCTCCGGTATATGTAGACATGGTTGTAAGTGATAATAGTATTTCCAATGGTTGTACAGTGTGTTCTTTGTTCGATGTAGTAACAGTAATATTATTATCCAATGTTGATAAGATTACATTGTTTTGGGTAGAGAATAATAATGAATTATCAGATGTACTATTTCCTGATGTTAACTGTAACGTGGTTGTTTCACCTAGAAATTTGATGGACGATGGTGTCAGTTCCGAAATACTTACATTTGGTGATTCATAATGAAGTTTGATTGCCGTAGGAGCAGCACCTTTCTTTAAAGAATACAAAATGGAAAGTGTATTATTTATACACGTAAAAGTAACATCAATGTTGGGGTATAGATTTTTGTACTGAATTCTCTCGAACGCATGTAGTAGTTCGTATTTGCCGGTGGTTGTATAGTGGTTTACGTAGTATGGGCTAATGTTTGTGCCTACCAATTCGGTATTTGGTAAAGTATTATCAAACACAAGGTCAATGCGTTCTACTCTGTTGTGGTTTGTTGTAACAATGCAAACCCTATTTTTAGTGAAGTAATATGTTGTTAAACCTGCTTTAGCTGAAAACAATAGGTCATCACCGTGTTTGTATGAGTATTGACCGTTGTTTTCAATGAATGGTATGTTCAATGATGAAGCATATCCTGTACAAGCATACAGTAAACAAAACATCATCATTATAATTCTCGATTCCATGAGTTAATGTTATGGTGAAAAAAACGCAGAGACGCGAAAATAACACCAAACACGGTTTTAAAATTCAGGTTACTTCCATTTGTACAAATTGGTATTTCTTTATAAATCTGAAAATATGGTGTTCCCGCTGTGCGCCGTAGCCACCCGTGGTACGTGCAAACCCTGTGCGAGCCAAGCGTTGTACATCGCATTACGAGAAACAGAAAGCTCTTTTTCTTCAAAAGTTGCTGTGCAAGGAAGATGTTGGTAATCCGGCATTTTTCAAAAACAAATTTTAATGTAATGATTTAGGTACAATAGCACATCGTTACACATGGATCGTTGCGAAGTTGAATCGGTTTGATTCCGCCCGGGTGACGGCGCAGAAGGTGTGCTGCGGCAATAGCGGGAAACACTCGTGTTTTGAAACCAAATCTTGTGTACAGAAGTATAGTAAGCGATAACATGCAGTGGTACGGGTTATGATTGCTTACTAAACCGTTTATTGTGAATGAAATATAATGGGAAAGCGGAAAAAAAACCTTTGCCCAAATTTTGGCATCTGTTATATTGCGAGAAGTTCTGAAGGGTGGCTTTAGAACTGTAGGGGACTTTGGGGAGTATGGGGAAAGATGATAGAGTGTGTCAAGTTGGCTCAGAATAAGCACTTATAATGTTTATTCTGTTTGAAAATGCGGAGCATGTTGCAGCATATTCAATACAATTTACAATGCTTGCGTAGCCGTCCGGGGGGATATCTCGCAGGGCTCAACTGACATAATTCAGATAATTTGTGCCGAAATGAAAGACATTTTGTGCACAAGCGGTAGTTACACTAAATTTTATGGAACGTTGATACTATTCCCAAACACGGAAGTTAGTTTCCCTTCAGCAAATTTTGCTGAATCGGTTATATCAGGCACACGATTTGCGTTACCATTTGGTTCACGCACATCGGACGTGCCTTCCTTAGTTTATGGATTAGTATCCTCGATTTTACTTTACAATACAAACACAGTATATATTAATTATCATAGTAGTAATACTTCATTTTTTTCACAACTCTGTTGGAGGATTTTATGAAAAAGCAGTTACGGAGTTTGTGGCGAACGGCTTGTACGGTAACGCTTGGATTAGCGGTTGCCGGTACGTCGTTGTTTGCTCAAACATCTGCTCGACCTGCTAGCACATCCGAAACAAAAAAACCGGATGTTGTTTCAACAGCTCAGGCAAACGCAATGCTTAGTAAAGCATCGCTTGAGTTTGTCGAGAACAAAGGACAAGTTTTCGATGATAAGGGAACTGCCCGTAAGGACATTAAGTTCACGGCTTCATCGAATAACACCAAAATCTATATGTTCCCGGACAAACTCAGTTATGTGTTCACAAAGGTAGATGGTGTTAAAAACGCCAAAAGCCCAATGGACATGGACATGAGTAATGCTAAAACAACTTTATATCGTATGGATATGGAGTTGGTTGGAGCAAACTCTAATGCGGTGATTTCACCCTCCGCAATGTTGCCTGGGGTTTCGAACTTCTATAATGTAGCATCTGTTCAAGGTGGTATATCGGGAGTTCATGGATACGGTAAGCTTGTTTACGAGAACGTGTATCCTAATATTGATATGGTACTCGTATCAAAAGGCAAAGGCTTAAAAGCTGAATTTATAGTACGCCCGGGTGGAAATCCCAGTTTGATTAAAATGAAGTTTAATGGTGCAGATGATGTTGCGCTATTAGCTAATGGCGGAATGAAAGTTACATCACCATTAGGTACGATTACTGAAGAAACACCATATTCTTATGTTACCGTTGACGGTAAACAACAAGAAGTGGCTGTTACTTTTAATGTTGACGGCTCGACAGTAGGATTTACTGTTCCGGATTACGATAAAACACAAACACTGGTAATTGACCCTCAGCGCGATTGGTCAACACTTTCAGGTGGAACAAATACTGATATTGCTACAGCTGTTGCTGTTCAGCAATTTGGTTCAGGAGCTTTTGCTACATTAGCAGCTGGCCCTGCTCACTACATCGTTGGACATACAATTAGTACAAATTATCCTACAACAGGTGGAGCTTTCCAAACAGCACTAAGCGGAACACGCGACTGTTTTGTAAGTGGATTTACCTATGGCGCAGTTGGTGGTACAACGGCACGTACGTTTTCAACCTACTTTGGTGGAACTGGCGACGATATGGCCTTTGGTGTTGCGGTAGATAATACCGGTAACATTTTTGTTGTTGGTGAAACTACTTCACCTAATGGCACGTTTGCCACAGGCTCTGCATTTGATAATACATTTAATAGTTCTTCGAATACAATACCGGATGCATTTATTGCAACCTTTACTTCCGCTGGTGCACGAACAGCTTGTTCGTACTTTGGAGGTAACTCTGCAGATCGTTTACAATGTATTACCATTGATGTAAATAATATTGTTACCGTAGGTGGTTATACCGCTAGTACCGGTTTGGTTGCAAGTTATGGCACACCAACAACCGTTTGGCAGCCAAACAGAAACGGTATTGCAGCCCGCCACGGATTATTAGCTCGTTTCCCGGCTGGTTCATCTCTAACATCGAACCCAACCTGGTTAACATATTACGGAACCGGCGGACTTACACAGGTACGTTCAGTTGCACACGTAAACAGCACCGGTGCTGTTTGGGTTGGTGGTTCAACAACATCACCTGACTCAGTTGCTACAGCAGGTTCGTTTAATACCGTATGGAATAATAATGGTTCAGGTACAACAAGTAACTTCTCAAACGATGACGGTTTTGCGGCACGTTTCAATACAAACGGTCAGTTAGATGGTGCTACCTTTGTTGGTAGTACAAATAACGACGGTGTATATGGCGTTGCGCACGACTGGACTGTTGCAGGCAATACAAGTTTTGCAGTAGCAGGTGTTACTTTTAGTGATAACAGTTCTAATATTATGGCATCTGCCGGTGCGATTTCGTCTACAATCAATAGTACAGGTACTGTTGGTTTAGGTGATGGTTTGATTTGGCAGTTGCAATGGAATGGTACTTCACCTAATGGTTCCATCAATCGTACATTTGGTACATATTGGGGATTAACTGGAGATGATTATTTAACATCAATTACAATCGACTCAAACGTAAACGTTACTGCAGTAGCGCCTAATACTGTTCAAAATGGTACCGGTGCTAAGTATATTGTAGCAGGTGCTACTAACGATGCAGGATTTGCTGCACCATATAATATGATGGCAGGATTTGCTACCGGTAGTGGTGGTTATGATGCTGCTTATAGCCGTTTACGTTCAAATGGAACAAACTTTGTAGAAGAAATGACTGCATTTATGGGTGGTACCGGGAACGATGAAGCTCTTGGTTTAGCTGTAGATGCTATGCGTAATTCTACTTTAGCGGGTTCTACAATTGGTGATGCAGCTCCTGCTGACTTAGGTTCTGCAGCTGCACCACAAACAGTTAATGCAAATAC
>JAIBAE010000105.1 GCA_019695345.1 Bacteroidota bacterium | reverse complement strand
ACGCTTTAACTTTAGTGGCTTGGTTGATTCGATGATTGTAAGTAGTGAAGTAGGAATTGCAAAACCTGATAAACAGATTTTTGATATTGCATTAGAATCCGTTTCTGTACCGAACTCAAAGAATGCCCTGTTTGTAGGCGACCATTATGACGTTGATATTCTTGGAGCAAAAAACGCAGGATGGCAAACAGTGTGGTTTAGCCCAACACATCAACACCAAACAACTTTGGAAGCCGATTATACTATCAATTCACTTCACCAGTTAATTGAACTTTTGTAGATAGTCTATTCTTTTTCAGGTTGCCACGGGACATCCGGGATTCCTGCGGTATGGTTTGCAAAACGTGCAGCTGTAAAAAGAAAATCCGAGCATCTGTTCAAAAACTTCACGGGGTACTCGCCTATCTCTTCCCTTTGGGATAATTCTACAGCATACCGTTCGGCTCTGCGGCAAACAGTGCGAGCCAAGTGTAGATATGCTGCCGATGATGAACCACCCGGTAGTATGAAGGATTTCAACTGAGGAATAACGTTGTCATATTCATCTATTCTGGACTCTAACCAAAGTACATGTTTTTCTACCATACGTGGGATGTGGTATACAGGCGGTGGATTGAGTGGTGTGGCTAAATCACTTCCTAAACTGAACAACAAGGAACTTAATGCTGTTAAGTCTTCTCGCAACGAATCCGGAAGTTGGTGCGTAAGAGTAATCCCAATAACACTGTTTAACTCATCTACCGTTCCGTAGGTAGTAATTCTTACATCGTACTTTAACAAACGTTCGCCACCAAACAACCCGGTAGTTCCATCATCGCCAGTTTTTGTATATATTTTAGTTGCCATTAGTTTCCAATCAGAATTGATATCAAAAGAAGTATAAGAAAAAACACTATCAGGATGTACCAAATGGTTTTAGAGCCCTTACTTTCCTGGTTCAGCAACAACTTCCCATTACCATATATTTCGCATTGAAGATGAAACGTAGAGCCATGTAATGCAAACACATTCACCTTCATTGGAATCTTTTTTTTGTTTTCGGGTATTGTAAAATCAACAGTTTGAATTTCACTTGCAAACGATTGTTGATATGGTTGGTTTACAACCACTTCATCATCTACTAATACAATAACTTCTTTGCCATAGTCAACCACAACTTTGATTGTGTGTGATTTGTATTTGGTAGTAAACGTGCCGGAACTACTCCACGTTGAATCTAAAGGGATGGGTTTCTTCTCGTCATTACCGGTAAATGTATAAGCACACGATGGACATTGAAAAAAACCATCCTGCTGTTCCTGCTTATTTAGCTGAATTGTTTCTTTACAATTAGGGCATCTTATGAACTCTTCAATCATGTGGCTTTAAGATAAAACGTTCAATAAATTCACGCACCACCGGACTCTTTGTTTCTTGTAATTCTTGTGCTGTGCCTTCAAACTGTACTAACCCTTCGTGTAAAAAGGCAACGTGGTGTGCTATATGAAAAACAGAGAACATATCATGCGTTATTACAAGTGAAGTGACATTTAACTTTTGTTGAAGGTCTTTAATCAACATGTCTATTTGCTCGGATGTAACGGGGTCTAATCCGGTTGTTGGTTCATCGTAAAAGATGTATTCGGGGCTGCCAACTAAAGCGCGAGCTACGCCAACACGTTTGCGCATACCACCGGAAAGATCGGATGGTTTTTTATCGCGTAAGATGTTATACTCTTTTTCGAATGATGCTGAACCTGATTCGCTTATATCGGGCAATAATCCTACAGCAGATAAAACGCGTCTGGCTTCCCCATCTAAAATGGCGTCGTCTTTTATGCCATGTTCAAATAAGCTGATGATAACATTTTCCCAAACGGTAAGAGAGTCGAACAGTGCCGCACCCTGAAATACATATCCCATTTTTTGGCGCATGGAAAAAAGGTCATCGCGGTTTAACTCGGCAACATTTTTTTTATCTACAAAGATTTTACCCTCATCTGGTTCTAACAAGCCAACAATGTGTTTTAATAACACACTTTTCCCTGAGCCGGATTTTCCTATTATACAGGTTGTCTGACCGTTTGGAATTATTAAGGAAACTCCCTTCAATACCTGCTTGGGTCCAAACGATTTATGAAGATTTACAAGTTCAATCATATTCTTAACTTTAAGGTTAAGCAAAGATACGAAGTGTATTGAAACGAATTTGTTCCGTTTATAAGATGAGGGTGTGCTTCTGCGTCGCAGGAGAACGAGTAATTATTAATAGCTGGTTTCTTCCCGTGCAGGAGGTAAGGTTTATGTATTCGGATTGGTTCGGTTGTGATAACAACAAATCAATCATCCCCACCGGACTTTGCAAGTGAACGCAAACTATAGACATGCGCAGCAGGATAGGACTTTCTGCGGCGGGTGGATTTTTTACCGGATAGTTCTTTGTTCAGTACCTGAGGAGTTTCGCCAACTAAGTACTTTTGGAAAATGCAAGTCATTTCGGGATTCATCTTTTTAATTAGTTCAATCATCTCGTTTTTGGGCAACGATTTGAGTTTAGTCTCACGATTTCGGGCACTATGCTGTGATGAATATAACTCGTAATACACAAGATTATGGAGTTGGTAACGGGATGTAAATGCATTAGGGTCGGCATTTTCTTTGTGCGATACAACCATGAGTTGAAGGTTATAGGTCGTTCCTACATGAAACGTCATGATGGAGTTTGCCATTACATAAACAGCATATATTTCGGGGGTTTCTTGCATACTGATACCATAATCGTTGTGTACATGGTGTATCGGCAATAATCATGCAAGATTAAACAAGCTTATGACGAAATTATACACGCTACTTGTGTTTAACTGTAAAATAGCAGTGATTGTTTTGTGATAGTTTTGCGTTGATTTTGAAAACAACTGAGGTTATTATGGTAGTAAATCACGATTTTGACTCACCCAATATCATATCCCAAACATATAATGTACAAGGCATGAGTTGTAATGGATGTGCTTCCAGTGTTGAGCGGGCTTTGGCATTGCAAAACGGGGTAAAAAGTGCAGCGGTACAACTTACTGATGCCAATGTAACTGTTGAATTTGATAATTCCATTGTTACGCCTGATGCTTTGCGAAAAGCAGTTTATACGGCAGGTTTTGAATTAGAGATACCGGCATAATACAATGACGATTACGCGCACATTCCCGGTTTCCGGCATGACATGTACTGCATGTGCAAGAAGTGTTGAACGAATTATTTCGTCGGTGGATGGTGTGCAGCTTACCGAAGTCAGCTATGCAGGTTCTGTAGCAACAATACAATATGACCCTGCCGTTGTTCCTCCTGAAGAGTTTGTACAAAAACTTGAACCTTTTGGTTTTACATTACAACCTGAACCCGAAGATGTTGTAACAGCCGTATTTGAAGAACAACAACACTATGTTGCAGAGTTGAAGCGTAATGCCTATGGAGCTATGTTTTTGGCCATGCCTATTATGGTTGTTTCAATGTTGAGGCATCATTCTACAATGTGGGTGCAAGTTCTTTGTGGTATTGGAGCGTTGATAGTTTCGGTTGTGTTTGGCAAACTGTTTTATATCCGAGCTGTAAAACAACTGAAGTATTTGGAAACATCCATGGATACATTGGTAGCACTTAGTACATGTATCTCACTTCTCTGGAGTTTCTCTGCTTTAGTTTTCCATGATTGGTTTATGGAGCGTGGTATTCATCCGGATGTATATTTTGAAAGTTCTGCGGTTATCATAGCATTTGTGTTATTAGGAAAGTACTTTGAAGAAAGGGCAAAACAACGTTCAAGTTCAGCAATTTCTTCCCTGCTATCGCTACAAGATAAAACTGTGCGTGTGCGTAGAAATGGTAATGATGAAGTTATTCCAACTACGGATGTAGTTCTGCACGATGAAGTAGTTGTTTTTGCAGGCGAGAAAATTAATGTAGATGGTATTGTACTTAACGGTGCATCCACAGTGCAAGAAAGTATGCTGACGGGTGAATCGTTACCGGTTGAAAAAGTTATTGGCACAAAGGTGTATGCCGGCACAATTAATGGCAATGGTACATTACACATAAAGGCAGTAGGAATTAAGAATAATACTCTATTGCATTCTATAATTGTAGCTGTACATAATGCACAAAACAGCAAGGCTCCCATTCAGCGATATGCTGATAAAATATCATCGGTTTTTGTACCAACTGTTATATGTTTATCTGTACTCACATTTCTTTGTTGGATATTGTTTGGTCCTGAAGGCAGTTTATCAGTTGCCATAACTACATCAATTGCTGTGTTGATAATTGCTTGCCCCTGTGCACTTGGATTAGCCACACCAACCGCACTAATGGTAAGTATGGGCAAGGCAGCACAGCTTGGTATCGTTATTAAAAATGCAAACGCACTCGAAAAAGCAGGAGATGTGGATACAGTAGTTTTCGACAAAACCGGAACTATCACCGAAGGAGAACCAACAGTTCAAACCTTTACATGGGCAACCACAGAAAATCATAATGAGTATCTCCAATTGTTGTATGCAATCGAGTCGCAATCAACACACCCTCTCGCTCAGGCTATATGTTCATATATTAAATCAAACCAAACATCATTCAACTTATTTCCTATAGCAATACAAACAATTCCCGGAAAGGGAGTAACCGCAACTGTTAATGGAGAGAATTTTTATGTAGGTACACCAGAATGGATTGAACACGAAACAGGATTACAGATACAACAAACATTTGGTAATGGAAGTATCGTAGTTTTCAGTTCATCTAAGCACATCATTGCAAGTTTAATCATATCAGATATTTTAACATCAAGCGCAAAGGCTGCTGTTTCAGAACTACAATCTAACGGAATCACCTGCGCATTACTTAGTGGTGATAACCAAAAGTACACCCAACTTATAGCAACACAAATAGGTATTGCCACCTTTCTGGCAAATTGCACTCCGCAATCAAAACAAGAGTACATTAAGGTTGAACAAACAAAAGGTAATACCGTTGCAATGGTTGGCGATGGCATTAACGATGCCCAGGCACTTGCACAAGCTGATGTAAGTATAGCCATGGGGCGTGGCACTGATGTTGCCTTAAATACAGCCGATATAACCTTGTTACATAACAACATAGCTTCAGTTTCAACAGCTATAAAGCTCTCAAAAAAGACCATGAAGGTCATTAAACAAAACCTTATGTGGGCATTTCTGTATAATATAATTTTAATCCCCATAGCCGGGGGAATTTTAATACCACTTAATGGATTTAGTCTTGACCCTATGATTGCCGGGCTTGCTATGGCTTTAAGTTCTGTCTCGGTAGTTAGTAACAGTTTGAGGTTGCGTAATTTTCTGGGTGAACAGCCCAATCCTTAGCTTAAAAGCCCCCCTTCTTTTTGCATGACAGAATCTCAATTTTCTGATAAACATTCTTGTATAAGTGACGATACTCTCCCACAAGTGTAAGCACTTTTATTGCATGCTGTTAGGCGTGGCTTTTAAAAAAAAGCTCTTGGCACAATTTTTACAGTTTTTAGCATACTCTATTTTGCACAGGAATTATGAAGACATCTCAACTGATTTGGACAGCCGCTAATGGATGGAGCGTGCCTACAAACCCTATTGTTGCACCACAGTTAATCTTAGTTTTCGGTAACCGTTATGAACTTGAAAAACCTGAAACGTTTGGCCAATTACGAACATACTTTCCCACAGGTTCTATTGTAATTGTTTCTACAAGCGGTGAAATTCTGGATAGCAATGTGTATGATAACTCGATTGTGGCAACCGCAATAGAGTTTGAAAAGACTACTGTTGAATGTACTTCATTGCAGCTTTCTGACTCGAGTAACTCGTTTGATGCTGGAATTCATCTTATGGGACAACTTCCCCATAATGGATTGAAACACGTGTTGGTGTTTTCGGAAGGTAGGCATATTAACGGCAGTGAACTGATAAAAGGAATCAACAGCGCACTACCGGAAAATGTAAATGTAACAGGCGGGCTTGCAGGAGATGCCGATAATTTTGTTATCACGTTAGTGGGATTAAATCAAACACCAACTACAAATACAATGGTGGCTGTTGGCTTATACAGTGATGTTTTACAAGTTGGTTATGGCTCCGTAGGGGGCTGGGATTCATACGGGCCGGTTCGTAAGATTACAAAGTCAGAGGGGAACAAACTTTATAGTTTAGATGACCAACCTGCTTTAGAACTATACAAGAGATATTTAGGCGATTTGGTAGCTGATTTACCCGGCTCTGCTCTATTGTTTCCGCTAAGTATTAAAGCTGAAGATAATCAACCCGCTGTGGTACGGACAATACTTGGGATTGATGAAGAAAATCAGGCAATGATTTTTGCGGGAGATATACAACAGGATGCAGATGCACAGTTAATGAAAGCGAACTTCGACAGAATAATTGAAGCGGCAGAAGACGCTGCTGAATCAAGCACACAGAGCATTACTGCAACTAACACAGAGTTGGCATTGTGTATTAGTTGTGTTGGTAGAAAGATGATTTTGGGTCCCAGAACAGTTGAAGAAGTTGAACAGGTACGTGAAGTGCTTGGCGATAAACCTGCAATTATAGGATTTTACTCGTATGGTGAACTTGCTCCGTTTAGAACAACAACAAAGTGTGAGCTTCACAACCAGACCATGACCATTACACTATTTTCCGAACAAGTATAAACAAGATACAATGCCGCATTACTCGGACATATTAACAAACAAAACCTTAAGTAGAATCATTAAACGATACTTAGGGAAAGACTTTGTTATACCGGAAGAATATATAAAGCTCTTTACTACCGTTAACGAACAATTTAATCATCAGGATAATGATAGATTATTGATTGAACGGACGATGGATATTTCCGGACAAGAGTTGCGTCAAGCCAATGAAAAACTTCGTGCAGAAAGTGAGCAATCAAAACTCATTCTCAAGAAATTACGCGAATCACTTTCTGCATTAAATGAATACGATGAATCATTTTTAGATGCTGACATAGTTACAGTAGCCGATATACTTCGTACTCAGATTGAACGCAGAATTTTAGCAGAACAGAAGGCCGATTTACTCCATGCGTATTCACAACAAATTATAGATACTTCCATTGACGCTGTAATATGTTCCGATGAGTTTGGTTTTATAACCGATTGGAATAAAACAGCCGAAGGATTATTTGGTTGGAAGAAGAAGGAAGTGATTGGATTGAAACTTGTGGAAACGGTTATTCCAAAACGTTTTGCTCCAATTGTAGCCCGAGCTATTGATACCTACCGCAATAAACGTGAAACATACTTAATCGGAAAACCATTGGAGCTTACTGCTGTTAACAAAGATGGTGACGTATTTCCAATTGAACTTTCAATTTCTGCAATATGTACCGAAAAAGGTTACTTGTTTACATCGTTTGTACGTGATATAAGTGAACGTAAGAAATCTGAGTCTCAGTTAATCGAAGCTAAACTGGCAGCCGAAAGTGCAAACAGAGCAAAGTCTGCATTCCTCTCAAGTATGTCGCATGAGTTACGCACACCCTTAAACGCAGTAATAGGTTTTTCTCAGTTACTCATGAAAGATTCTGATATTCCATCTAACAAGCGTGAATACATTGAGATGATGTATAACAGTGCGAATCATCTTCTGGATATGATTAATGATGTATTGGATATATC
Organism: Bacteroidota bacterium; assembly: GCA_019695345.1. GTDB lineage: Bacteria > Bacteroidota > Ignavibacteria > Kapaibacteriales > NICIL-2 > JAIBAE01. Next base: position 4,301 of record JAIBAE010000105.1, on the reverse strand, counting down.
TAAGATTGAAGCCGGTAAAATGGAATTGAGCTTCGACGCAATGGATGTAGAAAGTATTTTAAATGAAACCAAGACAACGTTTGGAAGCAGATGTAAAAGTAAAGGGATTAACTTTGAAATTCTTTGCGAAAGTAATGTACCCAGGTTTCTTTACGGCGATGCAAAACGATTACGCCAAATTCTGTTCAATATTGTAGGGAACGCTGTTAAGTTTACAAACCACGGAAGTATCGCAATAACAGTAAGTTTGGATGGATACACCAAGACAGATAAACCTATCATCCGATTTAAGATTTCAGATACAGGGCGTGGTATACCTCAAGAACAGATCAAAACTATATTCGAACCGTTTAAACAAGTAACTGGCATGCATAGCGAAGGCACCGGCTTGGGATTAGCAATTTGCAAGAAAATTGTAATGCTAATGGATGGTGAAATTGGATTACAAAGCGAGGTTGGCAAAGGAAGTACGTTTACTATTATAGTACCGCTATCAGTTGCAACAATACATAAATCAGATTCTAACGAAAATTCTTTACTGACTTATAAACTACAACACGACCGCTCGTATAAAGTAATTATTGCCGATGATATCGAAAACAACCGAGCTTTGTTAAATCTGTCATTAAGCCAAATTGGATTCACCTGCTTTGAAGCAGTTAACGGCAAACAAGCAGTAGAATTATTTGTTGAGCACAAGGCAGACTTAATGATTCTTGATATCCAAATGCCTATCATGAACGGTGTTGACGCAATGAAACAAATACGCACTTTACCCGAAGGCGCAACCGTTCCCATCATTGCAGTTTCGGCAAGTGGTTTTGGGTACTTACGAGATAATCTATTACGCGATGGATTTAATGCATACATTCGCAAACCATTCAGAGAACAACAATTACTAGATACAATTGAACAAGTTTCAACTATTACCTTTGAACGGAGCATTGAGTATCTCGAAAAAACATCCGAGGAACAGTACAACGCTAACAAAGTATTGAACATTGTCAGGTTCATACAATCACTACCTGCCGAGAAACAACAAGAGCTAATACAAGCAATTGAAGTTCAAAACTTCTCCGAAGTACAAGATATTGTAAGTACCCTTGGTGATATCTCTTCGGAGTATCAGCCAGCAGTTACAAACCTATTACACATTGTTGAAACCTACGACTATTCACTTCTCATAGAGCTTACCAATCAGCTCTTAACATAAAGTCAAGATAGTTTTGCTCCCACACAAGCCGAAGCAACCCTTCTGCGCCGCAACCCGGTCGGGATTAAAGGTTACAGCATCGCAATTTCTTTACTTCACATAAAAAAAGTCCTGATGTTGAATCAGGACTTTTCACATTGAGCTTTAAAGGGTTGGAGCGGACCGGGTTGCCGCGCAGTTCGGTGTAGATTTGCGTGGCAGTAACCAAGCTTACTCTTTCGGTGCTTCAAATTCTTTATCATCAACCGGAGTATTGAGCTCCCATGAGTTTTCGGATGTAAAGGTAAACATCGGTGATTCGAGTTTCTCTACTTTAGGTAGTTTAATTCCGTTTACATCGGTATAATTCTCGTACTTTTCGGTGATAAGCAATGGTCCTTGCGGAGTATCTTCGGGTTTATCTATTCTTGATAACAAAAACGTTTTTGCATCAAAATAATACTGACGTTCTTTGCTACCTTTCTTTGCAGATACAACAATTTGTCCACCTTGTTTACCAACAACCTCGCATGTATAACCAAGCGCTGGAAGTTTTGTGTAATAGAACAATGAAGCTTCATCTACTGCCGCAGTTTTATCTTCGCCTTGCATTTCTTCCGGAGCGTTATTCATTTGGCGTAGGAATGCTGTTTTACCATTAACCCATGTTTGTTGCTTCATTACAGGTAAATCAATGCCAAACACTTGTTTGTTAGTTGCTTTTCTTTTCTCCCAACCGGTACCATTAAATTTCTGACCACTTGCTTCAACTGTAAGCGAAATTTTTCTGGAGAGCGTTTGAACGGATGACGTATTACCAATTGCATCTGCGGCTTTTTTCATAACATCGTTTACACTCAAAGAAACCTTTTCCATTGAGTTGCTTCCGCTTAATGGCTCTAAGTCGAGATTATAACTATACACAGTACCATATTTTTCTAACACCGGAAGAATATCTGGTGCACCAACTACAACAAGATACAATTTATCTTTGCGTATAACCTTCTCTGCTGCCTGCTTTACATCAAATGGTGTAATTGCGTTGATGCGCTTAGCATAACCTTTCATGAACTCATTTGATAATCCTAAGTAATGAGCATTTTGCAGAATTGATGCAACAAAGTCGCTACGCTCAAAACTCATTGCATATTCTGCAACCTGATTGAGTTTGATTAAATCAAGTTCTTCATCGGGCGCAGCATCGGCTGTTACTTTTTCTAACTCGCGTTGCAATACCATAATTGCAGAATCGGTAACTGCATTACGCACATCAGCTCCGGCAATAAAGCGATTGTAATATTTACCTTGAGTCATGTATGCATATGGCGTGTATGTGAAGCTATATGTCTCGCGCAGTGTTTTGAATAAACGTCCTGCAAATCCACTACCAATTAACGATGACGCTACTTGCATCTTCTCATAGATTTCGTTGTTGCGTGCAGGTGCTAACGCTACTGCTGTAACGGTTGTTTGTACAGAACCCGGACGTTGAATAAAGTACACTCCTTTAGGCATTGATTTAGCAGCAGGAGGAGTGGGTACATCTAATGTAGTGTTTGGAGTCCAACGGGAAAAAGCTCTTTCTAACTGAGGTACAATTTCGTTGAGTGAAATATCTCCTGTAACAGCAATTGAAGCAACGTTATTTGGGCGTACAAACATTTTATGGAAGGCACGAATATCTTCAATGGTAATTGATTTTACCGAGGCTTCTGTTTTTCTTTGTGATGCCGGATTATCTTTTCCATATACTACCATACGGGATAATGCTGCAGCCAAGGCATCTGGTCTTGATTTTTCCTGTTTCAACGATGCTAAAACCTGAGGTACTAATTTGTCCAACTCCTCTTTAGGAAACGTTGGATTCTGAACCACATCAGAGAATACTCCCAGTAATAATGGCAAGTATTTTTTCAAACCGTCTACCGATACTATTACCAATTCTCCGGCTGCATTAGCAGATAAATTTGCACCCACTGAATCCAATTGATTTGCAATTTCTTCGGCACTTCGTTTAGCAGTACCTTTGGTTAAAAGGTTGGCCATTAAATATGATACACCATTTTTCTTGCCGTCAAACGATTCACCCGCACGTACCTGCAAACGCATTGATATTGTTGGCTGTTTGTGATCTTCAATAACAATCACCTTTAAGCCGTTTTTCAACGTTGCTTCGCTGTAAGCCGGAAATTCAATCTCTTTCATTTCACCGATTTTAGGTTTTAGCTTAAAATCAACTACTTTTTTCTCTGCGGGTGCTGCATCTTCTTTTAATGGTGTTTCGGAATTAGAGGTTTTCTTTTTACCTGTATCCGCTTTCTTTTGTGCAAACGTAGGTGTAATAGCGAACACCGATGCACATAATAACAATATTAAATATTTCATTTTCATAAGTAAGTTCAATGTATTATTTGATGTACGATGATTTATTAAGTAAAGGTTATTGGATTGTATAATAACTTATTTCTTTTCTGAACTTGGTATATAGGTTAATACTACCCTGTTCTTTGTATCAAAGTACTTCTTCGCAACGCGTTTTAAGTCGTCTTTTGTAACCAAATAAAAACGTTTAATTTCATTATTTACATATTCCGTGCTTCCAAAGGTCGCATACGCGTCTGCTAATGCCAAAGCATTAGTTAACAGTCCTTTTTTACCGGATATAAATTTTGCTTCGGCAATATTTTTAGCCTTTTGGAACTCCGCATCTGTAACGCCATATTTGATTACACTATCAATCTCAGCGTACATGGTTTGTTCAACTTTACCTATTTCAGCGCCCGGTGCAGCGATACCAATTAACACCATTGCACCAACTTGTTCTAATTGAAATGGGAATGTTGAGGCCTGTACAGCAATTTGTTCTTTATCTACCAATCGTTTATACATACGTGAACTTTCGCCGTTTGCAAGAATATCAGTAAGCATTTCTAAGGCATACCCATCTGGATCGCCTTGTTTAACACCGCGATAACCAACAAATACACCCGGTAGTTGTGCTTTAGTGTCTTGCACAGTTTCGCGAATTTCGCCATTCATTGGTGGTAGTGTGACTACATCACGTTTTACCTCTGTACCTTTTGGTCTGGAGCCATAATATACATCAATA
>JAIBAE010000104.1 GCA_019695345.1 Bacteroidota bacterium | reverse complement strand
CTTGGTCTGATGAACAAAACAACGTAGTCGGCACAAGTGATGCAATCACCGTTCAACCAACTCAATCACAGTGGTACACCGTTAAAGGATTACGAAATGGTTGTGATGGTGTTGACACCGTGCGCGTCGTAGTACATGCACTTCCAAGCGTCTCTGTGCGCGACACATCCATCTGCCAAGGTCAAACGGCAACCGTGAAGGTAGTAAATCCCGATGTAACAAACACGTACACATGGAAAGATGATAAAGGGAATATAGTAGCACAATCAACGGAATACACAACCACACCGCAAACAACAAGTACATACTCAGTAACAGTTCGTAGCAGTGAGGGCTGTGAGTCATCGGCACAAGCAACCATAACCATCGAACCCAAAACAACAGTACATCTGTTTGTAGCACCAATCAGAGATTCCATACAAATAGGAGATACTGTAAGAGTACAAGTCTTTGCGCAAACAGATAGAGACGTTCAACTACAACAAGTAGAGTACGATATACAAACGGAAAGTGATGTAATGGATATACCAACGTCGGTACATTCAGGACAGTGGCAACAGTTACATGTACAACAAGCAATAACGCTCACACCAATACCAACTCAAGTATATGAGTTTATTGGCAAGGCACTCACAACCCAAACAAGAGTTGCCACCATATCAATCCAAAACCTTAACACGAATCTGAATCCTGAATGTAGAATACAAACCAGCAAAGAGACTACGTTTATTACAGGCACTGCCTGTGCAAACGACATCCTGAAGTTCAAGTTAGCAGGTACTGAATTATTACTTAGTCCCAACCCAAGTAATGGTGAGGTAACAATAACGAGTGATGATGAGATAGAAGAAATACAAGTAGTAAATGCACTCGGTCAAGTGGTAACCTCACCTACATCCTCTCCCAAGGAGAGGACTTCGGAGTCGTCATCTCTCTCTCCTTTGGAGAGGGCTGGGGTGAGGTCTCGTAGCGACGCGATGCCTCGCGTCGAACACAAAGTACAGATAGAAGCCAACGGTCTTTACTTCATCCGTGTTAAGGTGAATGGGGAATGGATAACACGTAGTGTAGTTGTGCAGAAGTAGATGTTGGAAATCTCAGATACTAAATTATCTCGCGCCGCTGAACGCTCGTTCCCGACCGGGTTGCGGCGCAGAAGGATGGCTTCGGCAGAGGCGGGAAACCATATAAAAAAAAGACACAGATTTCTCTGTGCCTCTCTGTTGGATTGGATTGTGATGCTATCACATTTACTGAATTATTAACTCTCCTTGTAGCGAGCCGGCTTCTTTTAATGCCTGGAATATTGCGATTAAATCGCGCGGCGCTACTTTGAGTTGCGTTAATGCATTTGCCATATCTTGTACTGTTGTTGTTGCTGGAACTACAACAGGTGGATTTTTTTCTTCGCGTGCTACTAAGGTTGCGTTATCTGTTCGTTGCGTTCTGCCAAACGTAAACGGTGCAGGTTGTTGTACCGCCGATGTACGCTGTATCTGAATTTCGATACCGCCGTGTGCTACAACCGATGGAGAAAGTTGAACATTTCCACCAACTACAATTGTGCCTGTGCGTTCGTTAATAACAACACGACCTGCTACATCAACCGAAACGTTCGCCGCTTCTATCTGTGCAATGAACGACATGATTTGTTGTTGTGTTGAACCCGCAGGAACGGTAACTGCAATGGTACCGCCATCTACTGCCTGAGCTGCATTGGTAAGGTTGGGGAGTTTGTTGATTGCATCGGCTACGCGGGTTGCAGTTGTAAAGTCGGGGTCGCGAAGTAATACTCGTATCTGTGAGTTGTTTACAATTGTTCCTTCTACGTTTTTATCGAGAATGCAACCTGAAGGAACGCGACCTGATGTTGTACTATTACGACCTGTGCGTGAACCAAGCATACGATAATCATAGCCGCCAACGCTAATAGGACCTTGTGCAAATCCGTAAAACGCACCATCGGTACCGGAAAGGGGAGTCATGAGAAGAACACCACCTTGCAACGATTCTGCATCGCCCGCACTCGAAATTTGTACATCCAGTTTAGCACCTTTTTTCATGAACACGGGAATAGTTGCTGTAACCATAACAGCCGCTACATTCCGCGTACGGAGGTTGATGTTTTGCGGAGTTACACCAAACCGTTTAAGCATGTTTATAATAGATTGTACAGTGAACCCTGAGCGTTGTGAGTCGCCAGTATTACTTAGCCCTGTTACAAGCCCATAGCCCACAACCTGAACGCCTGTTACACCCTCGATAGTAGCAATGTCCTTAACTCTCCCTGCAAACGTGATGTTAGTACATAACACACAAGCTACTATTGCAACTGCTATACATCTTCTGGTAATCATAACTGTAGTAATAAGTTTAGTTCGATATTAGAATAAGAAACGTAAGAACTTTGTAAAGAGACCCGGTTCTTGAGCTTTGGAAATGGTTCCATCGCCATTATACGATAACGTTAAATCGGCAATGCTATAACTCATTACACTGTTATCGGGCATTATATCTATAAAACGTATGTAACCGGATAACGTTATTGTTTGAGTTTCGCCATTTATAGTAACAGTGCGTTTACCTTCTATTTTGATTGCATTGAGATTCGATGCGTCAACAATTCGTGCGGATAAACGTGCACGTACACTTTCATTACGTGAAGTACTGCCTTGACCGGAAAATTTGTTTTGTGTTCCGATGCTTGCACTTGCACTTACCGAAGTACTACCTGCCTTAGCACCACCACCAATTGATAAGTCTGACTGACGTTGGCTTCCGGTACTTGCGGTGTTATCGGCACTTGTTTCTTCAACAATGATGATTGTAACCGGGTCGCCTTGTTTGGAAGCTTTGGGATCGCTAAACAGTGACTTTGCAGCGCTTTCGTTAAATTGTGCAAACAATGTTACACACGGTAGAGTTACGAGTAATAGTATTAGCTTTTTCATAATCTTTATTTCTGTGATGTTGAAGGAGTCTGCAACGACACATTAACTACTTTACCTTCTCCTGCAACACCTGTTAAAATTGTACTTGAGTCATCACGTTTTACACGAAGAGACTGTCCGGCTTTGGCATCATCTAAGGATTGTCCATTAGCACGAATAACTACGCCATTACTTTGCATTACAATCTGAACTGCATCGCCACGCATGATTGATGAAGACTCTGAAACGTACTGACGTTGTACAACAGAGCCACGATTCACATTTTGTGTTAATCGCATCCCAACACACTCTTGTAAAGGTTTATCCTTTACATAGGTAACATCTGTTAGTTTGATTTCAATATCGTTTTGCTGGATAACTTCACCACGTTGCATTGAGCGGGTAAACACAGGAACTTTGCGCTTCAATGTAACTCGGACGGATACATATGCTCTACGTAGAACTCTACCGTTTTTAGAGAACACCAACGCAACTTTTGTGTTTCCTGCGAGTGATTCCGGTGTAGCTTCGCAACGCGCTACTACATATTGGTCATCGAACACTTGTTCTTCAATGTCGCCTGCTATTTCGAACTCATCTGTTTCTTCTAATCTATCGCGGAGGAAGTTCTCTACACCTATTGTTAACGTCTTTGCCGAGAACTTTGTAGGGTACGTTTTAGGTGTTTGTGCATGCAGTAACTCTGCGAAGCAAATAGCAAAAAGCACGAGTACTAATAGAATAATCTTCATAGTTCTATCGCTATATTTATCTGTGGTTGTCATAGTCTATTACCTCTTAAGATTTACTGCTGTGTTTAAAACATCATCTGCGGTTTTAACTGACTTTGAGTTTATTTCGTAAGCACGCTGTGCAAGAATCATGTTAACCATCTCTTGAACCAAGTCCACGTTAGAACTTTCCAAGTGGTTTTGGATAATCTCACCTGTGTTATTAGTTCCTGGCGTTTCTAAAATTGCATCACCCGAAGCTGAGGATGGTAGATACAGATTATCACCCATTGCACGTAATCCGGCAGGATTTGTAAAGCGAGCCAATTGTATTCTACCTAATTCTGTATCAACAGTCATATCTCCGGAACTTTTTGCGGTAACAATACCATCGCGTGAAATGGTAACTGAAACTACATCATCAGGAATTCTAATTTCAGGATCTAAAACATATCCTTGCGAAGTAACTAACGTTCCGTTTTTATCTATGGTAAACGAGCCATCTCGGGTGTATCCAATTGTGTTATCAGGTCTGCGAACGGGAAAGAAGCCATTACCATTTATTGCCATATCATATTGATTCCCGGTTTGCTCAACAGTACCCTGACCAAATTGTTTAGTTGTGGAGACCAATTCCGTTCCACTTCCAATCTGTACTTCATTCAAAGGCTGCGAGCCGCTTTGCGGAGTATTACCATACGGACGCAATGTTTCATATAGCAAATCCTGAAACTCAGGGCGTACTTTTTTATAGCCGGTAGTGTTAACATTTGCAAGATTGTTTGATATAATCTCGATGTAACGTTGTTGTGAGCTAAGTCCGGTTGCCGCTGTTGATAGTGTCTTATCCATAAGATATATAAAGTTAGTTTACACCTGAGTTATGCAAAACGCCCCATTTCAATGCTTCTGTCTAACGTTCCGTCGTTTGTAGTGATTACTTTTTGCCCAATTTCGAATGCTCGTTGCAGTCCAATCATTTGCACCATTTCGTTAATGATGTTAACGTTAGATGATTCTATGTAGCCCTGTTTCAATCTGATGTTTTCAGCAGATATGCGTTCAAAATTGGTATCTTCTCCAGGTAGAAATTCGGCACCATTCACTCGTTCTAATGTTTGCGGGTTGTCTACTTTAACAACTGCAATTCTACCAACCATTTGATTGTTTGCAAACACTTCACCCGTGTCGTGAATTTTGATTTCCACTGCTGTTTCGGCATTATGTAGTGCGTTATCTGCTTGTTGTTGGATTACAATAGGTCCACCATTTTCACCGGCTAAGAATTTTCCATCGGTGGCTACTAGTTTACCATCCTGACTTAAGGTAAAGTGTCCACCCCTTGTGAAGTATTCTTCACCATTATCATCGTGTACAACAAAAAATCCGTCCTGATCTAAAGCTATATCAAGCGGGTTTTCTGTTTTTTGTAAGGTACCAAGATTAAAATCGGTGTATTGAGATAGGGGTGCGTCGCCGGGTTCGGCATCGCCCTTGATATGTTGCAGGTTATTTCTGGCTTCAATGAGATTTTGTTCGAATATACCAATGCGTTTATATCCAGTAGTGTTTGCATTGGCTATGTTATTCGATGTAATCTCTAACCGCGTCTGTTGGGGCATCATGCCCATAGCGGCAGTATATAATTCTTTTAGCATAAGTTCTCCAATCCATGAGAATCCTCCTATGGAATAGCAAGCATTATGCCATTAAATTATATTGAGTAAAAAGTAACTAGTTTGGAACTAAACGATGTAGGAAAATTTGACAAAATCGAGGATTTGTCCCGCAAAAGAGGAGTAATAGTTTGGTGCGGTAGGGGACGGCTTTTCATGAAAAAAACCGTCCTAACCATAAATTCACATAGCTAGCCATCCAACGCGGTGACAGAACCTTGTATCACTACCAAACAATTACCATCGACCTGTTACTTGGTGATATAGAATTGTTGCACCGTGCTTAGATTTTCGAACGATAGTTTACAGAAGTACATTCCACAATGAACTACACCTTCGGGTAATGTAATATAATTAGTCCCGGTTGGGCTATAATTTACTTTAGTGCTGTATTCAACCATACCTAAAACATTATACAACTCAATAGTAGCCCCTGAGGAATAGGGAAGCGAGTAATGAACTTCCAAGTCATTTGTTTGAGACTGCTTAACAGCTACGGCAAAACCGGGTGCTAATGTAATACTCCTACCAGTCCAGAAACAAACAGGTTCAACAGAAATCTTAGCTGAATCACCTGTTATATGCAAGCATTTCTCAAGATTTTGTGCTATACCGTTATAAGATATATAACTGGTTAGCGGTTTAGATAGGAATAGATAAACAGGGAACTGAAGAAACTCAATTTCTCCAGGTGGAACACCTCCGCCAGTGTGCTTACCATGAAAAATGAATGTTGTGCCATTGCTATCAAGTTCCCACTTCCAATCATTATATAACAATTGAAGAGTATCCTTGGCAAACAAGGCATGAGTTGGATTTGTTTGAACCACGATGGTAAGTGTATCAAGTAAAAATGGAATAGACGAAGTTAACTTTGCCTTTAAAGGAATAAAGCGATAATCTTCTGCATTTCCTGCTGTAGAGAATGGCTCGAACACTAAGGTAGCATCCGTTGCCTGACCATTAACCTTAAAGGTGTCCGGTGTTCCGGCGCTATGTTTAATAACAATTGTAGCTTGCGATGACGTTGCACTTTTAGGGTTATAGTAAACTGTGAATAGTTGTTTTCCATTTTTTGCTGCAAGTTGTTGAACAGTTGTTGGAGATACTCTAAACACATCTACATCTCCTGTAATCTCTACAGATGTTACATCTAAAGGTGTATTATCGGAACGGTTGTACAGAGTAAATGTGGTTGAGTCCTTTCCGCAGCTAAGCAAAGCAGGGAACGTATATGAGTAACTTGAAAGTTCAGCATCATTGGCATCTGCTGTTATCCAAACAGTATCCCGAGCATGGGGAAGAGTATCAGGACCTGTTGCAGCATCATGGTCGAAAATGTATTGAGCAGAATGTGTACCAGTTGTTAGTGGGGTATAATTTATAGAAAGTACAATTGAATCCAACGGCGGAATAATTTTTTCTACAATTGGATTAGATATTGTAAACGAGTTGTCACTTTTTGATGAGTTCCAAAGCGAATTGTAAACATGAAGAGGAACACGGTTATCTGTATTATATATAACAACAGATCCTGTTTCTCCGGAGGTTGTGTTTACGGGAACTGTTTTGAATGCATATCCTCTGGCAGACGCTTTCGGTAAGAAACCTGACCCTGTTGCTTTAGAAGTGAGTGGTTCACTTAAACCGGCGGCTACAATTGAAAATAGAATTGAATCTTTTGGTTCTATCTGAGGTGCAAAATCAACCGCAATCTTTAACGTTGAATTACCTTGTACAACTGAATCTTTTGCATTAGGAAACAGTACATTCCATGTAAATGCGCCATTAGTATTTGCGCTAGTACTTATTGATTTAATGATTACTGCAGCCGGATCGCTGTTAACAATACTAATGGTATCATGGTGAACTGTTTTAAGTCTATACTCTCCAAAAGTAATTTCATCTATGGTTAGTTTAGGGAATGTAGCCTCAGCAAAAAAAGTAGTAAATGCGGGTGGAGTGCAATCACCTTCTGCAATTAAGTATACATTCCTGTTTCTTCTATTAACCAGTTTGGGTGAATAATCAATTTGTAAAATAGCACCATTACTTGCCGGGATTATTCCAGGTGCAACGGAATTAACAATGCTAAAGTCTTGGGTGTCTTGGCCAACAAATGTTAGTGAATTCAACACCAAAGGTAAATTTCCTGTATTTTCTAAATCATTGATTGGATAGGGAAATGGCACAACAGACTTACCAACATCTGTGGTTGGGAATCCTATCAATTGTCTTTGGAATGATAAATTCGGTTTCTTAATTGTAAATGCAGTTTTGGATTGATCGTAAACTGTGTTGAGTTGTGTAGCTCTGATATATCCATCAGTATTACCTTTAGATTGAACAATAGTATTACCACATTCAATTTGATTAATAAATGTACCGGCTTCATACATAATGTTGTTATAGGTAGTAATTCTCTTCCTAATCAACTCATGTTTATAAGCAGTGTTGAATGAATAATACAGAGCTGTTATTTCACCTGTTTCTGCAATCTCAGCAGTAAAAGGAAAATATAAATTTTTGTAGTCGGGAACAGTAAGAGATTTAACAGGAAATGTTGAACCTGTATATAAAGATGTTATTGATCCTCTGACAAATCCTTGTAGAATGATGATGTTATCATTTCGAACATGCAATGAAATAGGATAGCAGTCGCCAGTAGAAGAGGTAGTGTTATTAGCCAATCCACTTACCCAAACTGCATTACCCAGTGAATCAATTTTACTAATAAAAATGGCATTATTCTTTAGGTTGGATAGAGTTAATTTTAATGTTCCAGCAACTGTTATTTGTTTACTGTTTGTTGTTCCTGCAACTACCCAGGTATGTACCGAATCAGCTGCCACATTCGTAACAACTTCATCTTCAGTCCCACTTATAGAAACAAGTTTGTCAACAGTAGAGTTAGTATTCAGGATTGAAAATAAACCATCTCTTCTGCCTAACGAAACGATAATATTTGTTTTCAATGTCATGCTGTTTTCAAAACAACCAGACACTGATAACTTTTTCCAGTACGGAGAAAAGGCAACGCTTGTAAGGGAGTCGTACCCGGTACTGCTAGCAACATTAATCCAATTACAACTATTTCGTTGTACACGTACTTTGTATTGGTTGTGTTCAACAGGTTTATTCCAAACATATTGTAGTCCGGTAGCATTCGAAACTATCCCTTGCCAGTTTGTTCCGTTGTTAGTGGAATAGGATAAACTTACAGGTTCATCTTCCGGCACTCCACTCCACGAAATATGAATTGTATCACATCCCGAGTAAACTTCGCCACCTTTAGGTGATTCAAGTTTTACAACCGGTATGATAACGTTTATTGGTATGGTTATATCGCAGATATCTCCGTCAATTAGTAAAGTTCCGGTATGCGTTTTTCCTATTTGATCTTGTGTAAATTCAATGAGCACATCTATACTATCATTTGGCTGCATAGTACTTGGCAAAGGTTTACTTACAGATATTACTTTGAAATACAAACCACCGACCGTAACTGTACAGTTTAATAATCTTGTTGTAATCACATTAGGTGCATAAATTCTTATTGACTTTTGCTGCTTTCCACCCGTCCCGGGGTCGGTAAATGTTATTGTTGCAACTGATGTTCTGGGCGTTGCCAAACTTGTTGCAGGAGCTACATAAGAACCAGACCAGTTAATAGCAGGAGAAGGCCTTTTAAATACTGCTTGCAATGTTCTATTTCTGCTTTGCTGTGTGCATCCCGGAAACGATGTCCATGTAATTCTACAGTCTATATTTCGTTGTATCTCTAATGCAATTTGATTATAAATATTTGCCAACTCCTGTTTACTTCCAGCTAAATATGCTTTACCACCTGTAGCAGTTACAATTTTTTGTAAATCCAAATTGATGTTTTGGTTTTTAGGGGTCTTTAAATTAATAGCATACACGGTAATATTATTCTTCCAACAAGAGTCTATAATTCTTTGTGTTTGAGGAGTTTTGTCGGGCTGCCCATCAGTAAGGATTATCAAAATCCTTTTTAACATTATTGGGGCACGTCGTAATACAATAACAGCACCGTTTGGACCACCAAGTTGACTGGTGTTTAGAAAAGCTTCATCGTAATTAGTTGCTCCTTCATTAGGTATTTGGTCAATTGCGCTAATTAAAGGAGGTTTAGTCGTTTCAAAATCTCGTCGTAAAAAAGCTTCACCTCCAAATGAAGTAATGGCAACTACCGATGGCGGTACAAACACCATTTGGTTAATAAAACTCTTTGCTCCAAATCGTACCCAATCCCAATACGTATCACCTGAACTGGTTCTATCGTTCATTGAACCACTTTGGTCTAACACCAAACATACAGCTATAGGCAATGGTTCCGGAACAGTATCACATCTAATGGAAAGTGTTGCATCGCGTTGGTTACCACTTTCAAATAAGTCAAATTCATTTACATTTAGGTTAGTATAACGTAGGTTATTACCATCTACAGCGTAAACGTTGGCTGTTATCTGTGGGTACTTTGTAGTATCAACATTGTATAAAAAAAACTTCGGGGGATTTTGTTGCGCCATTACCTGCAATGCTACAAGTAAAAGAAATCCCAATGTATATATCTTACTCATATACAATCCTATAATTATTCACCAATGCCAATATAAGCAATAAACAAAACGAAGGGCTACAAATTCATCGCAGCCCTTGTTTACATAATAGATTAATTTGTTTGCTATCGCCTGACGGCACCAAGTAGAAACTTATGTACCAATGTTCAGTTTGCCGGAAAGAGCCTTATACTATAACCGATTGGTTAACCGACTACGGTTCTTTCCCGCTGATAAAGCTATGTTGCATAGAGCAACCTCTGTTGCGGTCATGCGTTAGCGTATAAATTATTTTGCAATAGTTAACGGTGATGTAACAACATGTTCTGCTCCATTCAACCGAATAAAGTAAACACCACTTGGAATGTTTGTAACATCAATCTCTTTCTCAAAAATTCCCGCGGTGCTATGTCCTTGGTCAATTGTTGAAACTAACTCACCCATAGAGTTAAACAATTCAATTTTATAAGGTGTATTAAATCCAATTCCATATGTCAACTTAACATTTTCACGAGCCGGATTAGGTGCAACCTGTATAGCGTAGGCAGTTGTTGCAAGTTTAAACACTAAACCTTCCGCAAAGCAAGGAGTAACAACATTTATTGCCTGACCATTGCCGTAATCCGGTGTAAGGCATGAATAATTAGTAGAATCATTCCAACGTAAGGTAATTGGGAAGCTCTTAATTTTAGTTGCATACACGTAGAATGGAATATTGAATAAGTCGGATGTACCGGTTGATAAAGCAGCAGAATTTGTGCCTGTAAATCTGGTAAATCCGGTTTGTTTAGTAGGTACCCATGTCCAGTTTCCTACAGTAGAAACAAAGTGAGGCAGGTCTAATTCGACAAACGATTGATCGTACAGAACATCTACTTCCATTTTGTTTACTGACACATTTTTCAAATCTGTTGCTGTAACTTTCAGATTTAAGATAGAACCATTGCCAACTGTAACTTCTGGTGAATTCATTGTAAACTTGAGTGTAGAACCTGTACCTTTACCTGTTAGTGTATAGGATAGTGGAACAGGGGTACCGGTAAAGTCTAACTTTGCTTCTTGAGCACCAATTGTTGGTTTGAACCGAACAGTTACGTTTGAGCTTCCACCAGCTGGAATAGCAAAGTTTGTTGAAGTAGGTTGAGTTACCTCAAATGCAGTTGAGCTACCGGTTACTGTTGTTAGTGTATATGAAACGTTTATAGCAGATGAACCTGGATTGGATAATGTAACGGTTTGTGTTTGAGTTGAATCACAAACTAATACGTCGCCAAATGGATTAAAGTTTGTTACACCTAAGTCTAAACCTTCTCCAGTTACTCTTACTTTTGTTTCAACATCCGGATTACCTCCTGGCGCGGCATCGGACATTATTGAGATTACTCTTGAGATAATACCTGCTGATTCCGGCGTGAACTTAATCTCGAATCTTGCCGAATCCAATTTGGGAATACTAAAGTTCGAACCAGGTGCAGGTGTTCCAAATTCAAATTTGCCTGTCAGGTCGGTAAATCGTACACTCTTAATTAACAGAGGAGATTTTGAATCTGTATTATGGATAACAAGATATTGCTGGTCTGCCATTGTTGACGTTTGATTTTTAGGCAATGGTATATTAAAGCGAATATCAGCAGCTGCTATTTTAGGTACAAATCCTTCGCCCGAAACCTTACCGGTTAAAGGTGTTGAGTTACCTGCAGATTCAACACTAACGTAATTAAGGTGTTTATTCTCGTCGGTTGGAGTATATTCAATATCAAATGAAACTTGGCTACCTGCTGCCAATTGATATGGCGTACCTGGTGGCTTTGTTGTACCAAACTTAAAGTTCAATTCAGGCAATGTTGCCCAGTCTATTTTTGTGATATTTGCCGGTATAATATCCACATTTTTTATGGTGATTTGTTTTGTTTGGGTTACACCAACACGTTGTAACCCAAAGTCAACAGTATCTATAGATAATCGAGGTGCAATACCCTCTCCGGCAATACTTACTTCCTGATTACCCCCACATTCGCTTGGAATACTAAAAACTAATTTGGCTGTTCTTGTGCCAGAAGAAAGAGGAGTAAATACAGCATCAAATGCTAAACACTCGCCGGGTTGTAATGTTATTGAGATCGGAA
>JAIBAE010000103.1 GCA_019695345.1 Bacteroidota bacterium | reverse complement strand
CTTGGTCTGATGAACAAAACAACGTAGTCGGCACAAGTGATGCAATCACCGTTCAACCAACTCAATCACAGTGGTACACCGTTAAAGGATTACGAAATGGTTGTGATGGTGTTGACACCGTGCGCGTAGTAGTACAACCATTGCCAAGCGTCTCTGTGCGCGACACATCCATCTGCCAAGGTCAAACGGCAACCGTGAAGGTAGTAAATCCCGATGTAACAAACACGTACACATGGAAAGATGATAAAGGGAATATAGTAGCACAGTCAACAGAATACACAACCACACCGCAAACAACAAGTACATACTCGGTAACTGTTCGTAGCAGTGAGGGCTGTGAGTCATCAGCACAGGCAACCATAACTATCGAACCCAAAACAACAGTACATCTGTTTGTAGCACCAATCAGAGATTCCATACAAATAGGAGATACAATAAGAGTACAAGTCTTTGCACAATCGGATAGAGATGTACAACTACAACAAGTAGAGTACGATATACAAACAGAAACAGATGTAATGGATATACCAACGTCGGTACATTCAGGACAGTGGCAACAGTTGCATGTACAACAAGCAATAACCCTTAGCACAACACCGATACAGATATATGAGTTTACCGGTAAAGCATTAGTAACCCAAACACGACAGGCAACACTCAGCATAGAAAACCTGAGTACTAATCTTAATCCAGAATGTAGAATACAGACCAGTAAAGGCACTACGTTTATAACGGGTACTGCCTGTGCAATCAACATCTTAAAGTTTAGATTAACCGGAACAGAATTATTACTCAGTCCAAACCCAAGTACAGGCGAGGTAATAATAACAAGTGATTATGAGATTGAGGAATTGCAAGTAATAAACAGCATCGGCTCAATCATTGAAACGCAATACACATCACCGAAATTACGGATTACGGATTACGAATTACGAACCAAGGATACTCCGGCTCGTAGCGGCGCGATGCCTCGCGTCGAACACAAAGTACAGATAGAAGCCAACGGCTTATACTTTATCCGCGCTAAGGTACATGGAGAATGGATAACACGCAGCGTAGTTGTGCAGAGATAATTGTATGACATATGTAACACATGACATGACTGTATATGGAGGTGTTATTTGTGGGCAAATGTCTTTTCGCCCCTACGAATGTGTTATAACAGATACTCGATATCATTCAAAATAAACTACCGTTCTTTCCCGCAGATTGTAGGTTGTGATGTATTTGAGATTAGGTGCGGATTGTGATAGCAGAAAGTTTACAAACACAAATCTAAGGTTGCTAACTAACATTTATTGTAGAATGGGCATATATTAAGAGAGAGTACTTGCCTGAATTTTCTTACTCTATATAAATCAATGGTTTACAGAATATCTGGTTGGGAGTAATTGTTGTTCGTACGTTTTCAGTACTATGTTAACCGTGTACTAAATGAGTACCACCACCGTAGAAAATGAGTAGTGATTAGCTTATGAGAATTGCTTTAGTTGTAGGTAGAAAATAAAAGATTTTATTCTGTTTACCTCAAAGGACTATCATGGCAAAAAAAGTACTATCTAAAGGAAATGTGAATAACACAACAAAAGCACGTTCCATGTCTTTACATAAAATGAAGCTTAATGTTCGAGCCGATGTAATTGACTTTCGGGATATTTTCTATACACCTACGCTACGCGAAGTACCATTGGAAAAAAAATTAGATGAATACCAAAAACATAAACTACCCATATTAAATCAGGGAACGGAAGGGGCATGTACCGGTTTTGGATTGGCGGCTGTTGTCAACTATTTATTACGTTCACGAAACAATCTAAAGAACGTTCAAGATGTAAGTCCGTGGATGTTGTATGATAACGCAAGACGATACGATGAATGGCAAGGTGAAAACTATGATGGCTCATCTGCCAGAGGAGCTATGAAGGGTTGGCATAAACACGGTGTATGTGAATCTAAACTATGGCAAAAGGGAGGAAGATTATCCAGAGAAGTTGCAATGAATTCTTTGAATCAACCATTGGGTGCGTATTATAGAATCAAGTCATCCGATATAGTAGCTATGCATTGTGCACTTACTGAAGTTGGGATTTTGTATGCGACTGCGGATGTTCATACAGGTTGGGAGAATGTTGATAAATCCAAAGGTATAATACCTTATCAATCCTCTAATGCAATTGTAGGCGGGCATGCTTTTGCTATAGTAGGGTATACACGTGAAGGATTCTGGATTCAAAATTCTTGGGGAAATACATGGGGTAAAAATGGATATGCTTTAATTAGTTACGATGATTGGCTAAAAAATGCAAATGATGTTTGGGTAGCACAATTAGGGGTACCTATATCACTATCTCAGGATGCAGTGTTACGCCAAGGGGTTGCTTCGCGCCAATCGGAGATTGTTACTTCGTTTGTAATGAGACCTCATGTTGTTTCCATTGGTAATAATGGAGTATTAAAGTCTGATTCAAGGTTTCATAACAATAGTACAGACTTGCAGAAAAGGTTTGAAAAAGGGAGTACTTTTGAAGCAATTACCAAAGGCTGGAAAAAAAAGAAGATTGTTTTATATGCCCATGGCGGATTGGTAGATGAGAAAAGCGCGTTGGATACATTATCAAAGAATATTAAAGGGATGTTAGATAATGAGTTGTATCCCATAATGTTTGTGTGGCATAGTGGTGGAGTTACCACAATTGGCAATATACTCAGCGATGCACTGAAAGGGAAACAAGATGAGCCTGTAAAGACGAAACTATGGGATTGGGTAAATGAACGCTGGGATGAAAGTATGGAAGTACTTGCAAGACCATTAGGAAAGGAAATGTGGAGTGAAATGAAAGAGAATGCTGTAATGGCAAGTTTAACATCTAATGGGTTTAACTCCAATGGTGGTGCGTACATATTTGTACAAAAACTAAAAGAGTTAGTTGATAGGGATAAAAGCATTGAAGTGCATATTGTAGGGCATTCCGCCGGGAGTATATTTTTAGGTGGTGTGGTTGAAGCTTTACATAGTTTTAATATTCCTATTGAGTCTTGTTCGTTATGGGCACCCGCTTGTACTGTTAACTTTTTTAATACTCACTATGTACCATATCTTGGTAACCACATAAAACGTTGTTCGTTATTTACCCTCTCCGATAAACAGGAAAGAGATGATACGGCATCCCCATTGTATCGTAAATCATTGCTATATCTCGTATCAAATTCATTCGAAGAAAATGCTACACCGTTTGATGATACCTGCGAAGAGATTTTAGGTATGGAAAAATATGCTAATAGTTATGCTAAGTACTTTGCACAACCTAACAAGTTTATGAGAGTTGTTGGAGGGAAAGAAACTATCACAAGTAAGTATAATCTTACATCAGATGCTCAGCATCATGGTGATTTTGATAATGATGATGCAACGTTAAATTCTACCCTGAAGTTTATTAAATATTCATATTAGGAGTCAGGTATCCGTGAAACGTTTGTTTTACATCATTGGGCATAACCCTAACACCATAGAAGACATTAAAGAATACTTATATGCGGGGGCAAATGGCATTGAACCAGATGTACATTTCGATCCTCACTTTGCATCGTACGAGTACTCGCGTTTTTACATAAGTCATGGTGAAGTGAGTGACGTTAATGAGCGATATACACTTCATGCTTTTATCCATGATTTGATACAACTTCAAACGACAAAAAAAAGTAAGTTTCCAAATCAACTTGCTTTGATTGCATTTGATGTAAAAACAGATAACTTTCCTGTTGCTGAGTTTGTACAGTACCTTGAAGATAACTATATGAACACAGAGGTAGGAAATGGTGTCAGTATACTAATAACCCGTGGTGACTTAGATGATACAACCTTTCTTCCCGCTTACAAAGGAAGCAATCCTAATGTATGTATTGGAATTGATGAATCACCACATCCGTTAAAGGTTATCAACGCCGCACGTGATGCTGCATTGAACAGGGTTGCATTTGGATATGGCATTACCGAGATTATCATTGCCGGGATAAGAATTCCTACCGATACCGTCAGACCTGAAACTTATTCTGTAATCGCAGAAGCAATCGGACATAGAGCACTAAATACCTATTGTTCATTTGTGTATCAGTGGGTTGCAATGGGTGAACAAGAAATACGACGGTATTTAGACCTGCATGTTGATGGATTGATTGTAGATATAAATCCTGATAAAGATAGGAATGGTGTTATCCAGTTGCAAAAGTTATTGAAAAGCAAAAAGTATAAAGATGTGTACAGCATTGCAAAGCCCGGTGATATGCCTTTCACACAGAACCTTCCTTGTTATCGTTTATGTATATCTACTTCGCGCGATACCTTTGGGATACTTGGATATGGAACGGATGCTAATATCACATGCACTATATCGGGAAGTAAAGGCACAAACTCGGCAACCATAGATGCGTCCCAATATAACATCATGGAAGCGGGAAGTGTAGATTATGTAGTGATTGAAGGAGTTGATATCGGAACACCGCAACAGTTAGAGATTGCTATTGATACACAAGGTATTGCACCCGATTGGCAGGTTAAATCTATTGAAATCAGAACTAATACATCCGATTGGTACAAATCGTTAACCATAAATCAAACGCTTAAAGCAGGCACAACAACAACTATTTCATTACTATAACCTACAATCAATTCCGTGAGGTTTGTATGGCAGAGCAAAATGCACAAGAAGTAAAAAAGAATCCTTCGTTTATCAGCAAACTACTATCGGTTACAAATCAACTGAATGGTGTGCCACGCATTACAAGCATTGTTGGGTATTGGCTGTTGTTTGTTGCAGTTGTAGAAATTATTACCGTGGTAATAGTAAGTGTTGGATTTAATGCAACCAAAGAAGTAACTCTATGGAGTGCACTTGCTAATTGTTTGGCAGCACAATTTGTGGGTGTTATCATTGGGTTCCTGTTCGGTTTCCCAAAATCTACACCGCCCGATACAACTAAACCATCTGCTACACCATCATTCACAAACAATACAAACCTGGAACAAATTTCCGATTGGCTAACGAAGATTATTATTAGTGCATCGTTGGTTGAGTTCCGAGAAATATTCAGATACTACTTAAATGCGGGTTGTCAGTTTGGTGTAATGGGAACACCTGAATACAGGTTTGGTTTGGCTCTGATACTCTTCTCGCTAATTGCCGGATTTCTTGCTGCATATATTTTTACCTCCATTATCTTATCGCACGAACTTAATCAGCTATTAGATGAAACAAAAGAAAATGCTCAAACAGCAGCCAAAGCAATTACAAGTTCAATTACAAATCAAAATGAAGTAAATGAAAGTGATAACGAGGAGCAGGGAGAAATACAAGTTCAGAACGTAGATGCTGCATTAGTGGATGTACCAAAGGATAATCAAAAAGAAAAAGATAATAAACTACGTAGCCTAGCCGAGTCTTATACACCTGTTTCCAAAACTTTCGACTCAGACCCTTGGTTTCATAAGTTTGGTCAAGCATCAAATGTTAACGGGGTAACTCTTTCTGCTACCGTACAATCCGAAACCTCTTCTTTGTATAAAGTAGTTATAACTTTAACAGGAGATGAAAACAACCTACCAAACGGAAGTCTGGCTATAATATTTATACACCCTACGTTTTATCGCTATAAACGCTACTTCAGAGTTAAAAATAATATGGTTCAGCTAACTCTTTATTCAGTTGGCTCGTTTACAGTTGGTGCGTTGGTTAATGGCGGCGATACAAAACTAGAACTCAATCTTGCAGAACTACCCGGTGTTCCTAAAAAATTTAAGGACACCTAAAGTACATTATATAAAACATAACCATCTACATAATACAAACTAGGGGAAGCCGAAAACCTGAAAGAGTAGGCAAACAGTAATTCAACAATACTATGGCAAAGCCAACACTAACCGACCAAGACTTCCAAGATGCAGCCAATATGCTTGGATGTAACGTTGCTG
This sequence comes from Bacteroidota bacterium, assembly GCA_019695345.1. Taxonomy (GTDB): domain Bacteria; phylum Bacteroidota; class Ignavibacteria; order Kapaibacteriales; family NICIL-2; genus JAIBAE01. The sequence continues at coordinate 6,082 of JAIBAE010000103.1, read as the reverse complement.
CAATTAAAGCAGTATCGGAAGTAGAATCGCGCCAGAAGGGGTTTTACGATAATGGTGAACCGGTGATACTATTCGAGCGGCATATTTTTTCCAAATACACCAACCACATGTTCGATAAAACTAATCCCGATATTTCAAATCCAAAACCGGGTGGTTACGGACCAAGTTCAGCACAACATGCGCGTTTACAAGAAGCTGTAAAACTAAACCGTAATGCAGCGTTAATGTCGGCATCGTGGGGAAAGTTCCAGATAATGGGGTTCAACTTTGCATTAGCGGGCTTTACATCGTTGCAAGAGTTTATCAATGCAATGTACACCTCCGAACGCGACCACCTTATGGCGTTTGTGCAGTATGTAAAACATTGTTCGTTAGATGATGAACTACGCAATAAGCAATGGGCAGAATTTGCCAAACGCTACAACGGAGCCGATTACAAAAAGAATAACTACGATACCAAACTTGCGGCAGCATACAAAAAGTATGGTGGAAAATAGATTGTAGAGTAAGTCTACACAAATTTCATAACTCAAACTATAATCATTATGGCAGATACAGAAGATAGTAATATTGTTGATCAGTTTAGACAACGTATTGATGACATTCAGCAAAGTATATCTAAATCTATCGACGCTCTTCCCTTACTTCAGATACAAAGCAAACTGTTAGAAACAGTTGTAGAAAAGATAGGTATGGTATTTACCGATTATATTAACTCTAATGCTGAAACCAATAGGCAAAGTTTAGAAAAGGTAAAACAGGTAGAATTAGAAACGCTAAAAATATTGGATCAACTAGATAAACGTGACAAATGGTATAAAGCCATCATGATTGTATTGTGTGTTGGGGCACTTAGCATACTTGGATACTTTGATAAAGCACAACAGCTTTCCCCAGTTATTGGAGTGATTATAGGGTTATTGTTAAAGTCAAGTTCAATCACTGAGTTTTTATCAACAGAGGGGAAAAAAACTGCTTCCAAGACTGATGCAAGTACTTAATACTATGTAAACATTTCATGGTATTTGTAATTAAGTTTCCATCTATGATATCGTTAATATCAACATTCATTCATTATTTATAGCGTATGTCAGAACTTTCTAAGATTGAAACAATTGAATTTATGCTGAAGCAATTCAAGCCGGAACGATATGCTTATCTTACTGTTTCAATTGTTTCATTTCTACTATTAGTAGTATGTGTTGTGATGTTTATTCTAAGAGTTGAGTTAACGGAAAAGAACTTTGCATATATAGCTGGTATGATGGGATCGGGTGGTACTATTGCTTATAGCTCTTCTCAATTGTTACGAATGTGGGCTGATTGTATGGCAATGTTAAATCAGAACAATAAAGGTAAATCTGAAAATGAATGATTTAATGAATTTTACTGCTTTGCGCCGTAGGGCTTCTGCTGTAAGTTTGTTTGCCATTGGGTGTATTATTTTATCTTTTGTGTTATTCATTTACTATACATGGAAACAGGAAGTTGAGATAAAAACTATCTCGGCAATTAAGGATACTAACACTACGTTGTTAACAAGAATCACAGACTCGGTTCAAATCAAAAAACAAAGGCATGATACGCTCATAATTCTTGCAAAAGAATACATACGTCTTAGAAATAATCATGATATAGTCGGGCTTGAAAAACTGTATAGTGATACCTTATCAGCATATTTCAAAAACCTAAAAAATATACCTAAAGAAGTGGTTCTTAGTTCAGACTATAAGTATTGGAAAAGATTTCCAAACGATACTTTTGTACCAATCGATGAACCAGATGTTATTCTTAATTCCAATACTGGGAAAGTTTCAATACGGGGAACCCAATTTAGAACACCGAAACAAGGCACAGATGTGTATCTGGTGTTTGGATTTAATAACAAAGATAAAATCAGTTATGTAAAAGCTTTCTATTCAAAGTAACCATGACTAATATTGGTACGGAAATCCTGAAAATATGTTCAGTACACTTTTAACTGAGTACCAAAAAAGTTCAAAACACCGTAGAAAATGAGTACCGGCTGATTCAATAATTGTTGCGTTTTTTGTATTAAGTACTGTTAATCCCTTTAGTGGTACAAAAAATAGCTCCCTGCGACGGTGAAATAACTGTTGCCGCTGCTTGCGTGTTATACGCGTAGCGGCTTCACCGCCGTTTTTACGGTGTAAGTAGCAACCAGTACACTGCCACCGTGTACTAAATAAGTACCACCACCGTAGTAAATGAGTAGTGATTATTTTACCGGTATGGTGTTTATTTGTACCAAAAACTTGTATATGTATTTGCTACCGCAGACCGCACCGAGCGGGTGCCGTACAGTGTGTTGTGCTGCGGGACATAACGGCATTGCATCAATACCACCGTAATGGGATATATTGTGCAACGGCATAACGGTATAGCACCAATCCCGTAGTTGTATGCCATTTTAGGAAAACCGTGCCAAAAATGATAATTTGAGAAAAAACAAAATTTTGAAACCGAATTCCAAACCTAAAATTTGTAACTTTGCGAAAATAGATATTTGAATGGCGGTAACAAGCAGACATAGTTTAAAAAAAATAAAATCTCCTCTAAATTACATTGGTGGAAAAGCAAAAATATTAGACCAAATTTTGCCTTTATTCCCAAAAGAAATTGACAATTTTATTGACTTATTTGCTGGTGGTTGTAACGTAGGAATTAACGTAAATGCTAACAAAATTTACTTCAACGACAACCTAACTTATTTAATTGAAATGTATCAAACATTTCAAGGAAACGACCTTGACACAACAATTTTACACATTGAAAATCGAATAAAAGAGTTTGAACTTTCTTTGACAAACGAAGAAGGTTATAAAAAAATGAGAGAGCAATACAATAAACAAAAAAATCCTTTAGATTTATTTGTTCTTATAGCTTTTTCATTTAATCATCAAATTCGGTTTAATAATAATCACGAATTTAATAATCCTTTTGGGCGTGAAAGAAGTAGTTTCAACGCTTCAATGAAACAAAATTTAGAAAAATTTATAATCAGACTAAAAGAAGCAAACATTTGCTTCGCAAATGTTTGTTTTAATAATTTTGATTTTACTTTTCTAAATAGTAACGACTTTGTTTATTGTGATCCGCCTTATTTAATTACAACAGGAACTTACAATGATGGGAAAAGAGGTTTTAAGGGCTGGACAGATAAAGAAGAAAAACAACTTTTAAAAACACTTGACAATTTAGATAAACAAAATATAAAATTTGCACTTTCCAATGTTTTAGAACATAAAGGAAAATCAAATGATATTTTAAAATCTTGGGTTGCTTGCAATTCAAACTATAAAATTAATTTCATTGATTTTCATTATTCTAATTCTAATTATCAAACTTTAGACAGAGATAAAAACTCAAGTATTGAAGTATTGATTACAAATTACGAACCTCAAATACCACAAAAAGAGAAAACTCTTTTTGATGATTTTATTTTTTAGTATTTATGAGGTATATCGGAAACAAAGAAAATTTGCTTGACAAAATTTATCAAGTAATGCAATCAAAAAAAATTCAAGGAAATTCATTCTTTGATTTTTTTGCTGGAACAACAAGTGTCGGTAGATTTTTTAAAAAATTAAATTATCAAATTTATTCATCTGATTTAATGTACTTTTCATATGTTTTACAAAAAGCATATTTAACTAATAATCAAGAATTAAACTTTGAAAATTTATTGAGCGATATCAATTACCAAAGTACTACTCTTTTTGCTTCGCCATTAAATATTGTTGTAGAATATCTAAACCAAATTGAACCAGTTGAAGGGTTTATTTTTCAAAATTATACACCTTGCGGAACTTCTGAATTAGAAATCCCACGAATGTATTATTCAGACGAAAACGGAAAAATAATTGATGCAATTAGACAAAAAATTGAAAGTTGGAAAACTGAAAACCTAATAAATGAAAATGAATATTTCATTTTGTTAGCTTGTTTAATTGAAACAGTTCCTTTTTACGCTAATATTTCAGGTGTTTATGCAGCATTCCAAAAAAAATGGGATCCAAGAGCAGTAAAAAAAATGATTTTACGACCAGTTGAATTTGTTGTAAACAACAAAGATAATTTTGTTTATAATGAAAACTCAACAGAATTATTAAACCAAGTTGAAGCTGATATTTTTTATCTTGACCCACCTTATAACCAACGTCAATATGCACCAAACTATCATTTATTAGAAACTATTGCAAAATATGACAATCCAATAATAAAAGGTGTTGGAGGTTTAAGAAATTATCAAAATCAAAAATCAAAATTTTGTAATGCAAAAACCGCAATACAAGAACTTAATAAAATTGCAAAAGAGGGAAAATTTAAAACTTTGATTTTGAGTTATAATTCCGAAGGAATTATGGAACAAGAAAGTATAATTTCTACATTAGAACAATATGGAAAAGTTGAATTAGTTGAGTTTGAATATTTACGTTTCAAAAGCAATAGCAACGGAGAAAGTAGCACCAAAAAATTTATTCACGAACAACTTTATATACTACAAAAGAATGCCTAAAAATCTTTGGTTTTTAACAGAAGAACGTCCTAAAAAAGTGGTTTTACAAACTATTTTTCAAAAATTCGCCAAAGATTATGGCTTTGCAGTTTTTGTTGATACAATTCGAATTTTTCCAATTTTGAAAGACAATAAATTTACTTTCACATACGAAGTAACAGGTTTTCGTTGCAACAAAGTTGAGAAAGTTTATATCAAAACTGTTTCGGGTAATTCAAGTTTTACAGATTTTTTGATTTTTTATCAAAAAGATGAGCCAACATTACAAGACGAACCAATTTACGCCATTGAAGAAACTAAAACTGATGACAAAGAAAGTCGAAACACAGGTGTTTATCAACGTTGTAGTAAATTTGTTTTCATAGAAAGTTATTATCCAAATGCAAAAAAGATAATGCTTTACAATTTGCAAATTGACCAAAAATTAGAACCAACATCAACGTATATTTTCGGCACAAAATTACTTTTGACTTTAGGTGTTGAAATTTTGAGTAAAAAACTTGATGAAAAAATATTTACACCTTTTAAATCTATTGATGAAATCATAGAATTAAAAGACAATATGCGAAAAGCACCAAAAGGTAATGTTCCAATCTTACTTACAAAAAAGAAAGATAAAATTGAAATTTCGGGAAGACTTTTCAAAAGTGGTGGACTTTCTCACGACCCAAATATTGGTGCTTTAAGTATCATTAGTGCAGTTTTACGACAATTGGGTTGGAAACAAGATATTGTAATTACTCAACACGGATTAGAACAAAAACACGTTGGAAGAACAAATAAATTCATACAAATTGCTAACAAAATTGGCATAAAATTAGACGGTTTAGAAGTTCCAAAAGCCGAAATGAATAATGACTATTGGAAATACGACAAAGACGGAGAAAAATTGGGAACAATTTTTATTCATTTGGTTGTAGAGGAATTTACAAATGGATTTTCGATTTTTGAAAATCACGCAGGTTCTGAAAAAGGATATTTTTTTCCATTAAATGGAGAACCAATTCCTTTAGAGAAATATAAAGACAGAGCATTATATAAAGCTGGAGACAAAAAACAAATTATTGAAATTCCTGATTTGATTTTGGTCGATACAAAAGAAAACGAAATTATTAATATTGAAGGCGAAAAATACATAAACCGACACAAAGGAATTTTACAAATAAAGACTTTTGACTTCATTGAGAAAGTTTACATCAAACCGAGTTATCCGAAATATAAAATCATTAGAACTGTTGTACTTTTTGGAAGTGAAGAAACATCAATTGTAGAAATTGAAGTAGGATTTATGCTTAACAGGAATGGACAATTAATTTTAAGTGTAAAATCTCCAAAATTATTTCAAGAAGCAATAAAAAACTTGTTGGACTTTTGGAACTAAACAGAATGAAAAATAAAAACGGCATACAACAGCAGTAGCTGTTGCACAACTACCTAAAGTTTTACGTTGGCTGTATAGTGCGCTGTAGCATTATAGTTTTTATGTAGTGTGTTATAGCACATAATACACGTGGAAGAGTAAAAAACGATGCATTTACGGCA
>JAIBAE010000102.1 GCA_019695345.1 Bacteroidota bacterium | reverse complement strand
GTCTATTCCAAATGTGTTTTTCTCACCGGTTGATTACCCAAATGATTTAGAGAGAATTGACTTTGAACAAGAAGGCATCGAAAAGTTTGGGGTGAATGATATTGAAGACTTCAGCTGGAAAACATTGTTTGATGGTTACACGTGTACACATTGCGGACGTTGTACAAGTGTTTGTCCGGCAAACCAAACGGGAAAAGTATTAGACCCACGTGAGATTATTATCCAGATAAATCATCGCACCCTTGATAAAGGGCCTCTCCAAAATAAAATTAAAAACGTTGGTGATAACGCTTCACGCCAAGACCGTAAAGAAGCAGTTGCAGCAATACTGAACGGAAAGAAAGTTGAGGAAATGGATGAACTGCAACGCGAAATATTTACAAGTACACTAACCGAAGAAGAGCAAGCAACGTGGCAAAAGAAATTGATTGGCGATTATATCAACCCTGATGCGTTGTGGGCTTGTACTACGTGTGGTGCATGTATGCAAGAGTGTCCGGTAAATATTGAACATGTTCCTGCAATTGTAGGCATGCGCCGCTCTATGGTGATGATGGAAGCCGCGTTTAACGAAGAAGCTGCGTTACTTCCGGATATCTATAGCAACATAGAAAACAATGCTGTGCCATGGGGTGGTATGAGTGCAAACGACCGCGCTCTGTGGAGTGAAGGTATGAACATTAAAACAGTAGCCGAAGACAACAATATGGAAGTTCTGTTCTGGGTTGGATGTGCCGGCAGTTACGATGAGCGTGCAAAAAGTATTACACGGTCATTCGCAGAGCTGATGAATATGGCAAATGTAAACTTCAGAATACTTGGTACCGAAGAGCGTTGTACTGGCGACCCGGCACGCCGCTCCGGAAATGAGTATTTAGCCGATATGATGACAAAGATGAATGTTGAGACGTTGAACGGATATGGCGTTACACAAATTGTTACAACATGTCCGCATTGTTTTAACACACTCACAAATGATTACCCTCAGTTTGGCGGTTCATACAATGTAATGCACCACTCGCAATACATTATGGATTTAATCCACAATGGCAGATTGGTAATTGATGAAACGAAGCTTTCTAAAGAAGCAGTTACCTATCACGATTCATGTTACCTTGGTAGGTACAATCAGGAATTTGAAGCACCACGCGCTGTGTTAGAGTCAGTTCCCGGTTTAGAGATAATTGAAGTGAAACGTTCGGGTGATAAAGGATTCTGTTGTGGAGCAGGCGGCGCACGTATGTTTATGGAAGAAGTTGTGGGTGAACGTGTGAACATTAACCGAACAAAAGAGTTGGTAGATACCGGTGCAAGGACTATTGCCGTTAACTGTCCATTCTGTACAACCACGATTGTGGATGGAGTTAAGGCATTAGAGCAAAATGATAATGTTGTGGTTAAAGATATTAGTGAAGTGTTGTTGCAAGCCGTACAAAAAGCCGAGAACTAAGTGTTATGAAACGATTGCCATTATTACTTTTCTGTTGTTGTATAGTTGGATTGGTTGTTAACAGTTGCAAGAATCATACATCGCAACAGAAGGATGATTTGCACCAAGCAAAAGGTGGGAAATATTATGGCGGTACTTATAGAGTTAATGAGAATGGTGAGCTTCGTTCACTCGACCCGGTTCAAGTGAATGATGTAACCTCTGCTCACTTGGTTGAAAACATTTACGACCAGTTAATGTACTTTGATAAAGACTTACGATTAACATATGAAATTGCAACGGCAAGAAACATCTCTGAAGATGGACTCACCTATACATACACCATCAGACCAAATGTGTTCTTTCACGATGATAAGTGCTTTCCGGATGGCAAAGGCAGAGAGTTAACTGCAAAAGATGTGGTGTATTCGTTTACAAGAATATGCGATGCACGCACAGGTACACTTGGTTCGGAGTTTTACCGCGAAAAAGTTGTTGGGGCTTCCGAGTATTACAATGCAACTCAAAAAGTAACAGCATCAGGTTCAGAACCTCCAATAAAAGGTGTTGCAGGATACACCGCTCCCGATAAATATACATTCCAGATTAAACTCGAAAAAGCATTTGGTCCGTTTGAATACATGGTTGCTTTAAACAATGCGTGTATTGTTCCACACGAAGCAGTAGAGAAATATGGTACAGACTTCTTTCAACATCCGGTTGGAACAGGACCGTTTGTGTTTCATCACTGGACTCCTGACAATGAATGTCTGTTAGTTCGTAATGAAAAATATTGGAAGTATGATTCGGATGGGAATCAACTTCCCTATCTCGATAAAATCCATACAACATTTATCAAAGATGATAAGGTTCAGTTGTTAGAATTCCGCGAAGGTAATCTTGAAGATAGCTACCGCATTCCTAATGAGTTCTTTACAAAAATTGTTGACGAGAATAAAAACCTACAACCTGAATTCAGCAAGTATGTGTTACAACGGATTCCTGCACTCAGCACGCAGTACTACGGCATGATGACCAAGAGCAATGCTTTCAAGGACAAACGAGTTCGCCAGGCATTCAGTTATGCAATAGATAGGAACAGAATTATACGGTATGTGTTAAAAGGTCAGGCATTTGCACCCGGCGAACATGGTTTGGTTCCCCCTGTTATGCCCGATTACAATCACACTTCAATCAAAGGGTATCAGTTTGATGTACAAAAGGCAAGAGCGTTGATGAAAGAAGCAGGATACCCTGATGGCAAAGGTTTTCCAACCATAACACTACAATTAAATTCGGGTGGTGGCAGAAACACACAAATTGCCGAAGCCATTCAAACTATGTTGATTGAAAATCTTGGAATTACAATTAAGTTAAAGATGGTTGAGTTTGCACAACACCTAACCGAGATAGACCACGGCAGAGCTGAGTTTTACCGCCTTGGTTGGGTTGCCGATTACCCCGACCCCGAAACATTTCTCAATTTGTTTTACGGAAAAACTGTTCCCAAAACGTTTGATGTGGCATCACCGCAAAACGGGTCGCGCTATCAAAATCCTACATTTGATTCTTTGTTTGAACTTGCCCGTTCAACACCCGATAAACTTCAGCGCAATCATTTGTTTGAACAGGCCGAGCAACTTGCAATAAATGATTCCCCGCTGCTGCTCATCTTTCACGATGAAGATTACCGTCTGCTTCAGCCCTATGTGCGCGGGTATGTTAACAATTCAATGGATAAGCGTCCGTACATGTATGTCTGGTTCGATAAGAATGCAATGTAGAAGTTTCTTCTGCTATCGCAAGACCGCACCGAACCTCAATTTCTGTATTACCTCACAATGCGGATGAGAAAGTAAACCAATTCATCTTGCATTTAACTGCGCGCTGTAACGCTCTGTCCCGCCCGTGTGACGGCGCAGTATGGGTTGCTTCGGCAGATGAGCGAAGCACTATTAATAAAAAATGTTTGGCGTGGTTCTGATGCCAAGACTAACAACATTAGTTGGGTCTGTAGTTACACGCGTTATGTCGTCGAACAAACTCTCGTGTACAAGCACAACCGAGAACGTGTTATTTGGCTGACGTAGATTTATAGCAAACTCGTTTCGCTGATTACTCACCCAACCACCGCTACGATTCTGTTCGGTGTTCTCTCCAATGTACATTCCCGATACATACAAACGCAAGCTCACATCAAATTTACGAGAGAGTTCGTAGTTAAACTTTACTGTGTACAGTATGCCTGCTTTCATCAATCCCCAATCGTTGCCAAACGGAGTGAGAGGATAACGATAATCGCTTGCGCCAACATAATACTCAAGTCGGACATCAGATTCGATTCGCATTGATTGCGGTAGAAAACTTGCCGGACCATTAATCAACGATTGTGAAAGAGAAACACCTGTTAAAATAATTCCGCGTTTGCGAATAACATTTGGGTCGGGCGTATCCTTGTGTTCAAGGTCGGAGTTATCTATATCATGTTTACATCGGTGAAAGATCCCAATTGAAGTTCCAAAGCCATAGTAATACAACAAATTCCTGAACTCCAATCGTTCCTCCCATTGTACTGCACGAGGGTTGAAGCCAATATCATTCATGGCATTAGCATTAACCTCATGGAAGAATGTTCCCGTAATTGTACGCACCGAATCGAAACGGTAACAATCTAAATAGCCACCATACGCAATCACCCATGCTTGGTCACGGCTAAGTGCTGCAGTCCTTTCGCCACCATTGTTTACATCGTTGGGTGTTACTTTATTGATTGCTCTTCGCATCTCGCCTGCAAAACCCGATTTGCCAAACAACTCACCTATACCGGATGTATCTGCAACTGTTTTTGATGTAGCAAACCTTGTAACATGCATTTGTGCAGTTGTTGTTACTGCATACAAACAAAAAAAAGCAAGGCATGAAAACGCCTTGCTTACTTTGATTACTTTATTACGTTGATTCATATTATTCTTCTAAATATGTATATCCATATAAACCGGAACGATATATAGCCAAGAACTCTTTTCCTTCTTGCAAACTGATGACTTTATCTTTCACCGATTGCGAAACCCAACTCTCCATTGTGCGCACTAACTTCTTAGCACTAAACTGTACGTAGTCTAACACATCCTCTACAGTTTCACCCTCTATGATTTGTTCAATATCATATCCACCGTTATCATTACAGATAATATGAACGGCGTTTGTATCACCAAATAAATTATGGAGGTCACCAAGAATTTCCTGATATGCGCCAACTAAAAACACCCCCAGGTAATAGGTTTCTTCTTTTTTAAATTCATGCACAGGCAGATATTGTGCAAAGTCACGATAGCCAATAAAGTGGTCTATCTTTCCATCGCTATCGCATGTTATATCTTGCAATGTAGCAACTCTGCTTGGCTTTACATGGTGATTCATGATGGGCAGAATTGGGAATAGCTGATCGATAGCCCATGAGTCAGGCAAAGACTGGAACAATGAGAAATTACAAAAGTATTTGTCTGCCAATAACTTTGATAGCTGACGCAATTCTTCCGGAATTTGCTTCATGTCCATCGAAAGGCGGTGAACTTCTGTAGCAATAGTCCAGAACAAACGTTCGGCACGCGCTCGTGTTTGCAGGTCAATCATTCCCAACGAGAAGAAGTCTAACGTTTCTTCGCGGGCTTGTTGTGCATCGTGCCATGTTTCCAACATATTGCGCGGTGCCATCTTTTGCAACAACGAATGAAGTTCTTTTACTAACTCGTGGTCATCGTCGGAAATGCTATGGTCTTCATCGTCCCATGTAGGTACCGATGCAGATTCCAACACATTAAACAACAATACAGAATGGTGTGCAGTTAGTGCTCTTCCTGCTTCGGTAATAACATTTGGATGCGGTAAGTCGTGCTTATCGGATGCATCCATCATAGTGTAGATAGCATCATTAGCATACTCTTGGATTGAATAATTAATGCTGCTTGCAACAGCCGTACGCGAACCATCATAATCAACTCCAAGCCCGCCACCAATATCAACAAACTCTACATTACAGCCCATCTTTTTTAGTTGAACGTAAAATTGTGATACTTCCTTTAATCCTGATTTTATTTTTCTGATGTTTGTAATCTGAGAACCCAGATGGAAGTGAATCAATCGTAACCAATCCAAGATACCTTCTTCTTTTGCTAACTCTATAGCCTCTAATAACTCGGTTGCGTTAAGACCAAATTTACTTTGGTCTCCACCGCTCTCTTCCCATTTTCCACTTCCGGAGCTTGCCAGTTTAATTCTGATACCAATGTTAGGCTTTACATTTAATCTTCTGGCAACGGAAATAATTAATTTCAACTCGTTGAGTTTTTCAACAACAAGAAATATTCTCTTTCCCATTTTCATTGCTAACAAGGCAAGTTCGATGTAGTCTTCATCTTTGTAGCCATTACAAATAATCAACGCTTCCGGATTATCCATAATGGGTAACACAGCATGTAGTTCGGGTTTAGAACCGGCTTCTAATCCAATGTTAAATTTCTTTCCGTGCCGAACAATTTCTTCTACAACGGGGCGTTGTTGATTAACTTTAATCGGATACACATTATAGTATTTTCCTTTGTATCCGTATTCTTTAGCGGCATTATCAAAACATCCGGAAATCTTTTCAATCCTGTTATCCAAAATATCAGGGAAACGCACCAACACAGGGGCTGTAATATCCTTTAGTGCTAAATCATCCATCAACTCTTTAAGGTCAATAGCCGGGCCATTATCTTTACGCGGCATAACAACCACATTGCCCTTATCATTGATATTAAAATAATTTATTCCCCAGCCCAAAACATTATAGAGCTCAACGGAATCTTCAACTCTCCATTTACGCAATGCAGTACCCTTAAATATAGGTTAACAAACGGGTGCAAAACTACGGTTTTCGGAAACCTTAACAACGTAAAATTATTATTATCTAATTCAATTCGCTATCGCACGACGGCACCATAGGTTTATGATATATTCTACCCTTATAATGCCGGAGAGTTCCTATTCAGTTCCAAACATGGGTCGGAGCGGACAGGGTTGCCGCGCAGTATTGCTCTGAATTACTATGACCGAAGCAAAAACAAAAAACCTCAGAGCAAACACTCTGAGGTTCGGAAAATTCAATTACGAATCATACTAAACGTGCATACGAAGCTCTAAGGCATTTTTTGCTGCATTTTGTTCAGCTTCTTTCTTGTTTTTACCGATTCCAATTCCGGCAACTTCCTCACTTACATACACAGCCACAGTAAACTCTTTATCGTGGTCCGGACCCACTTCCTCTACTACTGCATACCGTGGCGCAGACTTACCTTGTGCCTGAACATATTCCAATAGTAAGCTTTTGAAGTTTGTATCTTGCATCAAACTTTCATTAACCATCATTGGCAATAATCTATCTTCGATAAAGTGGCGGGCATCTTCTAAACCTGCATCCAGATAGATTGCTGCTATAAGAGCTTCTAAGGCATCGGCAAGCATTGAGTCGTTACCCTTACTAAGTGACTGCGATGCGCTATAACTTAATAACAGGAACTTATCGAGGTTGATTTTACGTGCACAAATAGCAAGTGATTTTTTATTTACGAGCCAAGAACGCATCTTGGTCAGTTCGCCTTCTTGAACTTGTTTATGTTGGTCGAACAAGTATTCGGCTACAATCATACCTAAAATCGAATCTCCAAGGAACTCAAGTCTCTCGTTGGAATATTGCAGGGCATGTTGTTTAACCTGAAGATAAGAACGGTGTGTTAATGCTTGCTCAAAGTACTCGGCTTTTTTTATTTTATAACCGATATTCTTTTCAAAATCCCGTAATCGTTCATCCCGTAAAAATTCTACTACGGTAAACATTTGTTCACGTTCTTTAACCCGCATTGGGCGTTTGTTGAACGCAATCTTAGTTATCCCGCTATAGAGGTTCTTTACTATTCCCGAAACTATGTTCTGTTCCTTTGTATTACTTTGCGACATACAAATTTCAGATTGGTGATTTCGAGGTGAGGTGCTTGTACTACACTAATTTATAACCCAAGCATTTCAACTCGATACTAATATACTTCATTTTACTCTAAAAACCTTTTGAATAATAACGATGCATTATGCCCGCCAAATCCAAAGGTATTACTAATAGCCACATTTATCTGGCGCTGCTTAGGTACGTTTGGTACGTAATCTAAGTTGCACTCCGGATCGGGCACCGTATAATTAATTGTTGGCGGACAAATTTGATGAAAAATAGCAAGTGATGTGGCAATAGCTTCTACTGCACCGGCTGCACCTAATAAATGTCCAGTCATTGATTTTGTAGAACTTACCGCTAAAGTATCGGCATGTTCTCCAAAAACCGTTCTAATAGCCGCTGTCTCGTTTTTATCGTTAAATGGTGTTGATGTTCCATGAGCATTAATATAATCTACATCCGTTGGCAAGACGTTAGCATCTTCTATACATTGTTTCATAGAACGAACAGCACCTTCGCCACCGGGAGCTGGTGCTGTGATATGAAAAGCATCGTCGGTAAGACCGATTCCACTAATTTCAGCATAAATCTTTGCTCCTCTATTCTTTGCATGTTCAAGAGTTTCCATGATTATTACGCCGCCGCCTTCACCCATTACAAAACCATCGCGTTCAGCATCAAATGGTCTGCTTGCAGTTTCAGGAGAATCATTTCTGGTTGAAAGAGCTCTCATCGCGTTAAAACCACCAATGCCCATTGGGCACACTACAGCTTCGCTACCACCTGCAACCATTACGTCACACATACCACGCTGCATTATCATTAATGCGTCTGCAATTGAATGTGACGATGTAGCACAAGCACTAACAGTCCCATAATTTGCACCCTTAAATCCAAACCTAATAGCAATATGCCCGGCAGCTATATCACTAATTAACATTGGGACAAAAAAAGGAGATATTCTATCAGGGCTGCCACCTCTTTCATACAACATTTGTTGCTGGGCATGATAGGTATTCATACCACCTATTCCACTTCCAAATACAACTCCAGCCCGGTTTAGATCTATACTATCTAATACTAAAGCAGAATCCTCGATAGCCATTGTTGCAGCGGACATTGCATATTGTGTAAACAAATCCATTCGCTGAACTTCTTTTCGAGAGATGTGGAGTATTGGGTCGTAGTTTTTTACTTCGCAGGCTATTTTAGTGGTATAATCAGTCGCATCAAATTTTGTGATATAATCTGCACCACTTCTACCAAGTAACATGTTATTCCAAAAATCAGTTGCATTGTTTCCTATTGGAGAAACAATTCCAATTCCGGTAATTACAATTCTTGGTAAAACTCTTTGCATAGGAGAATAAAAGAGGTGTGTAAGAATTTTTGGTAGGATAATAAACTAACACCGGCACAATAGTGCCGGTGTTCCAAAGTAAAATTTTACTGACCTACACGTGATTCCAAGTACGTAATTGCATCGCCAACCGAACCCATTTTCTCTGCCTCTTCGTCTGCAATTGTTATATTAAACTCGCGCTCAAATTCCATAATTAATTCAACGGTATCTAAGGAATCAGCACCTAAATCATTTACAAATGAAGCTGATGGTGTTACCTGGGATTCTTCAACGCCAAGTTTGTTAACGATAATTGCGGTTACTTGTTCTGCAATAGTCATTATACTATCCTAATAATTGAAACAATAGTTAAAAAAGATATTTTATTCATTTACATTACCATACCACCGTCAACACAAAGTGTTTGTCCGGTTATGTAACTGGCGTCATCCGAAACAAAAAATGCAACTGATGCTGCAACTTCCTCTGGTAGTGCCGGACGCTTCAACGGAATTACTTTTAGGAACTCATTTCGTTGCTCTTCAGTAAGTTTGTCCGTCATTTCCGTTGCAATGTAGCCAGGTGCAATGCAATTTACTAAAATGTTCCGAGACGCAAGTTCCTTTGCTACCGACTTTGTAAATCCAATTAAACCAGCTTTTGAGGCTGTATAATTCGCTTGACCAGCATTTCCGGTTATTCCCACAACAGAAGTAATATTAATAATCCTACCACTTCGCTGCGACATCATCTGCCGCATTACCGATTTAGTAGTAAAAAAAACACTTTTTAGATTGGTATCCATAACAGAATCCCAATCTTGTTCCGACATTCTCATCAATAAGCCATCTTTAGTAATGCCAGCATTATTTACTAAAACATCTATTCGTTTAGTTTCTGCTACTACGGCATCTATAAGTCCCTTAACTTGATTTTCATCACTTACATCAACTTGCATGAAAGTAACAACACCTCCATTGCCGCGTAATTCTTGCGCTATTGCTTCAGCTCTTTCCTTGTTGCTATTATACGTTGCATATACAGTAGCGCCCTCTGTTACTAATCTACGAACAATGGCCTCTCCAATTCCTCTGGAACCACCTGTTACTATACAAACTTTTTGATCAAATCTTTTCATAGTGAATTTGTGTTACTGTCACAAAAATTGAAAATGTTCTGCGCGGCAACCCTGTCCGCTCCAACCCTCATTTACTCAGATTGTAATACACGGCGTACTTGTTCAGCTGTATCAAAGCCCGAAATAGTAACTTGCTGTAGGGTTCTCTTAACAAGACCTTGCAAAACATTTTTAGGACCAATCTCTATATAATTTAATATTTCAGCCCGCTGCATATTAACCAGTGTCTGTGTCCACCGTACAGGTGACACCAGTTGATTTATCAATGATACACGTAAATCTTGTGCATTTGTTTGTATCGTCCCAGAAACATTACAATACACATCTTTTATCGCATCCTGAAATGGTGTTGCATTAATTGCTTGTGCTAATTGTTCTTGGGCCGGTTTCATTAGCGGCGAGTGAAAGGCACCACTTACAGGAAGTTCGGTAACCATCCTTGCACCGGCTTCTTTAAAACTTGTTAGACTATTCTTCACTGCTTCTGCATCACCACTTATTACAACCTGTCCGGGAGAATTATAGTTGGCAGTGACAACAATCCCATCGGTTATAGACTCACATAATTCTTCTACCTTCGAGTCATCTAATCCAATGATTGCAGCCATAGCACCTGGTTGATTAGTACCTATTTCAAACATAAGTTTTCCTCGCAACGCTACTAACTGCAACGCATCTTCAAACGTTAATACTTTTGCTGCAACTAATGCAGAAAACTCGCCTAGTGAATGGCCCGCAGTAGCATGGAATTCTACTTTATCTTTAAGTAATTGTAACAAAGCAATTTCATGAACAAATAAAGCAGGTTGTGTGTAGCGCGTTTCCTTTAGGGTTTCAATCGGTCCATTAAAACAAATATCACTTAAACTGTACCCTAAAACTTCATCTGCTCTATCAATTAGATTTTTTGCTGATTCAAATTGCGCATAGATGTCGCTCGCCATACCTACATATTGCGAGCCTTGCCCTGAAAATAATAATGCTGTTTTCATACTATACAATTAAGGGTAGGTTCGGACAGGGTTGCCGCGCTGAAGGCATGGTAACCGCCGGAGAGTACCCAAAGATTTTTAAGAATTTGTTTTTTTCATTCCCCATTTTAGAAATACACTTCCCCATGTGTATCCTGCGCCAAAACTTGAAAGTATAAGGTTATCACCTGTATCTAACTTGCCTTCGTCATACAGTTCAGATAAACAAATTGGAATTGTACCTGCTGTAGTGTTTCCGTATCTGTCAATATTGACTACAACTTTTTCTTTGCTTAATCCCATTCTATTTGCAGTAGCATCTATGATACGCAAGTTAGCTTGATGAGGTACTAACCATGAAACATCATCTGCACGAAGATTATTTTTTTCCATAATTTCAGCAGATACATTTGCCATTCCAACTACCGCTGACTTAAACACTGTCTGACCATCTTGAAAAACATAATGTTCTTTATTTTCAACTGTTTCTTTAGTAGGTGGCTTTACACTTCCTCCGGCTGGCATATAAAGGTACTGCCCTCCATTACCATCCATTTTTAGAATAGAGTCCATAATACCATGTGTATCATCTGGGTTGGGTTCCAGTAATACTACACCTGCACCATCACCAAACAATACACAAGTAGCTCTGTCTTCAAAATTCAAAATTGAACTCATCTTATCACCACCACAAACCAACACTTTCTTTACACCACCTTCAACCATTTTAGCCCCTGTCCATAATCCATACAAAAATCCTGAGCAAGCACCACTTAGGTCAAAACCCCACGCATTCGTAGCTCCTATCTTGCGTTGAACTGTTGCTGCTGTTGATGGGAAGAAATTATCTGGCGTAACAGTACAAACAATTATCACATCAATTTCTTCGGCGGAGATTCCTCGACGTTGTAAGACTTCTTTGGCTGCAGGTACAATCAAATCTGATGTACCACCTTCTCCTAAGAATCGTCTTTCACGAATACCAGTCCGAGTCCTAATCCACTCATCATTAGTATCAATTTTATCTTCGAACCAATGATTATCATAAACATTGGGAGGTAAATAACGCGCTATTGAAGTTATAGTTGCCTTCATTGTATTATTATCATTATTCAATAGTAGACGTTTGAAGTTCTTCTTCAATCCTTTTATTTATCTGTTTTTCTACTATTTCAACTGCTCGTATAAGCATGTTTTTAATTGCTAATGGTGATGATTTCCCGTGTCCTATTATAACAACTCCATTAACTCCTAATAATGGAACACCACCGTACTCTTGATAATCAAACTCTTTTAAGATCTTACGTAACGTTGGAACCATTACAACAACTACAATTTTATTAATGTTGCTTTTACTTGCATGAGACTGTATCTACGACTTAA
>JAIBAE010000101.1 GCA_019695345.1 Bacteroidota bacterium | reverse complement strand
GTTACGCAACCGTATCAGGTGGTTGGCAAAACACGGCTGATGACTCGGTCGCTACTGTTGGTGGTGGGTTTAGAAATTATGCATCTGGTTTTTTTGCAACTGTTGCTGGAGGTGATAAAGACTCCGCAACTGGTAATTGGTCAACCGTTGGTGGTGGTTGGCAAAACACGGCATCGGGTCATGCTACATTTGTTGGTGGTGGGTCTCAAAACACTGCATCGGGCAGTTACTCTATCGTTAGTGGCGGTTCTCAAAACAGAGCGTCGGGTTTGTACTCTATCGTTGGTGGTGGGCAACTAAACACAGCATCAGGTCAATATGCAACCGTTGCAGGAGGGCAAGGGAATACCGCATCAGGTTCGTTATATTCATTTGTAGGTGGTGGGTTACAAAACTTCGCTACTGCGAATAATACAACAATTGCAGGGGGACAAAGTAATTTAGCATCTCAATCTGGAGCTACAATAAGCGGTGGCTTGCAAAATACTGCATCGAATTTATTGTCAACTATAGCTGGTGGATATGATAATAATACTTCTGGTCAATACTCATTTATTGGAGGCGGGTCTCAAAACACTGCGTCTGGCAGTTACGCAACCGTATCAGGTGGTTGGCAAAACACGGCTGATGACTCGGTCGCTACCGTAGGTGGTGGTTACAGAAATTATGCATCTGGTCTTTTAGCAACAGTTGCTGGAGGTGATGGAGATTCTGCAACTGGCAATTGGTCTACCGTGTCTGGTGGCTATAAAAACACGACTTCTGGAGTTTCCTCTACTGTCTCAGGCGGACAAAATAATGTTGCGTCAGGATCGATTTCAACCGTCTCGGGTGGACATGATAACTCAGCATCAGGGAATTATTCAACAGTATCTGGCGGGAGTTCTAACTCAGCATCTGGTAGTTCTTCAGCAGCGTCAGGTGGTTCTAATAACTTGGCATCAGGAGTTGCCGCAACAGTATCAGGTGGTACTGGGAACACTGCATCAGCAAGCTTCTGCAGCGTCAGCGGTGGATATCTAAATAACGCCACAGCAAATTATGCTACTGTTGCAGGTGGGCAGCAGAACGAGGCAAGTGGTGTTGTTTCTGCTGTTGGCGGCGGCTGGAGTAATGTTGCCTCAGGTGAGCGTAGCTTGGTGGCTGGTGGAGGTAACAACGAAGCAAATGGCTATGGCAGTGCCGTACTTGCAGGCAGCGACAACATTGCCGCGGGAGTAGGTAGTGTGATTATAGGTGGAGACCAGAACTCTACACCAAATGGTTATTACAATCTTGTATATGGCTACGCAGTTGACCCTACAGTTAACGAAAACAACCGTGTGTATTTCTTTGATGGTCCGAACAACGGGCGTTTTGGTGTAAACCGCGAAGCACTTTCGTACCCAATACATGTAGGAACAAATACCGGTAATGGTAATGGCGCATACTTAACGAATGGCGGGGTGTGGACTGATGGTTCATCCCGAACTTTTAAAGATAGATACGTAACACTTGATAGCTCCGACGTTTTGCAAAAAGTACGCGACATGGAATTGAAATCGTGGTACTACAAAGAAACTAATGAGAAACACATTGGTCCATTTGCTGAAGATTTCCGGGATGCCTTTGGTGTAGGTGATTTAGATGGTGGCGAGGAAAGCCGTAAACACCTTGCCGCGCTCGATGTAGCAGGCGTAGCACTATACACAGGTCAGCAACTGATTAAAAAAACAGAATCACAAGATGAACAACTCACGGCTTTGCAACGCGAAATTCTGGAACTGAAAATACAACTTGCAGAATTACAACAAAACACCAGCACGGTACGGAAATTCACAGCACCTACTACATTGCCCGAAGAAGCAAAACTAAAGATTCTATCCATAGTGCCAGACCCTGCATCTTCTATGATTATGGTTCGATTCCGTACTGAGATTTCCGCGCCCATAACAATGAACATAGTAACACCAACGGGAACTTTGCGTTCAACATCATTAACAAATGTTCTTATGAACAGTGGCGAATACGAAATAGAAGTAAGCGTTCAGGATTTGGAGAGTGGTTGGTATGTAGTAACTGTGAATGCCGATGGTATTGGTGCTCAACGGTTGTTTAGAGTTCTTCATTAAACAGGGTAGCACACATGAAAAACTCATTTAAAGATTGTAGAAAAATCTCCAAGTCCCCATCTATCTGTACTCCTCTTATACACATCAAGGGGAGTACACGATGGATTCTTACACTCATCGCACTATTGGGAATTTGCAGTATTTGTACCTCGCTAACAACGGCACAAGTAGTAAAACCACATTCCGTTGTAGGTAGTGGGGCAGCTACAATAATACAACCAAATGTTGTGCACCGTTCAACCATAGGTCAGTCGCTTATTGGTAGAATTTCCGCAACCGAATTGCAACACAATATTGGGTTTTGGTACACAGCAGCAGAGTCAATACGGGGTAATGGCGGAGCAGTATTGTCGCTACCGGTGATGGATGCTCATCTCGATGACATTATCTCTGTGCCGTTGGTTTTGGTAAGCTCTTCTGCATTACTTACGGGTACCGAACAATTTCGTGCATCCATACGTTTCAATAAAACAATACTACAACCTTTAGATGCAACAGGAAACGTAGTGTATCAAGGTGATGATGCAATTCTCACCGTATCAGGAGTTATTGGCAAAGCAAGTGGCATACTATCTACAATGCGTTTTAAGGTGTGTATGGGTAACACTGCCCAGACACCATTGAAATTCGATTCCATTTCGTTAGGAACAAAAAATGCTTACAAGATTGTGCGTAAAGATGGCGAAGTAACGATACTCGATCTTTGCGAAGCAGGCGATACTACAAGATTGATTAAGCGTAGTACTATAACATCCTTGGTGGTACGTCCGCAGCCGGTAACAAACCAAGCAACAATTGATATGCTTTTGGGCGAAAGCGGAAGCACAATTCTAAAACTCGTTGACATACAAGGACGAGATGTTTCAACTCTGTTTAAAGAGCATAAAACAAAAGGGTTCTATACCAACACGTTCAATGTAGAGATGATAAGCAGTGGTTTGTATTTCCTTGTGTTGCAAACCCCAAACGAGTTAGTTGTACAACAAGTGCTTATACAGAGGTAACACATGAACGCAATACAACAAGTACTACGTGTTACTCTTCTTCTATTGATTGTTCTCGCACAGACAACCGTTGCCCAAGATACAACCTATAGCTACGGAGAATGTATAAGCAAAGTTGGAGTTGGAGTACAGGTAGCAACTACCCCAACAATAGTACAGATTCGTGGCTTGGATGGTATCCCTAACTGTTGTTCTAACTACACTACAGGAACAGGAAGTATGGTTGGGGCAACAGCAGAATATCAGGTTGCCATTAGCTCTTTGCTAAACGCAGGAGCGCGCCTTGGCGTTCAAGCAGTTAAGAACAATCTCCTTGCGCAAGAGTTCCGCACAATACTCAACAATGGTATCAATGAACAAGTACATATCAATCATTCAATCAATACCCAACACATGGATATTCTTGCAATACCATTTGTAGAGTATCGAGGTATTTCGTTTTTACCAATGCAATTTGGAGTAGCACTGCGAAAAAGTATGCAGACGTCATTTCAGCAAATCGAGCAAATAGTGTCACCATCCGAAATAACATTTGAGAACGATAGGCGCAATCGCTTAAACTTTACTGGTTCAATTCCATCGCTTTCGCAAGTTCGGTTAGATGCAACAGTATCATTATCGTATGTTCTTCCACTTTCACAACACAATACATGGTCGCTTATTCCGCGAATCGAAGCATCCTATCCATTAAATTCAGTTGTGCAAAACGGCACATGGAATATTGCAACCATAGGCATTGGTCTATCCTTGTATAAAAATACCTATCAAACAACCATGCATGTAACAGAACCACCTGTTAAACCTGTAGAACCTCCGGCAACAACTCAAGTTGCAACATCATCCAATCTTTCTGCACAGGTAAGCATGTACTCAACTACAAACAATCGTATTACCTCTATTGCTGTTCAAAGTAAAGCAACCGTTTCTGCATTTCCACTTTTACCCTATATATTTTTTGATGATTCCTCCTCGGTATTACCAGAGCGGTACATTGCACTTACCAATCAGGAAACATCTGCATTTACCTATCGTACACTCGATAACATGCCCGATTTAGATCGGTATCGTCACACATTAAATATCATAGGTAAACGCTTACAGGAATACCCCAAACTTACAATCGTTGTGCGTGGATGTAATTCTAATATCAACAGCGAAGCAGGTAATATATCGTTATCGTCATCCCGTGCTACAACCGTGAAAGAGTATTTAGTTAAAGTTTGGAATGTAGATGAGAAGCGCATAAAATCAGAAGCCCGTAATCTTCCAATTCAGTTTTCTAATACCAAGTCTGCAGATGGTATCGAAGAAAATAGAAGAGTTGAGATTATACCTTCATCGATGGAACTGTATTTTCCGGTAATAACCAACGATACTACATACGTCAGTTCCGTTTCTGATATCAACGTAAAAACGAAGGTACAAAGCGACGAAGAAATTACATCATGGAATCTCCAATATAAACAAGGGAATACAGTCCTTTGGAGCAAACAAGGTATCGGTGCTGTTCCGGAAAACCATCAGATAAATATGACAGATACAACAATACCAAAGAATAATACCAATGCGATACTTTCTCTAACGGTAACAAATATCAAAGGTAGAGTCGTGTCTGCATTAGATACAATTATCGTCGCAGTAATCGAAGACACTTCTGTAAGTCGCAAACAGTTTACGTTAGTATTGTTCGACTATAATTCGGCAGAGCTAACACCACTAAATATTAAAGTAGCCGAAATGGTTCGCAAACAACTTCAGCAAAACTCACAAGTTACTATTACTGGATTTGCAGACCGCACTGGCGAATTAGAGTACAATCAGAAACTTGCCATCAGGCGTGGAGAAGCTCTTGCTAGGACACTTCGCTTAACAAATACAACAGTAACTGCATACGATGGCACACTACTTATCAACAACGAATTGCCTGAAGGTAGGTACTTTTGTAGAACAGTACGCGTAGTTATTGAGGATAAGCGATAGTTTGTTACTATGGTTTTCTAGAGTACTTTACTAAAGTAGAATATAGATTTGATGTTATGAAAGCAAGTAAGCAAGAGGTAGAAGCTGCTATACGTACAGCGCGAAAAGCGATAGATGAGAATAATGCTGCCGACGCTCTACAATTGGCAAAACGTGCAGTTAAGAGTAGTTCCACTTGTGGCTCCGATTGGTTGTATGCATACGCTCAGTTGCATTTAGCAGCCGCATTTACTCTTCAACGAAAAACTAAGGAAGCTACTGAGTTGAATAATGAAGTATTTTCCATAATAGAAAAGAATGGAACGATTGCAGACGTTGTGTGGATGTACCGTTGCTACGCAAGTAATTTCTCGAATAACTACGAGTTTGATACTTCATTTCTTTATGCTCAAAAGGCATTCGAATTAGCCAAAGAACATTCGATTATTACTGAGTTATATCGCTGTGCCTTAAACTATGCCGGTAAACATGCAACCTTGTATAATTTTTCAGGTTGTCTGGATATTCTTGATGGTATTATTGATGAGTTGCAGCAACAAGAGCCATCTATTACCCGTGCAAGAATATATGCACTCTATGCACATTCTTTAAAGTGTTTACAACGTTACGATCAAGCTGTCGAGTATTATAATAAAGCACAAATAGACGGTGAAAAAGTAAACGACTGGTTCTCTAGTTCTCAGGCTTTAACAAGCATCTACCAAATAGAACTTACACTTCATAAAACACACAATCTTGACGTTTTGCAACTAGCAATAGAACATTCAAGAAAGCATTTTCTAGTATTGCCCCTACTTAATTCACTACACTACTATGCACTCTATTTACAAGAAGTTGGTGAGTTAAAGAAAGCAAAGAACACTATTGATGAAATACGTGATATTGCAGAGAAAGGCAATGATAATTGGGGACGATGGATGGCGTTGTATTTAGAGTCACGTTGGTATCTCAACAAGAAAAATTTTACAAAAGCGAGAAGTGGGCTAGATGAGTTAAGCCGCCTAACCGCAATTCATGTTCGAATAGAATACAAATACCGTGAAATTGAGTTACGTTACGATATAGAAAAGGCAGCAGGAAATATGGAACTTGCAATGCAATACATGGAAGAACGCGCTGAAGTAGAACGCCAAATGTTGGTGCTTCAAGCAGAAGATAGAGAAAAAGCTGTTATGGTTTTAGAGCGCGTGCAACAAACAAAAGCAGCATTATCCGAAGAAGTAAAGCGAGTTCAACAAAAGGAAGAAGAACTTAATAAACGCAATGCTCAAATTGTTGCAGTGTCACTCGAGTTAGAGGAAAAGAAAAAAACTATTTTAAAAATCAAGAAACTCGCCGAACGATCAATTGGTAAGAATGATACTAGTACATCCAACAATGAAACCCTGCCTGAGTTGGCAGATATAATTAATTCCGCTGGAACAAACGAAAATTCTTGGCTACAACTTACGCAGCATTTAGAACGATTACATCCCGAGTTTACAACGCGGTTATTGCAACAATCACCAACACTCACACCCTCAGAAGTTCGTGTATGTTGTTTGCTACGCCTACAACTTGTTACAAAAGAAATTGCAAGTATTCTAAACGTCAGCGAACGCACTATTGATGTTCAACGAGCAAGCATTCGTAAAAAGAGCAACATCCCTTCTTCTGTGAATTTGGTTACTTGGGTTATGAACCTATAAATTGTGTATTGTAGTATTAGCCATCGCTATCGGCACCATATGTTCATTAAATGTTAAGCTACTTGAGCGGGAAAAAAACTTGTTTTTACTAAGAAACTGTTTACGTTTGAAATTGAAAGTTGTAATGTAAAGTTTGTAATTCCTTAAAACGCTGTTGAAGCGTTTATCAGAAATCCGTAAGTCTAATTTACCTAAATGGATACCCGATTTCTCAGGTATGACAACCATTGTATAATTCATATACAGATCCTTATACATGGTAATAAAGTTTGCGAAATTCTTTGCGCCGCACAACGGTTGGCTCGCGCCGGGTCTGCGCGTTGGCGCAGTTGCTACGGCAGAAGCGGTGAACCAAGATGAAGTATTTACACCATGCCTGCGCGTTTACGTAACAACCATTCTAATGCAAAGCAAACAATTGCAGCGGCCAACAAGTATGCAAGATTCCATAATGCAAACTCGCTGTTTTGAGTGATAACCCGCGGCTTAAATGCAGGATGATTTTTTACATCGTTCAAAAAGTTAGATGCTTGTTGTACTGTATAAAACTTACCGCCAGTTCGTTCAGCAAGTGCGCGAAGAAGCTCTATGTTCATGCGCAGGTTTTGATACTCTATGGCAATATCGCCAATGCTGAATCTTCCGTTATCGTTTCCAAATTGTTTATTGTTTACTACAACCGTACCATTAAAACTGTAATCTCCTTCGCTTAATCCATCCACCGAAGCAGTGTACCTGCCATTACCAACCGAAGTCATAACAATCTCTCGCGGTGTTGTTCCGCCTGATACTTTAACAGTAACAATAGCATTATCAAGTGGAGTCATGGCGGCATCGTAAACCTGACCAATCAACTCAACCCGCTCATTAATAGAATAAAACCGTTTGGTAGTTTTTATGCGAACTTGTTTTTGGTCGTCGTTTGTTGTTAACCACTTTGCTGAGTTTAAAAGAAAGCTGGAAAGTACATCGGGGAGCTCGGATTTTCCTTTGGATTGTTCTACGCCGTTGCCTAATAGTTTCCAACGGTAAATTCCGTACCCAAGTACCGCAACTGTTTTCCGTTGTTGAAACGAACGCGTTACTATAAGTGGGTCGTTGAGTGTAACGTTATTTACTTTCATCGAAGCAACTACATCGGCTTCGGGTTTAACTTTTACAAATGTTTCGGTGCGGAACACAGGTGGCAGTTGGTTCCAAGTGCTAATATCACTTTCTGTTCCTGTGATACGAAGCAATGGGTTTGTTACCTCGCCTTGTTTAACATCGGCTGTTATACTAAACTCATTCGGACGTGATGTTTGAATGGTAAAAGGCAAGTATTCATCGAATGTACGGAGTTTGTTGTAATCTACTTGTTGGGATGTTACAAACAACAATGGTTTACCACGTTGCAATTCTTGTTCTACTAATTGCAAAATGTTTACCGGTGTTGAACTGATAGGGAAACCAACAAATACAATTACTTCCGCATCGTGAATACCGGCTGAGGTTGGAGCTTCATCGTAAAACTCAGCTCCCTGTTTTTGGATATACGTTTTTACTTGAACGCTTTTATCGCTTTCAAACGATGAACGAATAAAAGACACATCGGGTGAGGGCGCTCCGGCAAACAATACAATCTTTCTCTTGTTTCCTTTAACTTGCACAAACTCACTTACAGAATTATTCTTTTGGGTTAACTCACCATCAAGATGTTGAATGCTAGCTGTGAGTTTTCTGTTTCCTTCTTGCACTGGCTTAAACTCAAACACTAACGAATAATTCTGCTGACCTTTACTTATGTTTATAGTTTGTTCGGAAACCTTAGCACCATTATCAAACAAAGTAACTAATGCACTTCCTTGTTCAAAGCCGGATGCTTTAACTGTAACGTTAACCGGTAATACACTTCCAATGTAGGCAACATCGTTGGTAACGAGTGTTTGAACGGAAACATCTTTTGGTTCTGTTGTATCGCCAATACCAACAATATACATTGGTTTACCCATTTGCTCGGCTACATAAAGTGGGTTTGCTCCCGTGTTGTATGCACCATCGGTAACCATAAACACAGCTTGAGTATTGTTGCTTTCTGCATTATCAGCTGCGTATCGCAATGCTCGTTCAATATCCGTGCGCTGACCTTTAAAAGATAAGGAGTCTGTTGTGAACGAACTAATTGGTCGTACCGTTTCATCAAACGAAGCAATCTGTGTTTCATCGCCAAGCGAAGTTACTTTAGATTGGTTAATACTTTCAATAATCTGTTCTTTACGCTGTATGTGTGCATCTTGCATTGCAGCCGACTGCGAGTTATCAAGCAATGCCATAACATGTGGTGCATCTTCGCTGGTGCGAAACATACTCAACACCGGCTCGAATAATACTATCAACAATAATGATAAACCTATTCCTCGTAAAAATATATGTAGAGCTTTTCGTAATGTGGGAAGTGGTGGATTTGTTGAAGAATAATACCAAACCGAAAATGCAAACGATGCAACAATCACTGTTGCAAAAAACCACCAAGGTCCAGAAATACCAAGCGAATACGAATTCATAAGTACCAAAAACGTTAACAATTCATTCAAAACATTGTGCAATCTACCAAAGTTCTCTATTTTCGCACCGCATTTCGGGGTGTGGCTCAGCCCGGTAGAGCACCTCGTTCGGGACGAGGGGGTCGGAGGTTCAAATCCTCTCACCCCGACGAATTGCAAAACCCAATCGTGTTATCATGGTTGGGTTATTTTTTTGCTATCGCCGGACGGCACCGATTCTTAGCTACAATAAGCCCTCATTTTGCCGGAATCAACCGCCATTTATTATCTACCTAAACGATTAATGCTTGATTTTTAGTGATGGATTTTTCCGGCAAGTGGAGTTGCTTTCGTTGCTTAACTACCTGTGCCGATTGCGAAGCAGAATACTATACAAATAGCTCTTAATTATAAATGTTAACAAACCGAAATAAACAGTTTTCCACAATAGACTTATCATTAGAAATACGTATTGTGTACTTATATGTAATAGGTTATTTTACAATACAGCATAAAAGGACGCATCGAAAACGCAGGGACGTTGGCGTCGGATTACTTTTTGACTTATAAACTCATGGATGTATAAACCTTTACATACAACATGAAATACCATCCACTTCCTGTTGGTTAATAACGCAGAATAAAATTTAGTACTATTAAATAAGCTTCTAACAGAAGTCTATAAAATTTTTTGTGAGTAGGTACCATTATGAATACAGTTCATTCTCCAAAAGCTTTCAGCTCAGCAATTATCACAATGATGATTGCAATCATTGTATTGCTTTGTAACATCCAACTACAAGGTAAAATACTTGGAGGGAAAAAAATAAATGAAGATGTTTTTCCGGGAAGTTCTCAACTACATAGAAACAAGAGCAATGTAAGCTTTGTAGAAAACAAAGGTCAGTGGAATAAGGAAGCAAGGTTCATGGTATCGCAGGGGAGTGCCCGTGCCTGGGTAACAAACTACGGGATTGTGTATGATTGTTACTCGGTGGAATATCCCGGTTCATCGGAAATGATACATAAACAAGAGACGTCCGAACAAACTATAAAACGGTTAAAGAATACCAACATAAAAGGTCAGGTAATTAATATGGACTTTGTTGGTTCCAACCTACAGCCACAGTTTGTTAGCAATAAACTTACATCCGGCACCATGAATTTTTTGGTGGGAAACAAGGATTCTTGGGCTTCAGGGGTACATCAATACCAAGAGGTAACTGCAAAAGATGTTTACAATGGTATAGACGTCATGTACACATTAGATAACAACAACTTACGCTATGATTTTATAGTTAAACCTAATGGCAACCCAAACCAAATCGCCCTTAAATTTACAGGACAAAATGCTTTATCAGTTTCGGATGCTAATGAGATTGTATTACAAACCCGGAATGGTGAATTGAAACAATGTAAACTGTTTGCCTATCAATACGAAAACGGTAAGCAGCAAACGGTCGATTGTACGTTTATTGTACAGTCTGATGGTAGTATTGCGTTTAACGTAGGTGAATATGATACAAGTAAGGAATTGATTATTGACCCAGTAGTTTACTCAACATACTTTGGTGGCTCAACAGGCATTGATGTTATTGAAGGATTAGCTACAGATGCTAACGGAAATGCGTACGTTGTAAGTTTTACGCAAAGTACCAATTTCCCGAATACACCGGGTGTTTACGACCAAATAGCTAATGGGTTAATTGATGCAGCAGTATTTAAGCTTAACGCCGATGGAACGATTGGTTTTTCGACATATATTGGTGGCCAAAATAATGATTTTGCAAGAGCTATTACATTAGATGCAAACAATAATATATACATAACCGGTAGTACCGCAAGCTCAAACTATCCTACTACTGCAGGCTGTTATGATAATTCTTATAACCCCGGTACCGGAAGCGGTGCTGATGTATTTGTTTCCAAACTAAACTCAACAGGGGCTACACTTACGTACTCAACATTTATTGGTGGGGATGGAAATGAAGAAGGACAAGGAATTGTTGTTAATGCAAACGGTGAGGCTTTTGTAGGTGGAATTGAAGTTAAGTTTGGTGCCGGTAGGTATCCGGTAACAGGTGGCGCATATAATGTTGGTTCTGATAATAGCGATGGTCAACAAGGAATATTTGTAACAAAGGTAAACGCAGCGGGTTCGGGTTTATCATATTCTGCTGTTTGGGGTACAACCGACACCACAGATAATTTTGGTGGTATAACTCTTGATAATAGTGGCAATGCTGTAGTAGTTGGGAACACAAGAGGATATAATTATCCAACAACTACTGGTGTATATCAACAAGCACATAACAATCAATCAACACCTGCAAATAACGATGCATTTGTAACAAAGTTGAATAGCACAGGAACCGGATTAGTATTCTCAACATTTGTTGGTGGTTTACGTGATGACTTTGCTACAGGCGGAATTGTACTGGATGCAAGTAACAATATCTACATTGCAGGCGAAACAACTAAAGATACAACCAATACAAATAACTATCCTGTTAGTGCCGGTGCTTACAAAACAACAATTGATAGACCCTCGGGTGACTTTGCATTGTACCCTGATATATTTGTTACGAAGCTAAACTCAACAGCAACATCATTAGTGTATTCCACGTTTGTTGGTACAGACAGTTCGGATCAGGTTTCGGGTATAACTGTAGATGGTTCGGGCAATGCAATTATAGTAGGTTTAACAAATGATGTTGGCTACCCAACAACCGGAAATGGTTTACAAACAACACCCGGTGGCTATGGTAGTGCTAATGGTGCTTTTTGGGAACACGTTGTTACCATATTAAATTCAACCGGAACAAGCGTTTTGTATTCAACGTATTCAGGGGGGGCAGGACAAGAATATGGTCCCGGTGGAATTACTATAGACAATAGTGGTGCTTATACTTTTGCGATGAATTCAAACAGCAGTAATTATCCTACGGCAAATGCAACATTATCTACACAACCCGGTGGCGGATGTGATGGAGTTGTTGTGCGTTTTACAAACTGTGCACTAACAAGTGTTAATAACCCTACAACCAGTACAGGTACTGCCGGAAGTAGCTTTAGCCAAACATTTACACAAACAGGTGGAAGTGGTTCAA
>JAIBAE010000100.1 GCA_019695345.1 Bacteroidota bacterium | reverse complement strand
AACTGGCGGTCAATACGGCGGGCTTCGTGGCGTTCTGTACCAATAATACATAAGCCACCTGCTTCTTTTACTTCGGGTGCAAGCTTGATGTCCGTACCGCGACCAGCCATGTTTGTAGCAATGGTAACTGCGCCTTTACGTCCGGCTTCTGCAACAATCTCTGCCTCGCGTTCGTGTTGTTTAGCATTTAACACATTATGCGGAACATTTGCACGGCGTAACATCTTACTTAAAATCTCAGATACTTCAACGCTTGCAGTACCTACTAACACAGCGCGGCCAAGTTGAAGTTGTTTTTGAATTTCTTCTACGGTGGCGTTATACTTCTCGCGTTTTGTGCGGTAGATTAAATCGTTAAGGTCTTTGCGTACTATCTGGCGGTTGGTTGGAATAACCACTACATCTAGTTTGTAGATTTGATAGAACTCTCCTGCTTCTGTTTCGGCAGTACCCGTCATACCGGCAAGTTTGCGGTATAAACGGTAGTAGTTCTGTAAAGTAATTGTAGCAAAGGTTTGAGTATCGCGTTCAACTTCTACACCTTCTTTGGCTTCAATTGCCTGATGCAGTCCGTCGCTGTAGCGGCGTCCATCAAGAATACGGCCTGTAAACTCATCTACAATTTTTACCTTGTTATCCTGAACAACATATTCATCATCGCGAACGTATAGCGAGTATGCACGGAGTAACTGCGTTACAATGTGAATTCTATCGCTACGCTCTGCATAGAGTAATAATGCTAAGTCTTTCTGGGTTTGTTTTTCTTCGGGTGTTGCTTCAAGATTCCCCTCAATCATACTTATTTCCGATGTGATATCAGGAATAAGGAACATGTTGGGGTCTTCTTGTGCAGAAGCAAGTAAGGTGCGTCCTTTTTCGTGAATATCAATCGTATGATTTTTTTCATCAATGGTATAGTACAATTCATCATCAATCTCGTGCATACGAGCCGATTGTTCTTTCATGTACTCAAGCTCAGTATCACGCATCAGTTTTTGGTAATCCGGCTCTTGCAATAACTTCTGTAAACGTTTGTGTTTTGGGAATGCACGGTACGCACGTAACAATGCAATACCTGCGGCTACGCGGTCTTCTTTGTAGGTGGTTTTTAATAAACGTTCGGCATCGCCTGTTAACGTGTTTACTAATTTGTTCTGCGCATCAACCAAACGGCGAACACGTGGGTTCATCTCAACAAACTTTGCGTCCGACGATTGTGGTACCGGACCGCTGATAATAAGTGGTGTACGTGCTTCATCAATAAGAACTGAGTCCACCTCATCCACAATAGCAAAGTAATGTTTGCGCTGTACCATATCGTTAGGGTCGCTAACCATGTTGTCGCGCAAATAGTCAAAACCAAACTCGTTGTTTGTTCCGTAGGTAATATCAGCATTGTACTGAACTTTTCTATCCTGTGGGTCCATGTTCGATTGAATACATCCAACCGATACACCAAGGAAATCAAATACAGGTTTCATCCATTCGCAGTCGCGGCGGGCAAGGTAATCGTTTACGGTTACAAGGTGAACGCCATAGCCCGTAAGTGCATTAAGGTACATTGGCGAAACCGCCACAAGTGTTTTACCTTCTCCTGTTGCCATCTCGGCAATTTTACCGCTATGAATAACCATTCCACCCATCAGCTGAACATCAAACGGAATCATTGCCCACGTTTGTTCGTTGCCAGTTACAAGGTAGGTGTGCTTGCGTTCGGTTAAACGGCGGCAAACATCTTTTACCAATGCAAAAGCTTCCGGTAGGATTTCATCCAACGTTTCGCGTACAACCGCATACTCGTTGTTTTGGCTTTCTTCAATCTGACGGTAGATTTCAATCCGTTCGTCGTGGTCAACTTCATCGGTTAACAATTTAGCCATTAACTCTTCGCGCTCGCTAATGTATGCTTCTTTTTTATCGGCAATCATTGCACGGAAGGCATCGCTTTTTTCGCGGATTTGTTCATCGGTTAACGCGTGTAACGAAGAATAAATGTTGTTAATCTCCGCAACGGTAGGTTCCATTTCCTTTGCATCTCGGTCGTGTTTCGTCCCGAAAATCTTTTTAAGTACACCAAACATTGTAACTAAGATAGTAGTGAATATTCTATATCAATCCGAATTATTTCCGCGCACAGACGCAGAACTGCCCAACGTATTTCCTGCATACATGTTGGCAAGGTTGGCAAGATAGCGGTTTATTACTGCCCGAACAACAGCAGAACGCGGTATTTTGCTAAATAAGTACAGTTTTATGGCTAATTATAAATATATACTTGTTTGCTTGCGCATTACGGCACCAAACCATCAGTACCAAATAGCTCTCCACATGCCGGAAAGAACAACCACTAAACAATGGTAGGTTATCGTTTAGGTTTCCTGAAATACAGGAAAAATATTCTCTTTCTATCCTAACATAATAACACTATTTTTGGAGTAGTACCACACAACGGAGCACACTATGAGTAGCGATGATAGAATAATTGAACTGCTATCCCTAATGCTTGACGAGCAGAAAGAAACTAATAGAAGACTAGGTTCAGTTGAAGGACGTTTAGAATCAGTTGAGCATCGCCTTGAATCAGTAGAACAACGATTAATTTCTGTTGAAAATGAGGCAAAGATCACCAATCAACGCCTTGGTGCTTTGAAATACGCATTCCTAAACGATTCGCGTGAACTACGCACTCGAGTTGAACGATTAGAAGCTACTGTTGCAAAACTGAGTAACGCCGCATAGTTGTTTGCCGTTCTCTCCGGCAATGTGAGGTTTGGATTACAGAAGATGTTAGTTGCCGTCCAGCGATAGCAAAAAACTACCTATAACAACAACGCATACGCAAGTAACACTGCCGATGAAATTCGGATAATCCGTGCAACACGAACCGCATTGTTTTTAATGTAATCTTCGATAATAACAAAAGCAAGTGTTGCGGCAACTACGGCAACTGCCCATAATATTCCCGCCTCTAATGTAAGCGACTTAAAGTAAATTCTGCCAATACTTGGGAACCACGGCGTTCCGAATAACAACACCAAATGCACCACGTAAATTATCAACGATTGCTTACCAAACAAGGCAACGGTGTTTTCTTGTTTTCTGAAGATTGGATATATAACCGCAACTGCCGAAATCATGAAAAACACAAATGCAGTACGTAAGAAAACAGTGGCAGGCGAGCTTAATAGAAAATCGTGTGGCGGATACAAAGGAATAAATGGTAAACCGTACGCTAAGGCTCCGCCAATACTAACTAATGCTAATCCAACTTTCCAACTATTGCGTTTAAGATAGGAGAAGCGTTCTTCTTTGGGAACACGCTGTAACACTGTTCCGGCGGCAACGCCAAAAAACATGTACGACGAAAAAGGAAAAATCGGGAAAATAGAACCGTGCGCGTACGATAAAAACGCCGCAATTCCTTCCGGAAGGAAATTAAACCAGTTAACCGACATATTTACAAATGGTGTTACCAACGTGATGAACATTGCAATTGCAAACGAAACTATCCCAAGTGTTTTGTTAGAGTATGTTTTGTACGCGGTAAGTGTTACCAGTGCTAACGTAACAGCATTTAGTTGAAGGATGTTTGTTTGGAAAAACATTTTCCAGCCATCGGCATTTACCCAAAACAAATGGATAATATTATTTGCCGGAAACACCATTAAATACCCGATGACCATTAGTATTAACGCCCACCGGACGCGTTTCCAGGCAAGCAATTTACTTATCTGTCCTTGGTCATTACGCTTTAAGGTAATAGCAAACAGCATCCCGGAAACGGTAAGGAATACGGGTGCAGTAAAGCCACGCATTAAATGCCAGATACTCCACGGCAAATTGTAGATATCTAATTCTGTAGGGCGTACCAAACCATCTAATGTATGCCCCTGCATCATCATTATCATTGCTAAAATTTTAACTGCATCAAGCAGTACAAGCCGAGAAGTAGAGGGAGTAGATGTGGTCGGCTCTTTATGCTGCAAAAGCCAAGTTTTCATTGGTGTTTGAATATGAAACAAGAATCTCGTTACAAATATCGGAGGTAAAACATGAAACCACAATGAATTCAGGGTGAGGATGTACTAACAAATATTCATTTTCTGCTGACGCATTGCCGCACCAAACGGTATGCTACAAAGCAAACATTATCTTGCGGGAGAGAGAACCTTACAAACATCAATAGCGTTTTAGTTTACGTTTGGCAAAGATGCGCGCACGGCGAATCTGGCGTTGGTTAACTACATATTGTTTGGCTTTCTTTAACAACAGCTTTATTAAACGCGCCAACGATAATCCGTTTTTGTTTACCGATGGCTCCAGCATGTTGCGTAATTGCTTGGTGTCCATTTTGGTAAGGTGGATATCATCTTCGTCGTCATCGCCATCGGTTTGAACAATACGGCGGAATAAATCTTCCAGTTCTTTCTTTTGTTCTTTTATCTTGTTCATTTCCTCGCCTTTGTTGTAATGCAACAACAATTCAAGGTGGTCGAACAAGACAGCCGCACGCTGGATATCCTCGCGTAAATGCTCTTTGTGTAAGGCATCAAGTAACGATTCGGTTAGCTCCTCCAACTCTCTGCGGTGTTCTTCCGATAGTACCAAAAACGTTTCTGGTGAAATATCCTGCACGTTAACATACACCGAGGATAGTTCAATAATTTCCGACCCAAAATGGTCGGTGATATACTTTGCAACGCGGTCGGTAATAACGCCAATTTGCTTGTTAATCATTGCAATCTCGTTATTCAGCAAATTCCTACGGGAGTTAGAGCCGGCGTTGTGTAATTGCGATTCAATATCTCGGCGTTTATCGTGTAGTTGTTTCAGGCGTTTGGCGTCATCGGTGTTTGCGTCTTTCAGGTGATATTCAACAAACTTTGCGTCGGCTACAATTCGTTCGTCTCCAATCTTAACGGTGTTGATACGAATATTACTTCCCATCATATCCCGCAACTTTTGTAACTCAATATGTGCCGCGCCGTCGGTAATTACTAATATTTCCGAATCGCTTAATGTATGGAGCGACTTAATATCTTCTATGGCAGTTGTTAACGCTTTTTGTAATACCGTGCCTTTGCCTAATGCTTTGGTGTGCATTATCTCACTAATAAGAGCATTAAATGAGGGAACATCGGTAGCGGTGCGTAAATCGCCAACACCTTCGGCAAATGTGCGGAAGTACACGGTGCCAAGTTCCTTCATGTTCCGTTGTAAAAAGATAAAGGCAATTGCTTTAGCCAGATGTATCCGCCAGTGCATATTCATGGAGCGGGATATATCAAACAGCAGATACACTTTTTGTTTACGGTGGTCGGGTTTGAATATATCGCTTTCGCTTTGATAGCGGTAGTTCTGCGGAGGTCGTGGACGTGGTAACCATAACGAGCGTTCTACAAGCTTTTGGTAGAATACGTTATCGGGCAGCAAAAACTGATACGGATAAATTGCGGGAAGTTCCTGCACATTACGCAGAAGGTCTGCCTCGTATTCTTCGCCGGGTAACAGATTGGGGATGTAATCAACAGAATCCGGCGGTGTTTCTTTACCCGAGCTCATCATGATAACCGGGGCAAGTTGTTCGCCAAGTGCGGTTTCCATGTTCTCGATAACGCGTGCTAATTCAAACACTGCCGTAAAGTTTTCGGGCAGGTGCTCGCTTACCGTATCAAAGAAACCGAAATCGTCCATGCGGGCAAAAAAACGGTCTTCTTCTATTCGTTGGCGGTCGGATATGAGTACAGATTCATCCATGTGGTAAAATAAGCACAATCTCGCAAAGGCGCAAAGAAAGCAAAGGGGCTAAGAAAGGAAAAGCGAAAAGAAGTGAAATGAGCTAAGTATTTTTAATAGGGTTACTTTTAACAGGCTCTATTCAAATTTAGAGTTTGAATGTAGGATTACGGTTCTCTCCCGCAAGATAAGAGTGTGTTGTGCTGGTGGTTTGGAGCGGTCGGGCGATAGCAAAGAATACTTCTATTTGTTTATCGTTATCTGCATTGTATTTTGTGCGAGGTTTAATGTACTTGGTAATTTGATGAAGAAGTTTAAAAAGGTGTTAGTGCTATCGGCAAGTGCCGGTGCCGGACATGTTATGGCGGCTAATGCGTTGGTAAAAGCGTTTAATGCCGCAGATGCCGCGCAAGAGATTTTCCATTTGGATACGTTGCAATACACAACAAAAGCGTTTAGGAATTTGTATTCCAAGGCGTATATAGAAATGGCTAACAATGCCCCCGAAGTGCTGGGATGGTTGTATGATGCCATGGATAAACCGTGGAAGAACGAAAAACGTATGCGAGCGTTGGAACGGCTGAACGTTGGGCTATTTATGCGCTTGTTAAAACGCCATCAGCCGGACCTTGTTGTAAACACACATTTCCTTCCGGCGGATATTATTTCCTACCTGCGGAAAAAAGAAAAGCTAACCTGCAAACAAGCTGTGGTAATTACCGACTTTGATATCCATGCCATGTGGTTAAACCGAAGTGTTGAGCAGTACTTTGTTGCCTGCGAAGAAGCACGTGTGTATCTGAATAAACTGGGCGTTCCGCATGAGCACATTGCTACTACGGGGATTCCGGTTGATGCGGTATTTAGCCAACAGAAAAACAAACAAGAGATGCGCAAGAAGTACGGCTTACAACCCGATACAACTACAATCTTAATATCAGCCGGCGGGTTTGGAGTTGGAAATATGGTGAACATGATTGAATCGCTTGCTGATATGGAACATCCTGTACAAGTATTAGCAATGTGCGGACGTAACGAGGAACTTTTCCAAAACGTTCAGGAACGAAGCAAACAAAAAAACGATAGCAAGGTTACATTCCATGCCGTTGGGTTTACTACCAATATGGATGAATACATGAGTGCAAGCGATATTATGATTGGCAAGCCCGGTGGCTTAACCACAAGCGAGGCACTTGCAAAAGGTTTGGCAATGGTAATTGTAAATCCAATCCCGGGTCAGGAAGAGCGCAACAGCGATTACCTGTTAGAAAACGGAATTGCCGTTAAATGCAACAACCTTCCAACGCTTGCATATAAAATTGATTCGTTGCTGAGCAACCCAACACGACTTCAATCTATGCGTAATGCTGCCTTGGCAAACTCTCATCCCGATGCCGCACAGAGGATAGTACAACAGTTGTTACATTCAATGTTATAGTTTAGGTTATAGTTTTTGCTATCGCCCGACCGCACCAAACCGCGTGCAAGCAACTACGTTGCATGGCGGGAGAGAAAGTGAAAAAAAGTTTTCAACGGTAATCGTGATGTGAAAAGCTGTGCTCCTAAATTCTATCTTTTTTTATCAGGTTTATGTAGAGCAATCTATCAAAATTTAAAGATTTCGCAATTGCAGTAAGTGCTACATCAAAATTTCGGAACATTGCATAAGTACAATTCTATCTTTTTTTAACTGGCTTTACAAAGTAATTTTCGGTTAAAATTACGTTCTAAAAATTGTGTGGAGTAGCATGAGAAAGCTGTTCGTTACATTAGCCTTGTTCCTAACTGTTCTTACTGTTTTAACGGCACAGGAAACACTATATCCAACATGGTCAACCCCATATATTGGTGTAGGCAAGTTGTTAAGTACTAATGAAAAACTCTTGGCAACATGGAATACAAGTGGTTTCTCAATTACAGATATAGCAACTAGTAAAGTTTTGCATACTATAAATGTTTACCCAAATACAATACAAACAGTATTGTTTAACAAGGATGGAGATAAGCTTTTTGTTCAGTTACAAAACGATAGCATAGTATTTGTGTATAACACAACCACTGGACAGCTACAATTCAGCTTGGGAGGGGAGTTCGGAAGAATAAGAGATATGGATTATTCTGACAGTACTAATGAACTTGCAGTATCATATCAAGGTAATGGTGTTGTCTTTTGGTCAGCTGTTGCTGGTAATAAATTGCGTCATTTTACAATGTTCAAAGGCGCATCATATGCTATAAAATTCATTGATGGTGGAAAGAAGTTAATTACTTCGGGATATGGAGTAAAACCGATAACTGTTTGGGATGTTATAACAGGTAATGTAGTACAAGAGTTTTTAGATACTGCATTCTTCAAGTTTTATAACGGCTATCAGTATCGTCAGTTTGTTTGTAGCCAAAGTGATAACAAGCTTTGTGCTATTAGAAATGATGGTAAACTTACGGTATGGGATTTAATCTCGGGAATGCTATTATATACAATTGCATTAGAAGGTCAAACTACTTTGATAGCTCCTTCGGGAAGGTATTGTTATGATGCTAATTACTCAGATACTATTAGGGT
Organism: Bacteroidota bacterium; assembly: GCA_019695345.1. Lineage (GTDB taxonomy): Bacteria > Bacteroidota > Ignavibacteria > Kapaibacteriales > NICIL-2 > JAIBAE01. The sequence continues at coordinate 4,249 of JAIBAE010000100.1, read as the reverse complement.
TTATAGAACAACTTCCGGCAGCTTGATAAAAGCCATAGTTGAAAAAGGACTGACATATGTTGGTTCTACCTTTGCTGGTGATACAATATTCACTTGGAATTATAAGGATCGTACGTTAAAAGCTTGGGATATTAATACGAATATTATTCCAGATACCTTGCCAGTTAAAGGGGTGGTATATAAGATAGAAGTTGGTGGTAATAGTAGTTATTTACTATTAAACTCCTCAACGCTATTGAGCTATAAGAGTGGAAAGGTAATTATACACTTTGATGATATTAAACAGTCTAAATTATTGAATAGTACATCTTTGGTAACTTGGGGAGAAGGTAATAATGCAACATTGTGGCAGATGGGATTAAACTCTCCAGTGCTTCGATATACCGGACATACTAAAAAGATTTTAGATGTAAGCTTTAATGCAATAAGAGATAAAATGGTAACCGGTTCGGATGATTTTACTGCAAAAATTTGGGATGTAAAATCGGGTTTACTGCTTCATACGCTTTCGGGGCATGAATATACCGTTAGTACGTGTGAATTTAGTACCAAGGGGGATATAGTAGTAACTTCTAGTTTCGATAAAACATCTAGAGTATATGACGTAAATACCGGGGAGCTTTTGTTTACCTTAGGTGGTGTAAGTGGTAAGCCAGAATTCATAGGTTTTAACTCAACTGATAAGCATATTCTTACAGGGTTTGGTGGTCAGTGTATTGTATGGGAACGAAAGACCGGGGAGTTAGTAAATGTGGTAGACTATGGAAATTATGGAGCATATAGTAAAGAAAGAGACCTGCTAATAATAGCCAGATATGATAAAGGTGTTGTGAGTACTATTGACCCTTATACCGGTACCTTACTTGATACAATATTAGTACATAAAGATCGAATTGATCGTATACGCGTTGGTAGTACAGGTGGTAAAGTTGTTACAGTAGGTTCTGATAACTATGTAACAACAGCAAAAGTCTGGAGTATTATAAACAAAAACCAGATTTTCTCTACAAATGATAAAAATTTTTCACCAAGAGAAGCGTTTCTTAGCCCTGACGATGAATTAATTGTTGTATACTCAGAAAAACTGCAATTGCATAGGGTTTCTACAGGTAAACTAATTACAAACCTTGATGGAGTTAGAGGTAAAATTATTAATGTAGTTTTTTCGCCTAATTCGGATGTAGTAATAGCTACACTTGACGATGGTACAGTTGTATCCTGGGATATTAGCAAAATTGTAAGTGTAGAAAATCAAATAGCACTAGAACGTGATTTTACATGCTATCCTAACCCCGCATCCGAGCAAATTGAAATTTGCAAACCGATGAGCTTTAATGAAAGTTATGCTACCAAATATAAACTGGTTGATGTTTCCGGGAGAGTTGTTTCTAACTTAGAGAGTAAAGAGGCAACAAACGTACTTGATGTTCACGGTATTCCAAACGGCATTTACTTTTTAACAGCCCAGCAAGCAACTACCATAAAATCAACAACGATTACAATAATTCGGTAGGCGAGCTTTAAAATAAAGAGCGGTGGCTGACTCCCTTGCTATCAGCCACCGCAAGATTCAATAGTCGGCTCCCTTGCTACCGACCACTGATAAAGGTAGCTAACGACTCCCTTGCCAATCGTTAGCCGATGCGAAAATAAGACACGGATTTATTTTTGCAAATGTTTTTTTTCACGATGCTTAATTTTTTTCTGTGTAGGTTTTGTCCCGCAAGGCAATGCAGGGGATAGCTGGAGTTGCGGTGCGGTCGGGCGATAGCAAAATTTGAGCATATTTAATGATTTTCCTACCTATAAACATACCGAGCGGAAATTCCTTTGTATTTTGCATTCCTTGCAAAAAAGAGGTAATAATTTTTGGTTATGAAAAGTACAGACTAATGCAGATTGGAAACGTTACAGTTGAGAAAGGTGTGTTGCTTGCCCCCATGGAGGATGTGAGTGATTTGCCTTTTAGAGTAATGTGCCGCCGGCTTGGTGCTGATATTGTTTATACCGAATTTATTTCGAGCGAAGGGTTAATACGGGATGCTAAGCGTTCGTTACAGAAACTGCAACTTGCCGATGAGGAACATCCTGTAGCAATTCAGATTTTTGGCGGTGATACACCTACTATGGTTGAAGCGGCAAAAATTGCAGAGCAATCAGAGCCGGACTTTATTGACATTAACTTTGGTTGTTGGGTTAAAAACGTGGTTGCACGTAATGCCGGTGCTGCGTTATTGAAAGACCCGCCTTTAATGGCAAGCATGACACGCGCTTTGGTTGATGCAGTAAAACTTCCTGTTACTGTTAAAACCCGGTTAGGGTGGGATTCTAATTCCATTGTTATTTTGGATGTTGCCAAAATGCTTGAAGATGCCGGCGCTGCTGCATTAACAGTACATTGCCGTACGCGGGATATGGGGCATAATGGTTCGGCCGATTGGAGTTGGATTCCGAAGATTAAACAGGTTGTGAATATACCGGTGATTCTGAATGGTGATGTTACTTCGGCTTTGGATGTTGGAAGAGCATTCGCCGAAACAGGTGCCGATGCCGTTATGATTGGCCGTGCTGCAATTGCTAATCCGTTTATCTTCCGTCAGGCACAAACGTACTTACGCACAGGTGTTGAAGAAGAACCCCCAACAGTTGAGGAACGAATTGACCTTTGCTTAACTCAGTTAAAAATGAATATTGCGTATTCAGGTAACGAAAAACGTACGTGTACCGAATTCCGTAAGTTTTATGCAGGATATTTAAAAGGTTTGTACATGGCTTCCAGCGTTCGCCGTGACCTTGTGCAAACCAGTTCGTACGCCGAGGTAGAGACTCGTTTATGGCAATATGCCGAAGACTTAAAAAGCGGTCGTTTACATCCGGCGGATAATTATGATACACACAATGCCGAACCTGAACAGGTTGCAATAGTATAATTGATGATTGCATTGTGTATGTAAGAATTTGTAAACCACAAAACACGTGTTCGCAAAGTACTAGACTTTGTTTGTATTGTGTTTTGAATTGAGAAAGAACATATGACAGACCAACAACCCGTTGCAGAAGCGGTAGATAGTGCTACGTTATCGGCAGATACTTCATCACAAAAAAAGAAAAAGACCGCTACCAAAAGTAAGACAGCAACAAAAAAGACTGCACCTAAACAGGAAGCATCAAACGCTGCATTGGATAACACTAATGTTAAGGATGTATCTAACCAACAAGCTAAGAAAGCAAAACCACAGCCCAAGAAAAAAGCAGTTGCTAAAAAAGATGAACCTGCTAAACCCAAACCATCGTTAGAGGAAGTTGCTGCATTTATACAATCTATTAAGCCAAAGCGTGAAGCAAATGCAGAACAAGCTGAAGAAAAAACTCCCGCTAACCAAGTCCAGCAAAAAAACGCTGCATCTGCAAAAACAAAATCGTTGCCTGTCAAACCCGAGCAGAAAAACTTAGATGCGCAACAGAAAAACGATAAAGCACCACAGGTTACAGAAGAGCAACCTGAGCAAATTACTTCCGAACAACCACAAAAAGGTATTTCGCGTAGAGAGCAACGCCGTTTAGATTGGCTTGAAAAGCGCCGCGTGTGGCGCGAACAAAAGTTTTTGGAACGGCAGGCTCGGAAGTTAGCAAAGCAACAATCAGCACCGGAGCAAGGCACTGAACAACCCAATGATGGTGTTGATAGTGTTCCTGTAGTTGCAGAAGTTCAACAACCACAACCAAAGCAACAGGAAAAAGGTAGAAAGCAAAAAGGGAATTCCAAGCCCGAAGCAAAAACTCAAGAAATTCAAGAATCAGTAGAAACACATGTTGATGAAACACAGGAAGCAACAAGCGAGCAACATCCCGAAGGAAAGAAGAAAAACAGACGGGGTGGTAAAAAACATCGCGAACGTATGGAACGCCGAGAGGCACGGATGCGGTCGGCAGGTGATGGCGACGCACATGGTGAAGATGAAATGGAGCAGCACCACAATGATGATGCAAAACTCACACCTTTGCAACGTGCACAAAAGGAACTTCATTCTGTTGTAAAACAAGCAGATGATGCGCACGCAAATGCACAACAGCCTGCACCAAGTTCTAAGGAAGTAGTCCCCGATAAAAAGAATACAAAGAAAGGAAAGAAAGAAAACGTTCCGGTTCCTGCTCCCGAAAAACAAACACAGGAACAACCTGCAAAGAAGGGTGCCAAGAAAGACGAGGTAAAGCAGCCACAGGTAGAAAAGCCACAACAACAACGCAC
>JAIBAE010000099.1 GCA_019695345.1 Bacteroidota bacterium | reverse complement strand
GGTTGTTGCATAACACTCGCACGCAACGCGACTCATGGGGTCGTCTTTTAACACAGCATCAAGCACGGCATCAGAAACCTGGTCGCACACTTTATCGGGATGCCCCTCGGAAACCGATTCGGAAGTAAAAAAGAAATTCGCCATTCTTTGTTCAGTCCTTTGATATAATAAATAATAACTTTAACATTCAAAAAAATTTGGGTTTCTGTCACTCGGCTTCACGCCCTCGTCTGCGGCAACCCTGTCCGCCCCGAGCCGTAGAATTTATACTGTGATTGGATTGATTTTATCACAATACCTTTTAGAACGTCTGCAAAGATACAGTTATTTAGAATTTTCTGTATCTCTATCAAATTTAGCGCAATTTGATTTCCAGTACCGAACCATAATATCATTTGCTAGTACTGTACTAATAACCTTCATGCGTTCCTTCATACTTTGCCCATAAGATAACTCGCTACTGATATTCGGAAAGAAAGGAACAGGTATTGTAAAAGAGTCAACCGTTACTGATTTATGATTGTTATACACACTCACAACTGCTTTTCCAGTTTCTCCATGACAGCCACCAGCATCTATACTGCCTACCACCTCAACCTTACCTTTATTCCACTTATAAAGGTTCACTAGTTGAGTACATCCGCTTGATTCTTGGGATATGAGATAACACTTTTGCTTATCTAAAAAAGTAGATATTCCAGAAAAGCCAATACCCGTTCTTTCAAATAATGATGTCTTTTTATTGTAGATATAAATTTGCTCACCATACCAATTATTACCTCCAGCCAATATCTGTAAGTCAGGATGTCCGTCATCATCAAAGTCTAATAGGCGATAACTACTGTTAATCCAATATATTGGTTTTAGTAATGCAAATACCCACCTGTGTTTAATCTTGTGATAAATTAACAACCAACTGTCTTCCAATGACTTATCACGAATTGTAATACAGACATAATTTACATTATTAATGGTTGTATCTTTTGTATCAACAAAAGATACATCAGGGTAATTCTGCAACAATGCTTTATTGAAACGAGTGATTGAGTTAAAACTATTAGGGTATCTATATCTAAATGAAGGATTGGGATCTTCGATGGACTCCTTCTCTACTTTTTCCTCCTTTTCAGTATTCGTGATAGCCGAAGTTGCATTCTTATAACTACTTTTTGGTTTGTTACCGTTTGTGTAGTGTACGGTGATTCATTCTTGTTCTTATTACAACTACGATATATAAAAGACAAAATGAGAAATGATACGATAAACCTTAATGATGTCACAAGAAATTACAATTCAAAGTTTATGATGATTATCTTAATTGTACAGAATAAAAAAACTCTTGTTACGCGCCGTAATTAATCTCGCTGGAATCACCTACGTTTAATCGTTTAAAATGTCCGCGAACAACTGCACTATTTCCTATAATAGAATCTTCTAACAACGACCCCGATACAGTAGCGCCATCACTAACAATACTATTCCGAACATGTGCATCACTAACAGTAGCACCTGCGGCAATAGTTGCATACGGGCCAATTACGGAACGTTCTACCGTGGCATCGGGCGCAATAAATACCGGTGGTATAATCACCGAGCCGTTTATAGCTTGTGGTTGAGGCATCGAGTCCAACAAAAACTGATTTGTTGTAAGCAGGGTTTCCGGCTTACCGCAATCAAACCATCCTTCAACAGGAAACGTAGTGAACTTATCACCACGGTCAACCATCATTTGCAAAGCATCGGTAAGTTGATACTCATTGCGTGTGCGGATATCTTTCGTTACAATATCATTCAAACACTCTTTTAACAACGCACTGTTAACAATGTGATACAACCCAACAATAGCCATGTGCGATGTTGGGTGTTCAGGTTTTTCAACTAAACGGGAGATAAATCCTTTTTCTAATTCCACTACACCAAAGCGGCGCGGGTCTTCTACTTCTTTAACACCAAGAGTGTTAAAACTCGAACCCAATGCAAGCGATAAATCTACATCAAAAATGGTATCGCCAAGAATTATAAACACAGGTTCGTTGCCATAAGTATCGCGCGCGCACCATATAGAGTGCCCCAAGCCCATTGGTTGTTCTTGGTGAACAAACGTTACATCCATATTGTAGTTCTTGGTAACGTACTCTTGTACCAGTTCCTTCATGTAGCCAACAATAATGGTAGCTTCGTTTATGTTTTGTGCTTGCAACGAATCCAATATATGCCCAAGAATTGGCTTGCCTGCTACATTCAGCAAAACTTTTGGAAGTGAATATGTGTGCGGACGCATACGTGTTCCGTAGCCCGCTACAGGAATTATTGCTCTCATGGTGTGCGTGTTGGTGTTACCTTGTTACTGCAAGTACGGTTACATAAAAGAAACCACCTGCAAAAGTACGGGAAAAAATTAATACTCTTTATGCTTGTTACCGGAAGTAATAGCAAATTCCAATTTGTGGTGTTGGCAATACAGTTTTATCGGAAAAGATAGTGAGCACGCCTTCAAAGTCAACGGCTGCTGCGCGGGAAATAAAGGTTTCGTATCCAACACCAAATGCAATGCGGAACGGACCTGAGAGTGTGTTATCTTTTGTACCTTCGGAATTAGCATAATACCCAAATCCGCCAACGCCATACAATCGCGAATCCAAGCTGTTATCAAACTGATACTGGAACTCTGCACCTACATCGTAGAACGCCTTATCTTTACCAAGTGTTATATACCAGAAATTAAACTCTGCTCCGTAACGGCGTGGGTCGGTATACCGTACGGTAATCCCAGTTCCTGTTGCAAAACCAAGTTGAGCGCCGATACCAAAAAACGACGATTGATTTAACTTCTCTGCCGAAGCACCATCGCGACTCATAACCACGGGCGGAGTTGGTGTAACAGGTGTACCAGTACGCACAGCAGTGGAGTCGGGTGTTTGTGCATATGCAATATTTGCACAAATAAACAAGGCGAGTAATATGTTTTTATTCATAAAGTATAATTTTCAATCGGTAATGTAAACTATGGTGCGAATATACAGAACTCTGTAAACGTATGCGTATTCTGTTGCTAACAGCTTTTTTGTAGACAACAAAAGATGATTTAGCTTAGCCCGATTAGAGTATTTATAGTTTTTATAGTTTTGGACTGTATTCAATTATTAGATTTTGATAGTTGGATGGATTTCAGATATTTTTGAAAATACTATATATCATTTCATCTAACTATTTCATTTTTATGAATACAATGCATGTATCAATAGGTTTGCGAATTGGCACAATGGTATTAGATCATTTTATTATGACATTTATTACCGTAATTTTTGCAATCCCATTCGTAGCAGAATTATCCATGAACTTGTTAGCTAATAAGGAAAATTCTACACCAACAATTGGCTTTGAAATAGGAATTGGAATGTATATAGCATGTTTAGGATACGCACTTTATTTCTGTAAAGATGCAATAAATGGACGAAGTCCTGCCAAACGAATTTTGAAATTACAGGTTGTTAATGCAGGCAATGGAGAAGTGGCAACACCGATTAGATGTCTGGTGAGAAATTTAACCTGTATCATTTGGCCTATTGAGGTTATTGTAGCACTTATAAGGCCAGAAAGAAGATTAGGTGACTTGATTGCAGGAACTCGAATTGAAAATTTTGACCCAGATAAACATGTAACAAAGGTTTCGATACCACAAGTCTTGATTTCAATAATAATAAGCTATGCATTAGTTGTTGTTGGTATGCACCTATATGCACAATTGTATAATTCATTACTCGGATTGTAAGTTGCTTAAATATAAAAGAAGATATACATAAACAAACTCTTTTATTGATTTAGACTACAATGTTAACTATAAAGGTTTAGAAAAAGAGCAGCGCCGCACATTGTTCGGTTCGCACCGGGTTGGCGCGCTGTACGATTGCTTCGGCAGATGCGGGAACCATATTTTTTATCCGTTCACCATCATTTTATTCCGTTTAACAAGAACAAACGCCGCAAAGTGCTGCGAATTCGTATTTTTGCCGCGCAGCATTTTGTTTTTGTACAATCTCATCTAACACATTCCTTTCATGGACAAATTCGTGATTGAAGGCGGACATCGCCTTACGGGTAAAGTTTCGGTTTCGGGTTCCAAAAATGCATTACTTGCATTAATGCCTGCTGTGCTGTTAGCACCGGGTACGTATACTATTCATAACTCGCCTAATCTGCGCGATGTCTGGACGTTTTCACGGTTGCTGGGCAGTATTGGTGTGCATTGTGAGTTGAACAACAATGAGTTGTTTTTTGATTCTTCAAATATCACCAGTTACGAAGCACCGTACGAGCATGTTAAAAAAATGCGTGCTTCTATTTATGTGTTAGGTCCGTTAGTGGCGCGTTATGGTAAAGCAAAGATTTCTTTACCGGGTGGCTGTGCGTTTGGTCCGCGTCCGGTGGACTTACACCTTAAAGGGATGGAAAAGCTTGGTGCAAAGATTACCTTAGATGCTGGCTATATTAATGCCGAAGCCGAGCGTTTACATGGTGCTAAATTCAATTTTGATATTTCGTCGGTTGGTGCAACAGTGAACATGTTACTTGCTGCATCGCTTGCAAAAGGAACATCGTTGTTAACAAACTCTGCAACCGAGCCGGAGGTTACTGCACTTGCGCGTATGCTTGTAAAGATGGGTGCTAAGATTGATGGCATTGGTACAACAACCTTAGAAATTGAAGGCGTGGATGAATTACATCCGGTAGATGAAACAAACATCCCCGACCGTATTGAAGCCGCAACATTTTTGATTGCCGCCGCCATGACGCAAGGGAAAATCACTATGACCAATGTTAACCCTTATCACTTAACAAATGTTGTTGCAAAGTTGGAAGAAGTAGGTTGTACTGTTGACGTAACTGGCGAAACCATTGAACTTGAAATGTCGGGACCGCCTAGTCCATCGCATATAACAACCGCGCCATATCCGGGTTTCCCAACCGATACACAAGCACAATGGACAGCATTGATGCTACTTGCAAACGGAACATCACGTACCACTGATACCATTTACACAACACGTTTTGGATATGTTCCTGAACTGCAACGTATGGGCGCAAACATTGAGATTGTAGATAACACTGCTATTGTATATGGTGGTAATAAGCTACAAGGTACAACCGTAATGAGTAGCGATTTACGCGCAAGTGCATCGCTGATATTAGCGGCACTTGTTGCCGAAGGTAAAACAGATGTATTACGGGTGTACCACTTAGACCGCGGTTACGAACGCTTAGAGCATCGCTTAAGTGCGCTTGGTGCAAATATTAAACGTGTACATACAGAAGAATACTAAACAGTTAACTACAAGGAAGTAACAGACGTGTTTGTTTGGAAAGGCTATATGCTATATGTGATTGTGTGTGTTACGTTGTGCCTGCATGACGTAACATTTGCTTTTACGAAACCCAAACGTACAACTCCTAAAAAAACTGTTGCAAAATCTATCGCTAAAAAAACGCCTGCAAAAAAAGGTGGCAAGCAACCTACTGTCACAAAACAGAATAGTAAATCTACTGCCAAACCTGTACCAGCAACTAATACAGCCCAAATACAAATAGCTGCACGGCAAAAGGAGCTACTATCATTACAAAAGTCTATTCAGGCAGACCGTAAAAAGATTGAGGCATTGGCAAGCAAAGAAACTGCAACAACGCAAGCTATTGGTCAATACCAAAAACATAGCGACCAAATACAACGGTATATGGGCTTGCTTAGCGAGGAAATTGAATCGTTACAAGACAAAGCAGAAGATGTAAATACACAAAGCAAAGAAGTTGCGGGAGACCTTTGGCGTTTGCGCCAATGTTATGCGCAACTGATAAAAAATGTTGTGATAAAGGGCACACCATCGGTGCAGGAAATGATGTTAGCACCACATACCGGAACAGACCCCGTGTTAGAAGAAGTTGGAATGCAACGCTTAACCAAACATGCCACACAAGCAACAAGAACAATGGTATCGGAAAGGGATTCGCTTAGTAACCGTGGGCATGCACTGATGACCAAAGCGGATATGCGCACTGCATTGTTAACCTTAAAAAACAACGAGCAACAACAGCTTGATAAAACTATTGCCGCTAAACAAAAAGCACTGCAAAAAATCCGTACCGATAAAACTCAGCTTCTTGAACAAATAAAAAAGAACGAGCAAAGCGCACAAGCAGTTAACCGTTTAATAGCAGGCATGGTTACCAAAGATGAAAAGGCTCAACCCATAACAACAACAGCTTCAACTCCTCGCGGAAAGAAATTACCAACAACAAGTTTAACTGCAACTTCTGCTCCCGTTAGTGGTGCTTTTAAACAAAGCGGACTTCCTTTCCCTGTTAGCAGTCACAAAATTTTACACGGCTACGGAACATATCGTAATCCTGTTACCAATACACAAACCAATAATCCCGGTATTGATATTTCCACACCACGTGGAAGTAATGTTTCTGCTGTTGCAAGCGGAACGGTATCACTAGTTCATTGGTTGCCCGGGTATGGCTCGCTTGTAATACTCGACCATAAAAATGGCTATCGTACCGTGTATGCAAATCTATCTTCGGTTGCTGTAAAACAAGGTGCTGCTGTAAATGCCGGGCAAAGTGTAGGCAAAAGTGGAGAATCGGTTGATGGTGAGTTTGTTCACTTAGAATTATGGTATCAACGCCAACGCCTCAATCCATCTGCATACTTAAAGTAAGTTGCTATCGCCAGACCGCTCCGATACTGTGCTTATTAAAATAACACCACCCAATGCGGGACAGAATCTCAAACACCAATTAAACCAATCTTTGGAATTGTATTTAATTGTATGCTATTTTGCCGTAAAGCATGTTAACATTAAACAAACAAAATGAAAACTCTCATCCTTGCCGGAGTAATAGCATTGCTTTCGGCACTTCAACTACACGCCTCCTACGACTCAGTACAGGTAGTAACCAAAACCGACTCAATGGTTATTAAAGGTCGTCTCATTCACGATGGTTCCACAGAAATAATTGTACGGTTGAATGAAGACAAGGTGCGTACAATCAGACGTACCGATATTGTTACCATAGATAGATTTCGTACATCGGAAGCTGGCGAAGTTGTTGACACCCGTTATAAACGTCAGGATAATTTTTTTACAGCCGGAGTAACAATAGGCTCTCCTGCAGGGCTAAACTTACGAATCGGGAAACATATCAATAATTTAGCGTTTGATGTTTCCGGTATGTATTTAAGTACCGTACAAGGCGCTCAGTTTAATATTCATTTGTGCTACGACAATGAGAAAGCAACGCAAAACTACATTGGATTGATGGTTGGCTCATCAGCAATTACCGGTGATTTAGAGAATACAGGTATTTCAAGAACCTATACATATACCTATGGCGGAGTTAGCACAGCACTACATTCACACGGTTTCTTTTTAGAAACTGGCTTAGTAATTGGAAGTGGTGATTTTAGATCACCACAAGTTATGTTTCAAATAGGGTATATGCCTAAGTTTTAATATGTGGGGTATGTGATTTCGTTTAAGATATGCACCAATGCGCCGCTGTAGCGGTGGGTTCGCACCGGGTTGGCGCGCTGGCGCGGTTGCTTCGGCAAGCCGACGGAATACATGCTGCCATTACTCACCAAGCTCGAACGTTGGGATGGACGGCAGTGAATTGCCAATAATCCCCTGAAGTTCGCCAAACATTTTTGCGTTGTTGGTAATCATACGCTCAAGTTGTTTCTCACGTTGTGCCCACAGTTTCATCATGGCAGTTTTTTCTTTATCAAGGTCTTGCTTCATAGCGGCAAAGGTTTCGGCTATGGCAGTTATACGCTGGCGGAATTCATTGCCCGATAGATAATCGTACACTAATTCCATTTTCTCGTTTTTGCCCTCGGCAGATGCACGTACACGGGCTACATCTAACAACCCCTGGCGTAAAGCAGTAGCCAGCCCAATTGCCGATTGTATATCACACACCCACACACCATCAACATTGCTAAAACGCTCAACGTTTTTGGGCAAGGTTACCGATACAATTACAGCAATATCTGCTTTAGCTTCGCGCATGTCGTCTTTTAGTTTTGGGATGTAATCGTTGCTCCATGTTTTTGTGCGCTTAAACTCCCAAATAATTTTACCGCACTCAACACCAAGTTGTGTAACAACTGTATGTATTACATCGGCACCGCGAACTCCTTTTGGTACGGGTTTGATGTCATCGTGTATAAACGCTTGGCGTAACGTGCTTTCCAATTCTAACTCAAGTACCTCGCCTTGTGTTTGTTGCGAGCCTTGCTGACTTTTCCGCTGAAGATCTTCAATCAGTTTTTGCATGTCTTCAATTTTCTTTTCTTTCTCGGCATCTTTTAGGCGGTAGGTTTCTATAAACTGTTTCTCCATTGCTTCGTGTACACGTTGGCGTTCTTCGCTTAGGCGGCGTTCAACTTCCAATTGTAGTTGCTCACGTTGTTCTTCTAAGGCGCGTTGTTGTTTACGCAACTCAATTTCTGTATCGTTTTGTTTACGGATTCGTTCTTGTTGTTCTTCTATTTGTTGTTGCATGGTACGCAACTGTACATCAAGTTGTTCTTTAGCTTTTGCAGTTGCATCGTGTTGGAATCGTTCCTGCTCTTGTTTTAAGCGTAGTTCAAATTCTTGCGCACGCTTGCGGTTTTCTTCTTCGGTTGTACGTTGGATATCCTCGGCACGTTTGCGCTCAAATTCTATTTTACGCTCAAGGTCTTGTTGCTTGCGCTGTGCCTGTTCTTCCAATTGTTGTTTCGATTCCAAATACTTCTGCGCAAACTCTCCGCGAATATCCTCGCGCAGTTGTTTTGCAAGAGCTTCGGTTAAATCGGTTCCGCAGTTTGGGCATTGTAACGCTGTATTTGCCATGGTGTTATTTTTACATTGATAAAGGGTATTGTGGCGCGAAAATACAGAACTGTTTCTTTGCTATCGCAAACCGCACCAAACAACTTGCAAAGAAAGTGCGTTTACTTGCGGGAAAGAAGCTTCTGCGTGACGTGGGAACGGTAATCGTGTATGTTTGGTGCATAGAGTAAGTAACGAAACTAAACTTTGCTAAGTTTGTGCAAACATTGAACAAGTAAGATAAAAACTCTGCTTAGTATTATTAACTATTGATATATTCTTTATGGAAAAACTTGAATCTTTACTTACAGAACTAATTGAATTGCAAAAAGCATCAATACGGTTGCAAAAGTTTGCAATAGTACTTGCAGCAGAAAACAGTGTGTACCAACAAGCAGCAGTAATGGTTGATGAGAAATCTCAGAAAGCGATTAGCAAAACAGTAGTGAAAGCTGTTCAGCAGATGCGTGCAACTGTTGATAAGATTGAACAGGGTAAAAAGTTACCGAAGTAATTCCGTTGTGTTACTGAACGCGTTATGTACTAATTGTATATTCTCACGCGATGCTGTACCGTTGGGCTCGCACCGGGTTGGCGCGCTGAAGGTTTGCTTCGGCAGAGGCGGGAAACTACTATCTAATGATATAATTTTAGGGGTATCTATGAAAAATATATGGTGTTTATTCTTGTTGTTGTATGCAACTGTGCTACAAGCCAGAACGTTAGAGGTAGGCAGTGGTAAACAATACCAACGGTTGCAACAAGCTACCGCATCTGCCCAAGCAGGCGATACCATTTTGATAAACAGTGGTGTGTACTCCGGCGGTGACTTTATTAGCAATCTGAACGGTAACGAAAACGCGTGGATTGTAATCCGAGCTACCGAACGTGGCGGTGCAATTTTTCGCGGTGGTTCGCAGGCATTCCAGATGAGCGAGGCATCATACATACGCATTGAGAACCTTGTGTTTGAGCAACAAACCGCCAATGGTGTTAATATAGACGATGGGGGAACATACGAGACTCCAACACACCACCTGCATATTGAGAATTGCGAATGGCGCAGTATGAACGCAACCGGTAACAACGACGAACTTAAGCTTTCCGGTATAGATGACTTTGTGATTAGGAATTGCATTCTGCGTAATGGTGCAAAGGGAGGTTCGTTGATTGATATGGTTGGATGCCACAGAGGAACTTTTATCAATAACATTTTTGAAAACGGAGGCTCGAATGCAATTCAGGCAAAAGGAGCAACTTCCGAAATTCTTATACAGGCAAATAAGTTTGTAAACTGCGGCGACCGTACTATAAATATTGGCGGTTCCACCGGACTTGAGTTTTTCCGTCCGCTTGGTGCCAAATACGAAGCTAAGGCAATACAAGTATATTCAAATATTTTTATTGGCTCGGTTACACCCATTGCGTATGTAGGCGCAGTTGAATGTAAAGTAGAAAACAATACCATCTATAAACCAACACGGTGGGCATTGCGGATATTGCAAGAAACAACCGCACAAGGATTTTTACCGTGTGGTAATAATACATTTAGGAATAATATTATTGTGATTGGTAATACCGGAACTGTTGCCATTAACGTTGGCGGTAATACAGCACCCGAAACATTTACCTTTGAATACAACCTTTGGTACAACCCAGATAATACAACATGGAGCGGACCAAACACTCCGGTAACCGAACCCAACAGGATACTCAATAAAAATCCGTTGTTTATGGACACTGTTGATTTTCGCATTCCGCCAACATCGCCTGCCTACAAAGCGGGAAGCCCGACAGCAACAACGCCTGCTAAAGATTATCACGGAACATCATTTATTCAGCCTCGCAGTATAGGTGCCGTTGAATTTGTAAACCCAACCGAAGTAGAAGAGGTAATGCAGCAACACATAAAACTATTTCCCAACCCGGCACAAGAGTATATAACTATTCAGGCAGAGCACGCACTGCGCTCTGTTACACTAACAACAATATTAGGTGAGGTAGTAAGTAACGCAACAGAAATTCAAAGCACCGGAACAGTGCATCAACTGTATTGCTACACACTGCCAAGCGGCACATATATACTACATGTGTGGCAGGCAGATGGCACGCATTATTCGGAACCTGTACATATACTTCGGTAACTATTTTTTGCTATCGCAAGCCGCACCAGGCCATGCCGCAATGCTAAGCATTTATTTGCGGGAGGCTATCGTAAGTGCAATAAATAATTGTTGCTTACGGAGTGTTAGTTAGTTAATTTCGACTATTGGCTCCAAATTATTTTAGATCAACCTTAAGTGGGGTGAGTATGAAACGATATGTCTATTTGTATTTGTTGTATTGTGGGATATATGTGTGTGTGGTACTATTTAGTAGTTGTAAAACAAATCCAATTAATAACGCTGAAACGAACTTCGACAGTTTTGTAATACTCAAATATGTAAGTACAGACGATTACGTAGATTTATTATCTACTTATACAGTTGAGATTAATCCAATTAGTAACGCAACCAAAACTTTAAGGGTTTCCTGTGCTGGCAACCAATATGTTGATGGCAAACGAAATGTTGATCCATATGAAGGAACAAGTTGGAAAGTAGTGGATATTGATGGTACATTTCCTTCATTTTTATCAGTCACTTTTGACCCAGCTACTTTGCACAAAGATAGTTCTTATACATCCCTAGTAATTAAAACAGTTGCCACAGCTGTTAATGGAACATACAGAATTAGAGTAGATGCTAATGGAGCGTTGTTTAGTAACCCAAAATCTTTTTATCTAAGCATTAAAGTTTCATACCCCCTTCCCAAACTCACACCTAAGTTTCAGTTTGATACGTTATTCGTTGCACCCGGTGAAACAAAAACAAATCTGATGACACTTTATGATATTAAGCCCGGACAAAGTTTCCGGATTGACCACGCTACCAACAATAGTGAATATCTCAAAACAGCTTGGGTTTCTGTAACCGATACTGTGTTTACTGTTGATAAAACTACAGCAACATGGTCTGTTGCAGTGCCAGCTACAGCAAATCCAAATGTTGATTATGAAGGAATAAACATGTTCCCAACATATTTAAACAACAATCAGCGAATTGACTTTGAAGGTAACAGAAATGGATTTAGTGTATTTATAGCAGGATTTGTAGTTAGTACAATTGATGTAAAAGGTGGTCCAATAGTAAAATTTGGAGATACTGCAACCATTAGTGTAGACTATGTTGTTAATGGTAATGGTGTGTTTACACCAAAGATAGTTCCTGTTACTGCCTACCCAGCTGATATGCTCGAAATTACAATGCCTTTTACTGAACAGAACTTGAACTCTACCCTCGGTAAAAGATTAGTTAAAGTGACATATAAAGTGTTCTTTAAGAGAATGCCAACGAATAAAAATGTGTCATTCGATGTAGGTGGAGATATTACCTATGGCAAAGCCGTATCAAAGAGATTACTGTTTACATTACAGTAGTTTGTATTAGCAACTGTATGTTGAATTTGTAGTTACCAATTTATTCACTACTGCAAACATGCAACGCCTTGCTTTTAAGCAGGGCGTTTGTTTTTACAAATCAAATCCAAACCACATGCGCCGCTGTAACGGTGGGTTCGCACCGGGTTTGCGCGCTGAAGGTTTGTCACGAACCTTTGACTTATGCCCCCCGTTGAACGCAGGAGTTATGCCCCAGTAGATTTAGCATGAAGTTTGTGAAAGAATTAGGAGGAATGTCAATTACAACGTAACAATCACTATGGGACAAG
>JAIBAE010000022.1 GCA_019695345.1 Bacteroidota bacterium | reverse complement strand
TCAGGCGGTAGCAAAAAAAAACGGACACAGAATCAACGTTCTGCGTCCGTTAAGCTACCACACGTAGGTGCATACATGTGGTATGGTTTTACCGAACAAGCTGTAGTAAACTACGGTTCAGTATCACCAAGTTAGAATAAAGCTCTACCGTATAAACACCTGCGGGTAGTTGTTGCACATCAATGTGTTGTGTATAGGTTGTGCGTAACACTTCTGCACCGGTTATTGTGCGCACAATAAGTACATCGGGCTGTGCATCGGTTGGTACAGAAAGTGTTGCATACGTTGATGCAGGATTTGGATATATCTGCATAGTGTTGTGTGTAGTTTCTGTAACATCGTTTGTGCCGCCACTTCCGCCTAAAGCAAGTGCTTCGGCAGCTGTAATGGCGCGGTCGTATATAAACAAATCATCTACCAGACTTGGGTCGGTATCGGTTGTAGGGTTGCCTTGCGCATCTAGTTGTAGGGAAAACAATGATACTATCTGCATATCAAGTTGGCAGTTTGCCTGCTTGGTATCCACCTGTTTTCCATTTTTATAAAGCGTTACTTTTTTATCGGCAACAGAGTAACTTAGTGCAAAGTGATTCCAAACCGCGTCTATTGGTGTTGTTATAGTAATATTACTACCAAAGCTTAATCCAATTTTGAATTCGAGATTTGTTTGTTGTTGTGCATCTTTACGTTTTGTTACAAGTAGTACGGATGCATCATTTGCTGTACTATCCTGTATATTTAATATTCTTGTAACAGGTTGTTTACTTGCTACAGATTTATACCAAAAAGCGATTGTTACACTTTGCATATCCAAAGGGTTTAAAGCACGTGGATACATATAAAATCCACCATCGGCTGCAAACTGTATCGAGCCATTTGCCATGCCGTCTCTGCCAATTCCGTAACTATGGTTAATTGCCTGCCCTCTTTCTACATTCGGGTTCTCATTATTAAACGTATTTCCATTAAACAAGTATTTGTACATTGGTTCCTGAGCATACGTTTGGGTATATGTACCGCACATACACACTACTATTACCACCAACGTTGTAAGTAGTTTCATAGTTGTTATCCTTTTATTGGTATTATTTAATAGAGTAGGAAATTAGTTGTTGTGCTACTATGGTATTTGTTCCGGTGGTTTCTGTTGCTTGTATCAAGCCAACACCTTTGGCGTAAAAAATATTCTTAGTACCAGCATTTGCATAGGTAACTCCATTTGAAACAATATCAATGGTAATATCAACCCGTATAACATTAGAATACGAACTACTCCCAACACTTTGGGTTAAATCTCTTGCCCCAATTTTTGCCTTATAGTTAGCAACATACGGTGTGCCGTTCTGAACCCCGGAAATTGAATACGTCCAACTTTCTCCTACAACTGCATCCTTCAGATTTACAATTTCTTTTAACACACCGTTGTCATCCACAATTCCGTAGCAGGTATTGCCACTATTCCGCAAAGCGTTAAAGTACACTCGTCCCGGAATTGCGGAGAAAGTTACATCATGTTTTCTGTACACATTACCTATTATGGTAGTATCTTTTGTTATAGTTTCTACCATTAGTCCGTTTGGTGTGTTGTACGTCCAGGTAGTACCCGTGGTGGTAGGCATATATTGATTAGCATCGCCAGTGGTAGAATTAACCGGGTTATTATCGCCCGAGCATGAAGAAAACAAAATTGCGCTAACCGACAGAAGAACAAAAGCAAAATACTTCATATTGCACCTTATGAATTAATAATAAAACGTGGCTTTACGCGCCACAAAAATTTCTTGGTACGAATATCGTTCAGTTTTTAACTGGGGGGCATACGTAATTACTACGTAGTTTTTTGCTATCGCCGGACGGCACCGCCCCACAATATTTACAAACCCGTAATACTGCCGGAAAGAACCGCACAATAAAAAAGCAGTCTCATACGAAACTGCTTGTAGGACAGAAGGAAAGTCTAAACATAATATTTACAGTAAACCCCGGAAGAATGCAAACAAAGTTCTATCTTTCATTGTATCATTTTGTCAATATCTTCCTTAAAGCTGTTTAACATTTACATATATAGTATACCCTCAGTCTTTAATACAGCGAACAGAATACCCCATCTCCTTTACTTCTTTACTTGCCGTAATAAAACCCCCTAAACTATAATTCAATTGGTTATAAAATGCATAGTATTGATTTTGCTCTGATGCACTCCAGAAGTAACAATTGTTTCCCATATCAAAGAACCAATCATCTTGTTTAACACGATAACCACCCGGCAATGCTGAAAATCCGGACTCATTAGTTGCTCCAGTGTTTGGACTCTTCCATAATGCAGTTCCGGTTTGTTTTAATTTGCCTCCTACCCCACCTAAAAAGTTATCCAATTGCTGCCATTCTGCATTAGTTGGTAAATGCCAACCGGGTGGACAAGAAATAGTAGCGGCTTTCCAATTGTAAAGAACACCATACACAGAATAATTCAATGACTCTTTAGCTTCCTTTACATTTGTGCCATTGTAATCATACACATAATAATAGGGAATTGTATCAGATCCGGTACCGGAAGGTACAACACTTGGTAAATAAGCAAGATTCTCTGCCATCCAAACTTGTGTACCAATGGTTACTGTTTCGTATACTTTTCCATCGCGAGGGTCTGTAAAACTATTGTTAGTGCTAATCTGGCGCGTAGTAAACGACATAACATTCCCATATCCGGTTCCCTTAGCATTAGTAGCAAAACACCTGAAGTAATATTTTGTATTGGGTGCCAGTCCGCTGATTACACTAGTAAAATCACCCTTAGAAATACCCAACCTATTTTCATCCGTTGTTTTGTTGTCCGAAATTGTTGGAGTGGAGCTTGTACTCCAACACACTCCACGAGCATAAACTATTGCAGTACCTGTAGAGGTAATTTCTCCACCGCAGGTTGCATAATACTTGCCGATATTTGATACATCCAAGGTTGTTACCACCGGAATTCCTTCTACGTTTCCGGTAGTACCTGTGCTATTTGTATCGTTATTGCAGCCGATAACCAGAACAAATAAACATGATAGAAATAACAACATGTACTTGCGAATGTTTGTTTTATTTTTCATGATACTTAATAATAGAATATAATTAATAATATTAGTGTTTGAGAATCAACACTTGACCTGTTACCGCCACCAGGTTCTCAAAAAAATCTCGAATGATATACCTATGATACGTTTGTAATGAAGTACAGTTGATTTCCTTACTGCACTATACTAACCATAGTTGTTGTGCGTTGCAAGCCGCACGTTGCAACAATGGTGTACACGCCACTTGCAAAATCATGTATTGGGATACTGATGTTTTTACTATCGCTTTCTGTGTGCATCACCTCTTCACCTTGTAGATTAACAACCGAATAACGAATTACGCCTGTGCTTTTTTCTAAAATTGGTGGAGTTGTTATAGTAATAATTTCTGTTGCAGGATTTGGAGAACACCATGTGGATGGTAATGTGTTATCAACGTTTACATTAGAGATGATTTCGAACACATTCCTTGTATATAATAGCCCGCCATAAGTACCCACGAACATTTGGTCTCCAAGTATAGCTAATCTCTCAATAGGAAAGGACGAAAACTCAGCTTCTAATTTTTCCCATGTCATTCCATTATCCGAGGTAACAAATAGTCCCCGTTCAGTACCAACAAACAGACTCTTATTCTTTGTAGCCATACACAAAGGGTCTAATTCCGGAATTTTCGTAGGAGTTGGGCTCCATTTTACTCCGTTATTACTTGAGATAAAAACACCATTACCTGTTCCAGCTACAATATTGCCTTGATGTGATATTAAAACCCTAATAGATTTTTCTGCTGCGTTTGTAGTTGAAAAACCATCGTTTCTTGTTCTCCAATTCAATCCATTATTTGTGGAAACATATATTCCATTACTACTTGTACCAATGTACATATTGTTATCATAGACCAAAGTACACATAACAAAGTTGGCTACATCAAATCCACTGTTTACTTCTTGCCATGAATCACCACTATTTGTTGAAGAATATAGCCCCTTACCGGTAACACAGGCAACCATTGTATTATTAACATAGAGTAAATTAGTTGCAAATATTTTAGATGGCTGAATGGGCAAGTTATTAGTTACAGAAGTCCACGTGCTTCCGTTATCAGTAGATCTGTATATTCCTTCATCTGTAGAAGCAATTATAAGTTGATTGTGCAGGACAGCATCATACACTCTGGAGTTTTTTGGTTCAATGGTAATCTTTTCCCATGTAGTACCATTATTGTCCCTTTTTTGCAAGGCAAATCCTACTCCAAATACGGTGGTAGAGTTATTTATAAATTTTACTATGTTACTTTTTAAAGTGCTATCTCTTTTCCATTGGCAATAAAGCGAAGTACTGCTCACTAAAAAAAGCACGCACAATATTCTTAGTATGTTCATTTTTTTCATAACAGTCGGTGTAGTTAGTTAATAATTTTAGTACAAATTGATTACTGTAATATATGAATACATAACTTCTGTTTAAGTGTCAGAGTAGATAGTCCTTTATACCTGATCTTGCTGTGCTGTTCTTTGCTTATGGTGCTATTGTACACATTGTTGTTGTACGTTGCATGCCGCACGTTGCAACAATAGTGTACACACCACTTACAAAATCATGTATTGGGATACTGATGTTCTTACTATCGCTTTCTGTGTGCATCACCTCTTCACCTTGTAGATTAACAACCGAGTAACGGATGATACCTGTACTGTTTTCTAAACTTGGTGGAGTTGTTATAGTGATAATTTCTGTTGCAGGATTTGGAGAACACCATGTGGATGTTGTAAACTGTGATTGCTCGTCCACAGCAGATGTGATTGAGTTGTTATACCGAGCAACTACAAAGTCATCATTATCGAGTCCGGCAATTACAATTTTATGGTCTGGTTGCAGAGCAACAGAGATAGCAGCACTATTGCCCCCTATGGTTGTAATTACTTTTCCGTTGTTGTTAAAGCTCTTATCTAAACTTCCGTTGTTATTGAATCGTAGTACCACAATGTTGCCGTTGGATGCACCCACCGCTATAATTTTACCGTCGGGTTGTACTACAACCGAGGTACCGGCATCCTCAGTATCCACATCGGTAATTACCATTCCGTTTGTGCCAAACGTGTTGTCGGGCGAGCCATTTGCATTATAGCGCAGTAGAATGATGTTACTATTTGTTCCACCGACATCGGTAGTACCTACAACAACAATTTTATTATCGCTTTGCAGTACCATAGAATACGCTATATCCAGTTCGGTGTTTGCTACTTCGGTTACTACTTTGCCGTTGTTACCAAAGCTATTATCTATACTGCCATTGTTATTAAACCGAAGAAGAGTAATATTTCCATTGGCTGCTTTACCGCCTCCTGCTATAAGTATTTTGCCGTCCTTTTGAATTGCAATGGTGTAAGCAGTAGCATAGTTTATAGAATCAACACTAAGCGGGTACACAATTATACCATTGGCGTTGAATGATTTATCCAAACTACCATCAGTGTTATATCGCACAAGTGCCATACCATAATGTGTACCGGCAGAACCATTTGCATCACCGGCAACAAGTATTTTGCCATCGGCCTGTACGGCAATAGCGTAGGCATGGTTTTCGTAGTTGCTTACATTGGTTGTTACTTTACCGCCCTTACCAAATGTTGTATCTAACGTGCCGTTACTATTGTACCGTAATACAGCAAAATCTCCTTGCAGTCCTTGACCTTTAAAATAAACATCGCCCGCCATAAGTATTTTCCCATCGGTTTGCAGTACCGCAGCACCGCCCGTACACAACTCACTGTGAATATCATCTTTAAATGATGTTTCTTGCTTTCCGCCAACACCAAATGTGTTATCTAAACTACCATTACTATTATAGCGTGCTATAGCAAATCCAGTAACACTAGTACCTGCAACAATAATTTTACCATCGGGCTGAACGATAACGGAAAAACCTGCATCGCTTTCGCTAAAGTCTGTAGTTACTATTCCGTTGCTACCAAATGTTTTATCCAATGATCCATCCTGTGCCTTGATATGAATTGGTAACAGGAATACCGACACTACAAATAATACAGTAAGAAAGTTGGTTCCTTTATTTTTCATATTAGCTGATACGTAAGTTGTTAGAAAACTATTAGAACATGTATTGTTCTAACTTTATGTGTGAATCATTGTATTGTACAAAGCTGCCTGCAATACAAGAAAAAGAGTACAATAACTACCTAAGTATTGAGAGTGTAGTTGCCGCACGTTGAATACCACACGTTGCAACAATGGTGTACATACCATTTGGTAGAACACTGGTTGATACTGGTACGTTCTTGTTATCACTATCTATGTGCATCACTTCTTCGCCCTGTACGTTTACAACTGAGTAACGGATTGTGCCTGTACTGTTTTCTAAACTTGGTGGAGTTGTTATTGTGATAATTTCTGTTGCAGGATTGGGAAAACACCATGTGGTTGTTATTGCGGTTGATGATGACTCCGCCGAGGATAGTACCTCCGACGTTTTTCTCCGCCAGATACCAAACGAAGAACCGGCAAAGAGATATTGGTTATGAACTATTACTGCACGAACACGCAAATCGAGTAACCCTGTATTAATTTCTTCCCAACTTGTGCCGTTGTTTGTGGAGCGCACTACGCCGGTACCGTACGTTCCTGCAAAAAGGTTGGGGGCATCTGCATATAACGTAAGAACTTTCTTATCGCCTAAGCCGGTGCTGATAGCACTCCAACTTGTTCCTATGTTAGTGCTAACAAATAATCCATCTCCGTGTGTTCCAACATACAGGTTGGTTCCGCTGACCGCCATACAATTAAACGAAGTTGTTGCTGGATGTGCAGTTTGCATCCAGTTTGTTCCATTGTTTGTAGAAAGAAATATATTGCCGCTACTTGTAGCGGCAACAACAGTTGTGCCCATTACTGCCAATGCCGCTACAGCAGTATCTGTTAAACCGGAATTAGCCTGCACCCAGTTTACCCCGTTGTTTGTTGTAAGAAATACTCCTGCGGGTGTTCCTGCAAAAAGCGTTACACCCATACGGGCTAGAGAATTAACCTCGCTGTTTGTAAGCCCTGTGTTTATTACAGTCCAACTTGAACCGTTATCAGTTGATGTAATAACTGCACTTTCCAAAATTCCCTGGGCGGCTACGGTAATTCGATTTTCGTAGATGTCGATAGCAACGGCACGCATACTCTGGCTGTTGATATTTATTCTATTCCAGCTTGTGCCTGAATTGGTTGATTGCAGTAATGCGCCCGATGTGCCGGCATATATAGTAGTGCCCGATAAAGCAAAACAAGAGATTGCCGTGTTGTTTGGAACGTTGCATCGTTCCCATTGTGCAAGAAGCGTTGTATACAATGTTGTTGCAGTTACAAGAATTATTAGTAATAAACGCATACAATTCCTTCTGTGTTTCTGAGGTTTTATACTGTGAGTTTAGTTGTGTTTGTTTTTTTCTTTCTTCTATATCATTCTTATTTGATTTTTATACGATTGTTGTGAGTGTGTACATTACGTTTCTTTCCCGCAGAAGAACGGCTTTGTGTAATGCGCCATTTGGTGCGGTCGGGCGATAGCAAAAAGATACTACCGGACTACCGTGCAGTGATACGCCCCGCACTGCACGTTATACGTTCCGTGTGGTAATGCTGTTAGAGTAATTGTTGTTGTTGGCTGAGTTGCGGCTTGGCGTAATACAAGCTGCCCAAGTGCAGAGTACACCTCTATAGTTGTTTGGGTATTGGCATTCAATATCTGGTAGGGGATGTTGATTGTTATAATACCAGAGGTTGGGTTTGGATAAGCTTCTAAATATTGTTGTTCAGCATCATCATCTGCCGATGAAGAGTTGTTGTTGAGTTTCCAAAGCCGTACAGTGCCATCGGAGTTAGCGCTAACCACTTTATCATAAGCACTATTATACATTGCATAATTTGCAGATGAGTTATATCCGTTTAACTTATATACTATGTTTCCGGTATTTGCATCCCAGA
The DNA here is from genome assembly GCA_019695345.1 of Bacteroidota bacterium. Classification (GTDB taxonomy): domain Bacteria; phylum Bacteroidota; class Ignavibacteria; order Kapaibacteriales; family NICIL-2; genus JAIBAE01. The sequence continues at coordinate 47,940 of JAIBAE010000022.1, read as the reverse complement.
TGTACACCCCAGTACTTCCGGCAGTTAGTATTGTGTTACCGGTGTTATCAAACATAGCATGCTGAAAGTTTTTGCCTTTGTTAAGTAAAGATACAATTAGCGTTCCTGTATTTGCATTCCATACTTTAACTGTTTCATCCCAACTTGCCGTAACTACTTTGCTGCCGTCGGTGCTAAACATAGCACTTTTTACAAAATTGGTATGTGCGTTAAGATTGGCTATCATATTGCCCGTTGCGGAGTTCCAGATTTTGGCTGTGTTGTCTTCGCTTACCGTTACAATCTTATCGCCTGTTGTATTAAAATCGGCATTGTTAATTCTATTGGTGTGCCCCTTTAATATTGCAACTATCTCTCCGGTATTCACATTCCAAACTTTTACTGTTGTATCCACACAAACTGTTAATGCTTTGTCGCCGGACTTATTAAAACAAGCATAAATTACAGCTTTGTTATGTGTAAGAGTTTTTAGTACTGCGCCTGTTGCTACATCCCAAATTTTTGCAGTGTTATCGCCACCTGCTGTAATAATTTTATCATCGGAATTATTGAATCGTGCTGAGTACACAAAAGAGGTATGTCCTGTTAGTGTTTTTAACACACTACCTGTATTTGCATCCCAGATTTTTGCTGTACTATCGTTGCTGCATGTAAGTATATTATTGCCCCCGCCGTTAAATTCCACCCATCGTATTGGGAAGTTGTGACCTATAAGCGAATAGAGATATTTCCCTGTATTAGTATCCCACACTTTTGCGTTTATTCTTGTGGTATCGCCCGAAAGTGTTGCCACTTTTGTACCCTGGGTATTTATGAGTACTTTATTTATTTGTGCAGTATGCCCGTTAACATCAAACAGTACTGCGCCGGTTGATGTATTCCATATTTTTGATACACCGTTATAGTTTGTTATTACTTTATCACCTACGCTGCTAAACATTGCTGTTGTTAATCTGAGGCTATATTGATTATTAAAAGTGTATAGTAGCGTTCCGGTGTTTACATCCCACAACTTTGCTGTTCCATCTTCGCTTGTAGTGAGTATGTTGTTTCCAGTATTATTAAAAACTGCCATTCCTACTTTTCCTTTATGCCCGCCACATGTTTTAAGCACTTCGCCTGTTGTAGCATTCCAAACTTTAGCAACCGAATCGGGGTAATGCGTAGTAACAAATTTATCGCCGGAGGTATTAAAGTAAGCAGAGGAAACGCTGCTCCATGTTTTACCCGGCGTTTTAAATTCTTTTAACAGCGATGCCGTAGCAGCATCCCATATCAGCACCGAACCGTAATCATCGGCAGTAATAATTTTATCGCCTATATTGTTAAATGATGCAGAAGTAATTTTATAAAATTTTGCTTCGGTTGAGGCTGCAATTAACGCCCCGGTACTTGCATTCCATACCTTGATATTAGCATGGTCCGGACTATCTTGTGTAAACAGTTTATCACCTGTAGTATTAAAAGCAGCAATAGTTACTTTAGATTTATCAACCTTTATTCTGCTAATAACCGCCCCGGTAGTAGCATCCCACAACACTGCCATTGAATCTATATCTGCAACGGTAAGAACTCTATCACCTTTACTATTAAACGTGACAAAGGTAGCCCAATGTTTATCCGATGCACCTGAAAGTGTATTGATAATAGCGCCCGTACTTGTATTCCAAATATGTGCTAACCCGTTAGCCTGTGTTGCAACTATTTTATCTCCTGTAGCATTAAACGAGGCAGAGGTAAACACTCCGGCAGAAGTATCAGCAATAACCGTTATTAGCTCGCCACTATTTGCATTCCAGATACTTAGGGTATTACTACCGCCACCAAAGAATTTACTACTGCTACCCCACGTACAAATTTTTGAACCATCGGGACTAAACACGCCATTACCCACCACCGGTGTTGACCACGAAGGGTATAAAGTAGTTTGGGCAGATAAAAAAGTGTTTCCTAACAACAGGGCGAGCGCAACAATATAGAGATGTCTCATAGTGCAGTATGATATTGTTAATAAATCTATACGGTTGTTCTTTATGTACATACAGCATAGGTTAATTCCACGCCAAAGGGGTTTGGCTAACAAGTATTATACTTATACTGCACCGCATAAGTGCTACAATATAAGAACACTTAGCTAAATAACAATTTCCTTTGATATGGTGTTGGTATACTGGCAAGTAGGGGGCTGTGTAACTATTGTAGGTGTTGTTGCTACCGCAAGCCGCACCAAGCGGCTTTCTATACATAACCAATTACTGGCGGAGAAGAACAATACAGCTACAAACAACGGTTATCATGATATGTGATTCTGCCCCGCAACGCATTGGTGTTACATTGTTGGCGTGCGGTGCGGTCAGGGCGATAGCAAAAAACAATTTACAACTTTGCATCGAACTGAATTGAAACCTGACGTGTGCGGGCTAAGTTGCCAAGCACTTCTACATAGTAATAGTCGAACAGGTTTTTGATGTTGATGGACACTGTTACCGGGATGTTGTTGAATTTGTTGAAGTCCATTAACACGCGGACATCCACAACGTGAATTGGTACACGAATGTCGCCGTTTACTACTAAGCCCAGATTTACTATGCGCTCATCTACTTCTTCCTGACGCGAAAGATAGCGGTAATCGAATTGTATTTCTACGGGGTTGATGGGAATGAGTATGCGCGATGTCCACATCAGGTTGTGGCGATAGGTGAGAGTTTTATCGAGCGTAAGGTTGCGTGGATTCATAGCAGTAATGGATGTTTCTACGCCTACAAGTTTATCGGCAAACCAACCTTTTAATCCGGCTTCTATACCTTGTATCCGTGCACGTGTAATGTTTACAAATTGTATTTCTGATTTGGTGCTGTTTATTACAAACTGCGGCTCGATTAAATCGTACAACTCACTTTGGAATAACGCTGCATCCATTTGGAATGGCATGGAGAAAACCTCGAACGATTGAGTAGCTCCAAGTTCAAACGACCATCCGGTTTCCGAGCGTAAATCCAAGTTACGCCCAACGGTAAACCCGGAAAAGCGAATTGCTGCAAATCGCTCGGTTATTGAAGCGGCACGGAATGCACGCCCTAAACTTAAGCGTAAACTTCCATCGCCGGGTGTTTTGTAACTGATGCCAACTTTAGGCGAGAACTGTGCATTACTCTCTTGCCCAAATGTTTTCTCTAAATCAAAACGTCCGCCAACAGTCACTATCACGTCTTCTAAGTTAGTAAACTCCGTTTGCGCGTATGCACTTGTTATACTTTGTCCTTTATCGCCATTAAGGTTGGGTGCGGATACATCGTTACGCAACAAGTTAACTCCGGCAGTAAATAAGATTTTTTCGTTGAGGTATGTTGTTACTTGTCCTTCCAGATTGATAGCCCCTGCGGTTGACGCAAGGTAATCGGGTTGGTCGAAACCTACATTGTTTTCGTATGATGTGCGGTAGTAACTACTACGAATAATTCCAAAGGTATTACCACTGATAATTTGTTTGTACTCTGCGCCTGCGGCATACTTGTGAGAGCGAACTCTGTCTTCCATGTTGGTTCCCAGTGGCGGACGTGTTGCATATTGCAGGTTATACCAATTAAGCCAGTTAGCGCGGTCTTCGTAAGCATATTGCGAATATACCAACACGTTGCTTAGTGGCGTTGGCGCAAACGTAAATTTGTTATATAAATTCCAACGGAAGGAGTCATCGAATTGGCGATACGAGTCATCACCTTTCATACCACCGCTCATAATCCAACCAACCGTACCAATACGTTGCGAGTAACTTGCATCGAACCCATGAATTTGAGACAGGCGTTCCTGATATTCCCACGTATCAAAACGCGGACGTGTATATAAACCACTGTAGCCACGGAAACGGAATTCGGGATAATCTTTTGGCTCGCGGGTGATAACATTCACTACACCACCAAGTGCACTGGTTCCGTATAACGCACTGCCCGCACCTTTTACAACTTCAACACGTTCGGTTTCAAAAACAGGAAGCGCATCAAATGATATATCGCCGTTGTCGCCACTTAATAACGGAAAGTTATCAAGCAACACCATTGTACGCGAACCCAATCCATACGCAAACCCCGATGCACCGCGTATGTTTACATTGTATTGTGAGATATTTACACCAGGCACATAGCGCAACACATCATCTAACCTTGTGGCATTGCGTTGTTGAACAGCACGAGCATCAACAGTAGAGACGCTCATGGGAACATCTTGTACGGCTTGCACACGCTTGTTTGCCGATACCACAACCTCGCTTGTTTGTATTGCCTGCGATTTAATTTCAATCTGTACAAAAACAGAATCGTTCTCTTTTACTCTAACTTCTTTTTTGGCACTGTTGTATCCAACCATAGAAACAAGTAGCGTGTAGTTGCCATCGGGCACGGCCCGAATAACAAACACACCATTCTTATTGGTGTTGCCGCCAAGTGCAGTGGTTTCAACACGCACAGTTACGCCGCGTAACGGCTCATGTGTTTCGGCATCACGCACAACCCCGCTTACTGTTCCGCGTGCAGTAAGCAATACAACATTCACTATAACAATAACAACAACTAACAAAGTACTTCGCATGATTGTTTCCCTACAAGAAGAAAATGTACGCTTAACGTTTAAATGGTTGTGGAGGAAGTTTGGTAAAATCTACCGTAATATCAAGGTTGCTCTTCCGCTGGCCGCCAACCATCATTACTGTTTCCGGAGTGAAGTCGGTTTTTAGTGAGTAAATACCAACCACCCGCCAATCGGAAAAGATATTACCGCTATATTGCTGTGCAACGCAAATGTACCGCAAGGTATCGGGCGTTTTGGTAATCTCTAACTTGTATTCCGATGAATCTGCCCCATACACTAATGCATCTTGTAAGTAATAGGCATTGCCCGCTAATACAGTTTGCAAAACGTTAGTATCGCGCGGTACTTCGCGGAAGGCAACTACGGTAAGCAGTTTAACGCTATCGGCAGGCGGGTACGAGTTCTTGCCGCCTTTAAACCGAATCATTCCACCAATAAAACTACTTAGCGGAACCATTGCGGGGTCTAAGCCGCCGTCGCAACCATTGGCTACAAGCAGTATGCACCCGCAAAATATATAGAGAATCAAACGTACCATTCTTCACCTGAATTATGAGTGTGCGAATATAATGCAAACGGTGTGTTTATGCGGTGGGGAATATACACTCCATTTGCCACACATCAGTAATTTTGTAAAAATAGAGAATGAGGTATAGCATGGAAGATTCAGACTATCTTTTTAAGATGCATAGGGTTGATATTAATGAAATTCCTAATGAACCACCCTTTATAGCTATGGCATCCTATACATCTCAAATGGAGGTGTTTGAAAAATCTATTGGAACATATCACAGAAGTATGGATGAAAACGATATAGAACCCGGACCTTCAGTTTATTGGTATTTTGTGTGCGATTGTGGCTTTGCTGTAAGCATCATACATGCTTTACACAAACATAATTTTATTGTAGCACAAACTGATTATTGTATCAATCACCTCTATCATCATCTAAGGATTCCACTACGCCCGGATTGGGTGAATCCTGAGCCAAAATCGTATGGATTAACACGAGGGTATTTTACCAATGCAGTTGATTATAATTTATACAGACAAGATGATAACGGAAATAATTTTTGCCTTGAACCAGGCATTAGTAGACTATACGCCGAATGCTTACTTCGTGAATATGAATCAATGCACCATAAACAGATATACTGGATTAACCCATCAAATCACAATTAGTTATTACACTGCTATCGCCCGACCGCACTGAGCGTTTAGCAATAAACATCAATATCTATGCGGGACAATATCTCCAGCAATTTACATCCATAATTGTTTACTTGTAATTTCATCATAATAAAAACGGCAGGTATAAACCTGCCGTTTAACTTAGTCCTGAAAATCTAATTACTGGTACTCTAGTTTAATTGTGTTGAGTTAGAGATGTTCACAATATTTCCGGAACTTTTATAACCACTCCAATTAAATAAATCATATTCATATCTCGGATCTTTTCCAAATGGGTTTTTTACTTCTGCATAAAGATACAATCTACCACTCAGAAAAGTCACATCATAGTCAATACTAAACTCATCAATCAACGAAAGCTTACTACCTTGCCATGCAACTATTGCTGAAGCTGACAGTGGAACTTCTGCATCACAAACCGTTAAACTGCCGCCAATACCGGCACTTGCTACCAATATATCTAGACCTGCTTCAGCATATCCCGATACTTTAACATATGGTGTTACGGAGCCTGTTACTCCACTACGGTTAAGAAGAACATCATACTTAACACCCGCCGACCCTTTCATACCAACTTCGCCACTTATATTAAATGGACCTAGTGGTACGTAAAAAGGTGCTGATACTTTTAAATCTTTGTGATAGTCTTTTTCCTTTGACCATGATACTTTCTGCGTTTCCTCTAAATCATAGACGGTAACACCTAACACATCAACACTGATATCTGCCTTTAAGTCTCCATTGTCTGGTGGTAATTGAAATTGTGCCTTTGCCTGAATCACATCAAACTCTTCATGAAATATATATCCTCCTCCTGTTCCAGTAACTTCCATTTTGCATTCATCATTTGCAGACACTTCGCCTTGCTTTTCTGTTGGAAAAAACTTACCACTCGTTTTTAATTGAACTTCTAAAAATGCCTCGAACGATGATTTATTACCAAACTCCCATTTCTTTGTTTCACTTCTATTGATCTCTTTTGATTTAGATGCATTCGCAACTGCTCCTAAACTTCCAACCTTTACAGTATTAGTAGTTAGCTTAGTAGACTTTGTTCCAAACTTTGAACTTATTGTAGTGGCTGACGATTTTGTTCCTATGCTTTTTGGAGCGTTCGTAATCTGAGTAGTTAATACATTCTGATCTATCTTTGAAGATTGTAACTTGATTGTGCTTTGTGTATTGTTTGATGAACTTGTTACATCTCTCAAAGAATAACCTAGCTCGTTCAATCCCTTCTCTATTTTATTTATTTGTTCGTAATAATCCTTAGCTTTGATACTAACTTTCTGTTCCTTACCTCTGTTTGTAATTGTATAATTAAAAACTGTATCTTCACTTGTTGGTGCTCCAGTTTTAGGATTAATTATATCTATTTTTTTGTACGTCTTGGCAGTGAGTTTATTAATTACTAGATCCGCCGTTGTAATAGTTTTTTTCGAAAGTTGTTTTGTTTGAACACCTGATGTTGAGTTAACCTTTGGTTGACTACCATTTTGTGCCATCACTTGGTTAACAAAAAGTGTTACAACACAACAGATAAGCATTGTGATTTTATTCATACAAACTCCTTTAATTAAAGTTATTTAGGAAGTGCAGGAACATCAATTGTAAGTTCCACATGGTTGTTTACTACTTCATAATCACCATTAACGATAAAAATTTTTCTATCTCGTATCATAATAGCACCATCTGCATTTGTGCTATCTGTTGGAGTCCGACGTACAGTAAGTATAGTTTTTCCGGCGTCGTTTTGCATTGTTGCATCAATAGGGGTAACAAAATCTATAATTAGTTTCTTTTGTCTTGGCATCATCTGTGTGTTCACCAAAACTGATTTACTTTCTTTAGGTACTTGATTTTCTGGATATATGGAAAAAGCACAAATTCCATTCCCGGTTTCACATGTTTTTGTATCACCATTCAGAACAGACTTACCTTGTGTATAGGTAAATACAAACTTAGTTTTATCCCTTGGCGGTCTGTTGTTATTCATTGAGTTCATATTTACTGCTCCCGGGTTTCCAGTAGTTTGATTTCCGGGAGCGGATGTTCCGGTATTAGTGGGGTCAGAAGCACCTTTCTTCTCGTCATCTGAACTGAATATTGATATTATCTCTTTCCCAATATTTGCTGCAGATTGGATAATGTCCGCCGTTTTATTGCTACTTGAATTAGTAGATTGCGTTGTACCTGAGTTATTTAGATTTTGTACATTCGATGTTGTTGGTTGTCTTTGTCCTCCTTGAGCAGTACCTCCGTTTGCCGATTGTACACTATTATTTTGTTGTTGCAAGCCCTGTTGCCTAGCATTGTTAGTATTGTTGGGTTGTAGTGATGGTTGTCCGTTTGCCGTACCTTGAGAGTTGGTATTTTGTTGTGGTCTGGGTCCCTGTCTGTTATTAGTATTTGGTTGAACCATAGTATTGCCCTGTTGTTGGTTTCCTCGGTTTACCGGATTCATACCTGGTTTTTGGGACCTAACAGGTTGAGATGTGGTACTAACCACACATACATAAAGGAGAATAACACAATAGTTAACAAACGTAATTACTTTCATGATGTACCCTTTGTAGTTATGTAGTATTATTACTTACTATATAATTATGCATCTCATTATTCAAGAGCATAATTGCAATAAACTCATTTCACTACAAAGATGATAAGGAATTGATTAGGCTCACTACGCATTTACTACGCATTTCTATTGAAGTTATAACGAAGCTAACACTGATTGTAATGAGGTAGCAGTTGATATGTTTAGCTTATGGCGTAGATGAAGTCTGTGGCGCTCTACGGTCCGCTCTGAGATGAACAACATTGTGGCTATATCTGTTGTATGTAAGCCAATCAGTATCATACAAGAAACTCTAAATTCAGCTTGAGTTAGTGCTGGAATTCTTGTATATATTTTTCTTTGATAATCAGGATATACTACTTGAAACTCAAGATAAAACTTTTGCCAGTTCATTGCTGACTCCGGAATATCCTCAACAAGTTTCTTTACTTTCTGAATTGCCTGTGTTGTTGTTATTGATTGATTAAATGCATCTTCTATTTCCAAACGCATACGTTTTTGAGAGTCGATATAACTTGTTAACTCAAGTGACTTTCTCAAAATTTGCTCTTGTGCCTTACGCAACTGACAAGACACTTCATCATATGCTGATTTTCGCTCCATTTCTTTTTCGTTCAGTAGCTTTTCAAACTCTTTGTTCTTGGCATCAATTAATAAATGATGATTCCGCACCTCTTCCTTTAGCATATCGCATCGTTTATACATAGCACTACATAACTCCCAACGTCCTTGACGTTCATAAACTTCCGCCAATGCCCTTAGTGGATAAATCATGTGATCGTAGTTCTGAACTTCTTCATCAATTTTTAATGCAGAATGAATATAATATTCAGACTTCTTAAGGTCGAAACCACTATACTCTTGTAAACAATATACCACTCCAATATTATGATAACTATGAGATATTAATTTTTTTCTTCCCAATGCTTTATTATTTCTTAATGATTTCTGAAAATAAATCATAGCGTTATCATAATCACAAAGTGAAGCATAATACAATCCTATACTACCAAGAATTCTTGCCTCATCATATTTCATATCGAGTTGTCTAAACAACTCAAATGCACAAAAGAGGCATTTTCTTGCTTCGTTTTGATTTTCCGTGGTTGAACCTATATTACCAATTACAACAGCTAACCCCTGTCTGTACTGCATTTCCTCAAAAATAGCCAATGCCTTATAGTAGTACCCTAATGCAGTTTGTGAATCACGCATTGATTTAAAAATAGCACCTATATTTACTAAGACTCCTGCATACTTAATTTTATTTGTTGATTTATAAGCATATAATTGTACTTCATACAAGTAATCAAGCGCATCTTTATATCTTCCGATATCTTTATACACTTCTGCTATATTACTTTTAGCATGGGCAATCTCATTTTCATTGTTTAGTATTTCAAATACCCTTAAAGCATCAAAGTGTTTATGTATAGCTGTATCAATTTCACCTTTTAATCTATACATTGTACCCATTTCATTATTAATCTGGGCATAGAGTAATTCATTTTTTTTTGGATTGGTATATTTTACAGCTTCATTATAATATTTTACAGAGAGCATATCTCTATTTTTTTTCCTACTTATTACATTGCCGCATAACAACAGCAATTTAGCAATATGTGTTGCACTAACTTTTGAGGTAGGCATTTCTTTTATACTACCAATCACGGTATCTGGATCACTTATTTCAATACTCAATTCTTTATAAGTGGGATTAAGACGAATAATAATATCAAGTAATAATTCTTCGCATTCATCAATTTTATATAATTCGTAGATCTCTTCTGCTTTACTCAGAAGTAGTTCAATATCATTATTTTTTGTTTTTGGCATTTATATTCCCCCATACAATCGAAATAAAAAACACCCAATCATACTATACAGATTAATGAGCTACATTGATAACCGTAAAATTGATTTAAATAACAGGATTAATGATAAGCACGAATACAACTCTAATTAGTTTCTAGTATTATTTTTTTACAATGCAGTCTACAAGAATCGTATCACTAACTAAATTGTAAGAGTACGTACATCCCTACACATCTAGATTGCCGAACAGAAAATAAACATTATACAAAAATTATAAAATACACTTAAAATGCAGTACGCATTTTCTACGCATTTTATCCAAAATTGAAGAAGTAATATCACAGTATAAAGAATTAAAACATACCCTAAAATAAGAAATCGTTCCGCTATGCTGTATCCTACTTACAATATTTACCCTCCTTCATAATGGAATATAGATGAAACATTCACCACAATTAGCCCTGAAAGGGCAATAGTATAATAGAAAGCTTCTCCCTGAATCATTAAGTGTTCCGTAATCACGATTATCTCATCCCTCCGGGACTACATTTTCATTGGTACATATTCTACAATTCTATCACTCTCTTGCGGCTTTTTTATTCCTTACCAATTCTATTATGAAAGATGTCTATTCTAGTTGAAGTAACAACTAATCCTATTACAGCAACTGTTTTGATGATGTAATGGAACTATCCCGCACAAGTACGGTATCTTAATAGCAGCCATTAGGAGCGGTCGGGCGATAGCAAATAAAAAAGGTCTGATATTTCTACCAGACCTTTTATAGTGTATACGTTACAGGTTACTTAACAATTACTATTCGTTTTGTTGTTGTGTATCCCTGTGGTGTTACCAGCGTGATTTGATATGTGCCCGAAGCTATATCTAAATCGCCACTGCGTAACAGAACCGAATGATTACCGGCTTCTTGCATATCGTTGCATAGTGTTGCAATGGTTCTGCCGTTTACATCCGTAAGAGTGATTTTAATAACACCCGATTGCGCTACTGTGTAACGTACTGTTGCTACATCGCTAACCGGATTTGGTTCGGTAGATTGTATGCTGTATCCAAATTGTTCTGCATCGCCAACACTAACCGTGCTTACCAATACATTGGCTTTAGCTGTTGTAACTTCGCCGCAACCGTTACGAACGATACAGGTGTATTCTGCTTCGTCGGTTTTATCGGCGTTTGCTTTTGTAAATGTTGAGTTTGTAGCGTTTGGAATATCGGTGCCGCCTTTACGCCACTGATATGTTATTGGCGCGCTTCCGGTTGCTACTACACGTACAGTAAAGTTGCCACCAACGGTAACTGTAGCCCCTTGTGGTTGCTCGGTTATACTTGGCAATGTATTGACGGTAATCACTGCTGCACTGCTTGTTACAGCACCACAGATGTTTGTTATCTCTACCGTATACGAGCCCGCCATTGATGGTTGTACTTGTGCAATCTCTAATGTTGGCAATGTACCAAGTACTGTTGTTGAACCTGATACCAACCATTTGTATGTTAGCCCAATACCTTTTGCAGCTACGCTTAAGGTTACTTTGCTATCGGCACATACTTCCTGGCTTGCAGGTTGTGTGGTTATTGTTGGTGTTTCGCCTACGGTGAGATGTGCAACATTAGATGTTACACGTGCACCACCTGGTTGTACAAGTATTTGTACAGTGTAGTCTCCGCTATCGGCTGCGGCAACACTTGATATTTGTAACAGTGCTGTTGATGCACCGCTAATTGTACCGCCATCGGTTAATGCTGTTGCACCGCGATACCATTGATACGAAAGTGTACTGTTTGGTACGGTTGCTACTGCCGATACCGAGAACACTGTCGGGCGTCCGGCACAGATGGTTGAACCCTGTGGTTGTGAGTTGATACTTGCACTTGGAACCACAATTGCAAACTGACGGCTTGTTGCCTGACCACATGAGCCAAGTACTACAACGGTGTAATCTGCCGTTACATCGCTTGGCTGAATACCACGTATGGTAAGCGTTCCGGTTGTTGAACCGTTGATACGGTTATCGTCGTTTAGTTGTGTTGTTCCTTTATACCAACGGTAGAAGAGTTGATCGTTTTGTCCGAACCCTGCGCCACTAGCATCCACAGTTACCGTCACTGTTGAACCGTATGCTACGGATTTATCTTGTGGTTGTGTTGTAATTACTACCGGTGTACCAATTACCACACCAACTGCATTGGAAATTATTTGCGGTGTGCCACATGCCGAACTACCATTTACCACACAACGGTAAATACCCGAAGAAGCACTTGTTGGGTTAGTAATTGTAAGCACTGCTGTCGTCATACCCGGAATATCATTTCCGTCTTTCTGCCACTGATAACTTAGTACATTACCACTTGTGGTTACAAAGGTTGTTATGGTTGAACCGATACAACCTTTTTGTGCTAATGGTTGTGTTGTAATTGCAATTGGTTGATTTACCGTTAATGTAGCAGGTGCCGATGTTGGAACGTTACATACACCATTCACAATTACATCGTAGGTTCCGTTATTAGCTGCCGTTACGTTATTTAATACAAGCGTTGTTGTTGTTGCCGTTGCATTACCGGAAATCGGTTGTCCGTTGTAACGCCACTGATATCCCAACACCGAGCCGGTTGCACTTGTTGTAAACTGAACATTTGCACCTTGGCAAACCGATTGGTTCTGTGGTGTTGTTTGTATGATAACAGGTAAGTTCACTGCCAATGAAGCTGAGTTAGTAGCCACACCATTTGGATTACAAGTACCGGTTACAATACAATCGTACGTACCGTTATCAGTTGGTGTTACATTGGTTAACGATAGTGTTGCCGTTAATGCTGTTGAGTTGGCTGTAATTGCCGCTCCGTTTTTACGCCATTGATAGGTAACACCTGTACCAATTGCACTTGTTACAAACTGAACGTTTGCACCTTGGCAAACTGTTTGATTTTGCAACGTTGCTCCGGTTATCTGCACGCGTTGGTTTACTGCCAACGTAGCGGTATTGGATGTTACGCTTAATGGTGCACATGTGCCATTTACTACTACGGTGTAATTGCCGGCATCACTGAGTACAACACTTGGTATTACATAACTTGAATTGGTTGCACCAAAGATATCCGTTCCGTTTTTCTTCCATTGATATGTTAACGATGTACCCTGAGCTACTACATTCAGTGTTGCCGAAGTTCCTTCGCATACGGTTGTGCCTGTTGGCTGGGTTGCAATTGAAGTAGCCGGGTTTACTGTTAATGTTGCTCCGTTGGAAACGATACCATTTGGCTGACATGCTGTTTTCACCATACAGGTATAGGTAGCGTTATCGGAAGGTGTAGCATTATTTAATACAAGTGTTGTAGATAATGCTGTTGGGTTTAATGCCACATTGATATCGGCACCATTTTTACGCCATTGGTATGTTGGTCCGCTTGCATCTGCATTAATACCAATTGATAAAGAAATATTTGTACCCTGACATACAGTTTGAGCTGAAGGTTGTGTACTGAATGCTGCCGGAATGTAAATTGTTAATGTTGCACTGTTACTGGTAGTATTACCACAGGTACTTGTTACATCTACACTATAGGAACCGTTGTTTGCTGTTGTTGGACTTGCAATAGAATATGTGGCGTTTGTTGCACCGCTAATTACGCTAGCACCGAACTTCCATTGATAGGCAACATTTGTACCTTGCGCAGCAACACTAAAGGTTACAGGAGTTCCTGCACATCCGGTTGTGTTCTGTGGTTGTTGCGATATAGTTACAGTACTGTTTACTGTTAATGTTGCCGCATTGGTAAACACGCCGTTAGGTGAACACGTACCACTAATAAAACATTTATACGAACCCGCACTAGCTGCCGATACATTGGTTAACTGTAATGTAGCAGATGCAGCAGTAGCATTTAATCCTGTACTGATTGGCGCATTGTTATAGAACCATTGATACGTTGGGTTATTGCCGGTTGCGGCAGCCGTAAACGAAATATTTGCTCCAACACATACTGTCTGTGATGTTGGTTGAGTTGTAACTGTAATTGGCTGGTTAAGAACAACATCTACCGTATTACTGTTAACTGGAACAGCGTTACAAGAACTTGTCAGTTGTACACGATAGAACCCTGCATCGGTAGTTTGTAGGTTACTATTTACATACGATGTATTTGTAGCGCCACTAATATTTGTCCATGTGCCATTTCGGTTAACATCACGTTGCCATTGATAGGTTACTGTTTGACCTTGTGTATTTACTTGTACACTTAACGATAACGTACCACCCGGACACAACGTACCCGGTTGTTGTGGCTGCGAAGTAAATGTTGGTGGCTGACATGTATATACCGCAGCTGTACTTGTTGTAACACTTCCAGCTGTACAAGGTCCGGTTACTATACAACGGTAATTACCTGAATCTGCAACAGTATTAACCGTATAGGAATATGTAGCTGTGTTGGTACCAACGTTAACCCAGTTGTTGTTACGCTGTTGATCGCGTTGCCACTGGAAGTTTGCTGTACCGGTATAACCAACTGTTAACGAAACAACCTGACCTACATTTGTAGGTGTAGTTGGCCATGTTGGTTGCGATGTAACTGAGTATGGTAACTGAATTACTATAGAAGCACCTGTTGAAACAACCGGTATTGCACTACATGTACCAATTATTGATACTCTGTAATTACCGGAGTCCGCAACTGTTACATTTGATTTGGAATATGAAGAACTTGTTGCACCACTGATATTAGTCCATGTGCCGTTGCGTAGCTGGTCTTGTTGCCACTGATAGGATACAACTGTTCCGATAGTTGTTACTGACAGTGAAATTGAGTTTCCTGCACACACAGCCGAACCTTGAGGATTTGCTGTTATCTGTACGTTTTGTTGTACAAACAACCTATCTGAATTTGTTGTTGTTGGCGAACTACAAGGTCCGGTGAGTAATAAGCGGTAATCGCCCGAATCAGCCAGCGCAATATTATTTAGTGTATAACTTGATGCTGATGCACCGCTGATATTTACCCAAGTGGTACCATTAAATCTTTGCCATTGGTAGGTTGATACAGTACCTGCTATGGTAGCACTTATTATAGCAGATTCGCCCGTACATTTATTTGGATTGTTCCATGCTGGGTGAGTTGTTACCGTAATTGGTGAATTAACAATGATTGTTATTGTATTGGAGTTTACCGTACCACATGTACCGCTAACTACCACACGGTATGAGCCGGAGTCTGTAACCTGTGCATTTGTTTGGCTGTATATACTACTTGTTGCACCGGATATAGAGTTCCAGGTAACACCACTCAGTTTTTGCCATTGATATGTTACGTTTGTTCCTGCGGCAACCAAACCACTAATAGAGATATTATCACCTACACAATAGGCACTTGGTTGGGTTGGCTGGGTTGTTATTGCTGTTGTTACATTCACGTTCAGTACTGCATTGCCCGAGGTAACCGTACCGCATGTACCGGTAACATTAACTCGATAGCTTGCAGCATCGGTTGCTGTAACAGATGCTATGCTAAATGATGTACTTGTTGCTCCACTGATATTACTCCAAACAGCGCCGTTTAGTTTTTGCCATTGATACGTTAACGAAGCACCTGCGGCAACAACACTAACATTGTACGTTTGTCCCGGACATAATGTTGTGCTTGCTACAGGTTGTGTTGTTATTGATGTTGGTGTTGTTTGTGAAACAACTATAGTATTGGAAGTAACGCTATTACATGTATTAGAAACAACAATATCGTATGTACCGTAATCACTCAGGGTAGCCGATGTTACGCTATACGTTGAGTTTGTAGCACCTGTAATATTGGTACTGTTTAATCTCCATTGGTACTGCACCCCAGAACCGGCTCCCGAAGCACTTAACGTAAAGGCATCGCCTAAACAACGCGAGTTGGATGGGGTAACGGTTGGTTGAGTTGCTATACTTGCAGCAGTAAATACACCTACAACCGCAACATTACTATTATTACTTTGTGAACATGGTGATGTTGAGGATACAACTACACGATAACTACCGCTATCTGCTGTTGCCCACCCTGCTACCGGACGGTATGTTGAGGCTGTTGCACCAGAGATATCTGTCCATGTAGCACCTACAAGTTTTTGCCACTGATACGTTGGTGTTGTACCTGTAGCTGTAACACTTAAGGTAAATGTTGTATTGCCCGGACAAAGGTTACTACCCGTTCCACTTGGATGTGTTGTGATGCTTGCATTGGTATATACATTAACGGTTGCAGCATTGGATGTTGCCGAGTCTATACTCGATGCATATACGCGTAGTGCATAGCTTCCGGCATTAGCCGTTGTTGCACCTGTTACACTATAACTTGCATTGGTTGCTCCGGTTATTGGAGTGCCGTTTAACAACCATTGATATGTTGGTGTTGGTGTTGTACGTGTTACACCGTCATCAAAGGTTATAGGAGTAGTAATTGCGGAGGTAACACTAAAGTTGCTGCCTTCGCATATTGTTGAGCCCGATGGCTGTTGGGTAAACTGGATCACAGGTTTAACCTCATCTGCGCCTATAATATAGTTTGAACGTGTTAAGCCATCGATATCCGTTGATACAATGGATGATACGACTGATGTGCCTTTGTAATTAGTAACTATCTGACCTAAGTGCAAGTTTGAATTTGCTGATGAATCCGCATAAGGAACTGAGGTCATGAAAGTATTTTGATTTCCCCCCATGCTCGTTCTAAATGCTGCTATCGTTACTAAATCACCACCATAATACCCCAACACACCCTGCAATGTATTACCGGCTGTATCTAAAATATTATAATCAAAATTGGTAAATGTCGCCGACGAGGTAGCATATACACACCATGACTTAGAGCCGGATGAGCCATACATTCTATTTGAAAAGATATTATTTCGAACATCCATATTTTGCGCAGTACCAATACATGCAAAAGCATGTGAGTTATTGGTGCCACTTGCCGGTGTACCGTTTGTACCTCTTAATAAAACGGTATTGTGTATAACCTGTATACCACCGCTTCCATTTATTCGAATACCATAACCTGCAAAAGTACTACCTGCTCCTCCACCGTAATCGTGAGCAACATTTGATATCATGTTATTGATGATTACAGAATTTGTTGTTTGAAGTCCACTTGAACATTCTAGTCCATATGATCCCCAGTTTCCTGTATTAATGTACTTAATATTATTCATTACATTTGAAGATACAGTACTGTTTATCGTGTTAGTATTGAGCCATATTGCACGAGTATAATATGTACTGGATGCATTTCCGATTATACCATCTATAACATTTTTACTTATAAGTAATCCCGAACTGTTATCCGTAAGAATCCCTGCCCCGTTTGTTGTAGCAGTTGATATATTTTTAATAGTGTTGCTTGTTATGCTTGAGGTATTAACTTGAGAAAGCGTAATACCATTATACTTCAAGCTATCGCCTGAAGCTGTATTACCAATAACTGATTGCGCTCCGATAAAGTTTCCGGATATATTTATATTGTCATGCGCACTTCCGCTAACACCCAATAATCTGATTCCGTAATAGCTACGATAGATAGCATTATTCTCAATTGATAAATTATCATTATCTGAACCTGCTGTATTTATTGTGCTTCCGGAGAATATAACGTTTGATGTACTATTGGTATTCTGCCCACCACCTAAATTACAATACCTAATGGTGTCATTTACAGCACCCGCAGCAATACCCAAGCTAACCAACTGAATTGTTGCAACAGATCCCGTTGTACTTGTATTATGAACCGTCAAATTTCTTCCTGTTGCATCACCTACTCTTCTACCGTCAATAACAACCCTATCTGCACCATTCAATCTGATTAACCCTCCTGCATAAGAACCACTAATTGTATCTGTTGTACTCGCTGCAGGACGTATAGTAACTGTATATCCACCAGTACCATCTTCGGAAGTTTGGTTAAGCGCAACAGTTCCCGTTTCACTTATCAAGTTACCGGTAATTTGCGCTGTAACATTACCTACAACAACTCTGTTGTTGATATATTCAAACAATCCGCCGGTGTTTGTAATTGAGTTGATCGTTTCTGTTGGTCCCACATTTATTGTACCGCTAACAGAAGGAAGAATTCTATAAAAACGTACTATGTTCATCGGGAAGTTTGTGGCAGTTAAATTCACAGATGTTGGGTCGGCTGTAAATACACCTGTATTAAATCCCACATTTGGTGTTGTAGCAACATCCTGTGCAATAACAAAATATACAATAGTATCACCTGTCGCTAAAGAACTATTGAGTAACGAGTAATTAATAGTAAAGGAGAATGGTGTTGTAGTTCCGTTTGCCTCTACCCATTTCCAACCGTTATCGGTACTAGTGTTACCGGCATATGTATTTGCCTCTGCAATCTTTTTGTAATATAATCGGGGGCGTGTACCGCTTGTAGTATTAACTCCAGAGTAATCTGTTATATCCACGCCTGATACAGCTTTTGTACTTGCTACAGGCGAGTTTGCAATTGGTGTATATGATATAGTAGGTGGAAATATATCCGTTGCTGTAAAATTACCTGCATCTGCACCAATATCATTTGGTGTTAAACCGGAACGTGTTTGTCCATCATAGTCATTTACAACAGAACTGATTGCAGCACCGTTCCCCTCGATAGGTGTTGCCCCTGTAGAGGAAATGTGTAAATCGCCGGAAGATGACGATCCTGTTGGATTGATATAATTGGGGTTTCCATATCCAGAAGCACCGTCACCAACAACCGCGCCCCGCCATGCGGACATTGTAGAATATCCGGTGTACGATGTTGAAATTTGAATCGCACCTATAAATCCACCGGCTCCATTATGGTAATACACATTATTATTAATGTTTAACCCGGCTATTGCAGCAGCAACTGATGTTGGAGTTGCACTGCCAACATTCATACAAATATATGAGCCAGTTCCACCAGAACGTGCTATTTGCACTACATTATTCCGTATGTCATCAGTACCGGAAGATGGAATACCGTTCCGCCATATACCAAGAGAATTTGCAGCTCCGGTTGCAACTGTACCACCAATATAAATACTATTATTCCAAAAGTTAATGGTAGTTGTTGAAGCTTTTTGGAATCCCTGATATCCATTTAATAATGAGATAGGATTTCCACCTTCATCATACCCTAATCGTATCATGTTATTTTGATAGGTGGTTGGCCCGCCAAATCCTAACATTCCTACCACTGGACACGATGCGGTTGTTGTGGTTGTAGCACAGCGTAATGAATGTATTGTATTTCTTTCAACCAAGTTTGAGCTTGCTGTTGCACTGTTTGCACTGATTCCAACAACCCATAACCCCGTTGTTGTTGTATTTGTATTTATTAACGTATGGATTGTATTACCGGAAATTGTATGCCCGCTTGGACCGGCAGGGGTAGTAGTTGATGCTTGATTTATCCCCACTACCGATACCGTTGTATTCGTAGAACTTGCATTTGGTGCTGAATTACGTAAATCTCTGATAGTATTATTTGCAATATTATGGATGCCGCTTGAGCCATAAATACCATGCACAAACTGACCACCCGAAGTAGTAGATGCACCGTTACAGGTAATATTAGCGATTAGATTATTGGTTACACCTACTGCAACAGCACCTGTTGATGTTGCCAAGTAAATACCTCTCATATTCACAGTACCGGTGATGCCTGTACTTGTTGAAATTGAGTTACTAACTGTTGCATTTCCTATCACATTGTTACTTATAGTTGAACCCGGACCCGTTGTACTGCTTAGATACAATCCTTGAAAATAACATCCTGAAGCAGTTGCGGTGTTTACCATTGATATACCACCAACAGTATTATTATTCATAATAGTTGGTAGTGATGTTGAACTTGAGTATGCATAAGCACCTGTAAAACCTGTTCCAGTTGTACCAGTAGCAACACAGTTAATCACAATACTGCCGGTGGCTGTTGCACTACCAAATGTATTACCTACAATGTATTGGGGACCTGAAAACGAATACACACAATTAAAACCTAAACTACTGGTTGAAGCAGTCGTCCAACTAATATTACTAAACGTGTTATTTGTAATAAACATCGTATCAGTTAACGATGATGACCGTGTACCATATATGCCATAAAATAGTGGCGTTAATGTTGTAGATGCACCAATATTAATCGTCATAGGTGTTCCACCACACTGTGGCGCTGTTCCACCAATATAATTTCCGTTAAAGGTATATTTCTGATTAACACTTGAACTCGCACAGTAAAAAACATAGTTACTGTTACTCGCTGTATGCGAACGTGTTTGGGTTTGGTATATACTGTTCCCGTTAAATACCCAAGCGGCATTACCTGTTCCTAAATAAAACCAATAGTTGGTACCGGCCGGATAAAACATATCATAGATATTACAGTTTGAAAATGTATTATTCAAACTCATAGCAGATGTTGTGGCATTATAGGCATACACTGCTTTATAGGGTACTGCTGTTGTGGAGTTAACCGGACCTATATTGCAATTACTGATTGTGTTATTTGAATTACCAGCAGATGTACCAGTACTAAAATGGATTGTACCCCCACCCGATACCGAACCAGTTGTTGTATTAATTGTTGCCCCAAGTATTGTACAATATGTAAATGTATTAAAGGTAGCATCGTTAATAAAACGTACTGTTGATAATGTTGTAGTCGTTGCCGACGTGTTGGAAATCGTCAACTGCGATGTTATACCACTACCTCCGGGACGCCCGTCGAAACGTAAGTAGTCTATTCCGTTTAAATCTAATATTGCAGTTGCATTAGAGCCAGTAATTGTAAGGTTTGTGGCTCCAGTTGCCGGACGGAATGTTATCGTATTTGTAGAAGATGCACCCGTTATAGATCCAAATGTTAATGGAAATGTTTCAACCGAACTTGTATAAGCGGGTAATAATTCAAACACTACCGCACCAGCCAACCCTTTTGCATTCATTGTATCTATCGCCATTTTAACCGAGGTAAAGCTAGCACCGCTGGGTCCAATTGTATATGTACCTACCATTGTACCGGAAGCAGTTGTCTGCGAGCCAGTTAGTGCTGTACTACTACCACTATTATTTACTGCATATACTCTAACGTAATATGTTGTATTTCCACTTAATCCCGTAACATTTAACGAATACGCACCTGTGCCCGTGGTATTAACAAATCCTGTTTGTGTAAAGTTGGTATTATCAGTTGAAATAAACACAACATTTGCCACCGCATTTGCCAAGTTATTTGTCCAACCTACTGTCATGCTTGAATTTGTAACATTGGTGAAGCCAATGCTGGTTGGGGCTGTTTGCGAGCCACCAATTGGTGTAAAACGCAACCGTGTATTACTATTGGGTCTAGTTGAAACAGTTGTTTCGGTTGTAGTTGATATTGTATTGTAGTTAGCATTTGTTATGTTTATAAAAGAGCCGCTACCTGTAGCCGCTGCAGAAATACCCACACCTATAGACTGTGTTGATGCCTGTGCGTCTTCCTGCTGATAATTAAACTCAACAATACCGGTAGTCTCATATAATTTAACCTGAAACGAAATACTTTCCACCCCACTTGTATACGTCCATTCGGCATGATTCCACTCTATAGTAAAAACACGATTAGGTGATGTTCCATCTGTTCTGTACGATAAATATCCGTTTCCACCATCCAACAACTCCATATCACTCCAAAATGGGGCAAGTACAGGGCGGCCGCTTGAGCCGGAGCTACCATCTAAATCCGGAACCCACGAACTTCCGCTTACAGCTGTTCCCCCAAGCATCATAAACCCGTTTACATTCGCAGCACAAGTAGTATATGTATTCCCTAAATAACTAAATGTAAAACCGATTGGAATGCCTGTAAAGTAGTCGTCATCCCAATCTGTTCCCGCTCCGCTACCGGGGTACACAATATCATTTGTACCACCCTGTCCTACAATCGAAGTAAAGGTGGCTGTACTATTATGGAAAGCAAATGAATTAACACTCTGCGCCTGCATCCCTGCTACGCACAAAAGCATTGTAATAATCAATGAACAATAACTACGTATGTTCATGGTAACCTCTAAAATGTGTAAGAAATATATTTATAATTATTTACTTTCTTGTTGGAACTCTCTTTTTCCCCTGCCTACGGCTCGAATTCTGCCTTTGAATCTATTGTTCACGCTTCTGTAGTATTCTTTTGCTGTCGCCCCGACGGCACCAATCGTTAATGTTATATATACAACAGCACAATGCCGGAAAGAACCTTGTTGCCCTTAATTATCCCCTATGGTATCGTATTATTTTTCTGTAAGGTTCTTTTGTAAAGTATTGCTGTTTTCCCGCAGCTCACGTGGTTGTATGGAAGTTGATGTGCGGTGCGGTCCTGCGATAGCAGAATAACATAAAGTACCCCTTATGTTACTACAACTATACTAACTGGTGTAGTGCCGAAATTTCTTTGTATGAAAGATATTCCTTTATAATGTGGATGAATGCCCATAATTTTATCGTGGCTACGACAATTTACGTTAAATTTACTTTAGAACAATACAAAAAACATAAGTCCCAATACACTGTTTTTGGTATTTATCGTTTTTTATAAAACAATTCTTTTTTGGGATTAAACGTCAGTATGCGGGCATTAACAGTATTGCTACATTTTTCTTGATTCTTATTACACTTTTTACAACACAATGAGCAACCAGAATCCGAACTTTAACAACATGAATAACAACAATAACGACGACGACGACTCTCAGGTAGGGAAAGTAATTCGTTCTGTTTTGATATGGGTGGGAATTTTTGCCGGTGTTATCCTGCTGTATATGTTTTATACAGGTGCAAACAGAGATGGCTCCCCAATTACCTACACCGAGTATATCCGCCTTTTAGATCAGAATTATATCGAAAAAGCTGTGATTACAAAGTCCGGCCTAAATGACTATGAATTCCGCGGACAGCTAAAACAAAAGGTTACCGTACAAGGTGCCGATGGCCGCCCACACGAAATACAATCATTCACCACAAAACTCGGAACCATTGATGCACGCACCGAAGAATTATGGGCATCGAAAGGCATTACCTGGACGTACGAACAAACCGATAACTCTTGGATGGGAACCATCCTTACCATTTTAATGTGGGTTGCATTGTTTGCCGTGTTTATTATTATGATGCGCCGCATGCAAGGTGGCGGTGGTGGCGGGCGCAATATCTTCTCGTTTGGGAAGGTGCGTACCCGCATGAACAATGAAAATGCAAAACGCGTTACATTTATTGATGTAGCCGGTGCAGAAGAAGCTAAATACGAATTACAAGAAATAGTGGACTTCCTGCGCGAGCCGTTGAAGTATCAACGTCTTGGCGGTAAAATTCCGCGCGGTGTGTTGTTGTTAGGACCTCCGGGTACGGGTAAAACATTGCTTGCAAAAGCAGTAAGCGGCGAGGCGAATGTTCCGTTCTTTTCTATTTCCGGTGCAGACTTTGTAGAAATGTTTGTAGGTGTTGGTGCAAGCCGTGTGCGCGATTTATTCGAGCAAGCAAAACGCAACGCGCCATGTATTGTGTTCATTGATGAGATTGATGCCGTTGGGCGCCACCGCGGTGCCGGCTTAGGCGGCGGACACGATGAGCGCGAACAAACGTTAAATGCGTTACTTGTAGAAATGGATGGCTTTGAAGCAAACAACGGTGTTATAGTTATTGCCGCTACAAACCGCGCCGATGTGTTAGACCCCGCACTGTTACGTCCCGGACGTTTTGATAGACACGTTGTAGTGGATAGACCCGACATTAAAGGCCGCGAGGGAATTCTAAAAGTACATACACGCAACATTCCGCTTGGCAACGATGTAGACTTAAATGTAATTGCACGCGGAACTCCGGGTGCCTCGGGCGCAGACTTAGCAAACATTGTAAACGAAGCCGCATTATTTGCAGCACGCCGCAATAGTTCCATAGTAACCATGTACGACTTTGAAAGTGCAAAAGACAAAGTTATCATGGGTATAGAGCGCAAAAGTATGGTACTATCCGATAACGAAAAGAAAACAACAGCGTACCACGAAATGGGTCATGCTTTGGCAGGTACACTGCTTCCCCATAGCGACCCCGTTCATAAGGTAACTATTATCCCACGCGGGCCGGCACTTGGTGTTACTGCATACCTCCCAAAAGAAGATGCACACACCATGAGTAAAGAGTATATCGAAACCCGTATTATGTGTTTAATGGCAGGGCGCGCAGCCGAGAAAATTGTATTCAATCAGTTTACAACTGGTGCCAGTAACGATCTTGAACGTGCTACATCGCTTGCACGTAGCATGGTAACAAAATGGGGTATGAACGACACCATTGGTCCGGTTAGTTACGGTCAGGCAGACCACGAGGTATTTCTTGGGCGAGACTACGCGCAGCAACGCGAATACAGCGAACTAACTGCACAAAAAATTGATGCCGAAGTAGCGCACGTTCTTCACTCATTATCAGACCAAACCGAGAAGCTTTTAAGAGATAATCTCGACATGCTTCACACACTTTCGGAGAAACTGTTAGAGCGCGAAACATTAGACGGCGAAGAACTTGCAAAACTTATGCGCGGCGAAACACTTCCGCCGGTTGCTGAAAAAACCAAGCAAGGTGTGCTAACATTCGATGCCGATGTAGCCAACGCTATGAACGGGCTCCGCAAAGAAGCAGGCCAACAGTAACAACTATACCACATCAACTATTGTACAACCCTGTGCGCAACACGCATGGGGTTTTCTTTTTGCTATCGCAAGTCCGCACCAACCATCATTCAATAAACAGCAACAGTTTGCGGGATAGAACCTTCGCTATCGTTCTCTGCGGCAATCGTGACGGTGGTGTATTACTGAACGCAGGGTGCCGTCAGGCGATAGCAAAAAAAATGGCTTGCCCAGATACATGTCTGAGCAAGCCGTCAGGGTGGTGGCAGCAAGGTTTATTCTTTTACTATCTTCTTTACTATTTCGCGCGTGCCACTTGTTATTTTGATAAAGTATGTTCCTTGCGCCAACCCGCTCATCTCTATTGTTCGTTTGATGTTCCCTGTTTCGGGGATTGTTTGTTGTAGTACCTCGGTGCCGTTAAGTGATACCACACGCAATACCGATGGTTGCTCGGCTACATATTGTACCGTACACATTGCAGATACCGGATTTGGCGTTGTTAGTATAGCTGTATTCTCATCTGTTTCGCTTACCCCAACAAGAGAAGGCACGCTAAATGCATCCGAAATAGTTGTGCATCCGTTTACTGTAATTGCAACACTCCACACTTCGCCATCTACCGGTACTGCTAAACTTGACTTCGTTGCCCCTTTAACTTGTGTACCACCGCGGTAAAACCACTGATATATTGCCCCTGCAACAGTATCAATTGAAAGGGTATTGCCAGTGCGTACAATAGTTGGCTTGGTTGGCTTTGCATTTACTACCAAAGCAAAGTTATCGGAAACAGAAGAATCACCTATTGAATTATACACCGTAACACTATACATATGCGTACCGGGCGCAACGTTTGCAATTGTTATTTGTTTTGTTGTATCGCCCGTTGACCATTTATACCGTGGGTAATAACCGGAAACATTTAGTACAGCGAGATCACCTTCGCAATATCCTGTAGCCGATGTAGTAATAATTGGTTTGGCCATTGTTACTGTAAATAGCAGCGTTATAGTTGTATCATTTCCTGCGCGGTCGGTAAATGTAAGCGTTGCAGATGCATCTTTTGTACTATCTGTTTGTATAACCGACCAATTGGCTGTAGCAACATTGCCGGGTTTCAGGTTATCATGAACTACTGTACAGTTTGTAGAAGTAATTCCTAATACTATTTTAGAAAGGTTACTGCGAGTTGCAGAGTCCGACGGTATATCTGTTACACTGCCAGTTACCTTATGTTTATCGGAAGTTATAATTAACGGTATTGGTTTTTGTGTATCGCCTTTTTTATTCAAATCGAACGTGAATGCACCTGCAAGATGACCATAAGAATCATAGTTACTTACGCCATACATATATAGCCCAATCGGTGTACCACACCGAATCATATACACGTTATCACCGGGTACTATACATTCTTTACTTGCATATTTTTTTCCATTTACCAAACACGAGAACACGTCTCCTATACTTGGACCAAACATTTCCCTTAGTTTTCTCCACTTTATCTCACCGTTTACAGCAGTACCAAATTCCAAATCTTCGGGCATGGTATTGTTATCTGTTAGCTGATAAATTACATTCAGGTAGTTAAAATCAAATTTAAATCCACCTTTAATACCCGGTGTATTTATGATGTACGAAGTACTAAATTGTTCTACAGGGTAAATATTCATTTGGAATGGGTCGGAGACTACGTTATCATCTTCCTGACCCGAATTAAAAAATGTAGCACTAATTGGCGAATCTGCCGAATAAACCATTACTGTGTTTGCATTAGCGTTTACACGTTCGTACATAAAACCTGTACCTTCAACACCACCAGCTTTTTGTATTAGTTTACCTGCAGAACAATTCTTGCTGACCATGGTGTTGGAATCTTTAGCAAAGACTTTAATCAAAGCAGAGTTTTTTCTGGTGGAAAACCTTGGCACCAACAATGTTTTACCCCACATTTGTGTTGGTAACTCCATTTCTGCTATGTAATCGCACCAGCGTAGTGTTGTTGGTACATTTGCACATTGATTACCCGAAGTAACGGCAATAGGTTTATCGGAAGTTATCTTACTGCCGCTCATATCGCCTTCTTTACTATCCTTACTATTACCAATAACAACCACGTCGCCGCGGTTCATTGTAAATGTTTTTGTCTGACCCGATTTTAAACCGCCACTGGTAACTGTTACTGCATTACCGCCAAGTTTAAAATTTACTATTGTACTGTCTTCTATCGCTGTAATAGTTGTAATACTTGGCAGCGAGTATCCGCCATACATCCACGTCATATCAGCCATGGAGGCAACAATGTATTCTTTACCCAACGACTCTACAGGTAGTGCCAAAAATGTATCGGATGTGTACGGAAAACGAATAGACACATAAACAGTAATTGGCACATCCGCCTTAACATGTACAGCAGCTTTTGGCCAGACCTGTTCGGCAGGTATCCCCTCGGAATCCGTCTTAGAAAATGCTTGTGCTACGCCGGGGTTTAGTCTGATTTCTATTATATCATTTGCAACTGTTTGTCGCACAACAGAAAAACCCCTTCCTTCTACATCTACAGTTACTTTTGTTTTTACAGGGCAAGCAACATACAAGTTTATAGCGCTTGTACCGCCTACTTCGTAGCAGGGTGGAACAGAAAAGTAAAATTCAGTACCAACATTGCTGGGTTTATTAAATTGTAATGGGTTGGTTGGTTGTGTAAACATTGTTGCTGTAAAAAGTACAACAACAATTGCATAAACGCTAAGGGACGTTTTCATGCGGGTATCTCCAAAGTGTGGTAAAAATATTTCACTTAAAAGATACGTATTCTATTTTTAATAACAGGCCAACTATTTCCAAATTATTTCAATGTCAATATCGGGGTTAAGCGATTCTTTTACAGGGCAGGTGTGGGCTATGTGTTGCAGCACGGCATAATCTTCATCCGAATATGTACGCGGCATGGTAAGTTCAACAATTAGCTTTCGTATTTTCCGTACGGGTACGTTGGTCATGATTTTTTCAACCGATACCTGTAATCCCGTTAAATCAAGATTACGCTTCTGTGCTTCAATTCCCATAACAGTGGCCATACACGCTCCAAGCGATGCCGCACATAAATCCGTTGGCGAAAACGTTGCTCCACGTCCGTGATTATCCACCGGAGCATCGGTGCTGATTACCGAGCCGGATGGCCCGTGCGTAAGAGAGCAATGCAAATCGCCTTCATATGATATTTCAAAACGTACCATAGTAGTATAGAGTTAAATTCTTAATGTATTCCCGCTGTTGTGCCGAAGCGCGCCTTCTGCGCCGTCACACGGGCGGAGCCAATCGTTACAGCGTCGCACAGATACAACCACACTTAAACGATAACGGCTTAATTGAGTGTAGCACTTTCTCTCCCGCACAAAAACATACATGTAGTGCTTACGATTTGGTGCGGACTGCGTTAGCAAAAAATTTAGTTAATACTTTTAAATGTATCTCCCTGGCGTATATCTCCGGTTTCAAAACCTTTTTTAAACCAATACATACGTTGCTTAGATGTACCGTGCGTAAACGACTCCGGCGAAACATAGCCGCGCGCCTGCATTTGCAAACGGTCGTCGCCAATTGCTTCGGCAGTACGCAATGCTTCTTCTATATCGCCCTCTTCTAAAATGTTTTTTGTTTTTTGGTCGTGATGTGCCCACACACCCGCCAGGAAATCTGCTTGCAATTCCAACTTCACCGAAAGCTGATTTGCTTCTTCTTCGCTTACACTTTGTTGCATGCGGTGAACACGGTCCGAGATGCCAAGCACGTGCTGAACATGATGCCCAACTTCGTGCGCAATAACATACGCCATTGCAAAATCGCCGCTTGCCTTAAACTGATTTTTCATGGTTTGGTAGAACTCCAAATCAATATACACCTTCTCATCGGCCGGACAGTAGAACGGGCCTGTTTCGGCACTTGCGCCGCCACATCCGGAATGTACAGAGTTTCGGAACATCACAAGTTTAGGGTAGCGATATTGTTTGTTCATATTGTTCATTAACTCGCCCCAAATATCTTCGTTATCGGCAAGTACTACTTTAATAAACGAGGCAAGCTCTTCTTCCTGGGCAGATGTTTGTTGCGGTGGGGCATGTTGCTGTTGATACTGTTGTGTAGCACCGCCTTGTTGTTGCAGTATTTGCATGGGGTCGCCGCCCATCAGCATTACAATGATGATAATTACTATGGTGCCAAGCCCTCCGGCAGCAAGCCCGCCACGCCCGCCAATTCGGCTTCCAACAGAATTTCCTAACGCACCACCAAGCCCACCGGAATCGCCACCGCGTTGGTCTTCTACGTTATCGCTTTCGCGTCTGCCTTTCCATCTCATAACTTTATACCTTGTGTGTGGAGTGTTAACCCAATACTGCAATCTACAATTCCTGCTCAAAAGTTAATAGGATAATTTTATGCTTGCGCATTGCCGCACCAAGCGTAATCCACAGAATCAAACCCCCTCGCATGCGGTTTCAGAACGTTAGCTTTTACAATAACAATTATCGCAGATATACGATTAACATACATACACAACATAAAAATTCTCTCGTATATACATAGTGGAGATAGCTTGCTATACCTACATACGGCGCACGGTACGTGCGATAGAATAAAAAAAGCCGGAACAATTACTCGCCCCGGCATAAAAATACATTACTACGTTTTGATGTTAGCGAACAATTACCAATGGTACCTGTAAATATGTTGAACCCGATACAAGGTGTACTCTGTATGTACCCTGTGGTAGTGTATTTGTTGCTATATTGATTGTATGCTCGCCCGCTATCATGGTGGCATTTGTTATAGTTTTTATTTCGTGCCCAATCACATCGGTTATCAGTATGCGTACGCTTTGTTCAGTTGGTAGCGAGAGGTGAATAAGCGCTGCATCGTTTGCAGGGTTTGGCGATACACCAAGTATAACGTTATTACTTTCTACAATAGATGGCTCTACGCTTGTAGAGGGTGTTGCATTAGCACGAACCAAGAATGCAACAGATGGTGAATTTACCGCATTAGAGTACATTGTACACGATGTGCCAACGTTTCCTACCTCTTTGGGATGACATGTAATTTTTACATCCACTGTACCACCCGATTCTACAGTAACCGGAAACGCCGGAGTAACCGAGTAATTATCTGCATCGGTTGATGATTGCCATTCCATTTTATTAATAACTAACGGTAATGCTCCCGAATTACTAATAGTAACTGTTTGTGTTTTTCGCGCACGTACTTCCACATCGCCAAACATAAGTAAGTTTGAACTTATGTGCATAATTGCTTGTGGCTTTGCTGTATTTGCTTCTAACCATGTTATTACTTTTTCGGTAAGCTCGGCTTTCTTTGCTCCGAATATCGAAACGTTAGGAAGCACAACTATACGTGCGGTTGATGTTTGTGTTCGGAATGCTATGGATTCGTTCGTACCTGCTTTTAGAATTGCCTTAGAGTTTACGCCTGCCACATAAAGTTTTTGCAACTTGGTTTCCTCAAGCATACAATTAGTTAATTCCATTCCGTTGGTTATGGGGTCGGAGGCAACACCTTGCACCGTAAAGGCAACTTTATTGCTTCCTTCGTACCCAACGGTAGATTCGCCCAACAACTGAACGCCAAGTATCTGCGATAATAGTTCAGGGTACGAAGCTTTGGCGCTAACCAATACATTATTTCCTGTTAGTAAAACGTTTACATTTCTATCTAATAAATCAGCAACTTTTTTAGCGCTTGTAGAACTAATACCACCTGTTTCGCCGGCATTATATACAACCGATTTCAAGTTGGGTAATAACACCAGCTGATTCATTATATCAAAGTTGGCATTAATATCTACCGATACATACTTCGGCATACCAATACTGTACTTACTGTTTTCTGCTATTAACTCTACAGCCGTAATACCATTGTGTAAAACACTCAGATTACGTGCATAGTATTTTGTTGCGGGATCTTTATCGGTAACAACATATGCCTCTACATCGCCAATACCAACAGTCTGTCCTACAGTAATTGTAACTGTTACCGTCTGGCTTGCGCCGGCAGGCAACGTAAATTTTGTATCAGCATTTAATACTAACAACCAATCGTTTGGCGTACGCGAAGATTTATTGGTTGTAATGGTATATGCTTGCTCTTCGGCTGTTCTGTTTACAACAGTAAATGTATAGTTATAAGCCGTACCGCTTTTTACAATTACTGTTCCGCCAGTTGATAACACTTTGGTTGGACCTGCTGCCATTTCAACATCATATGCGTTAATAATCCGGCGGTTGTTTACATCTGTGTCATATTGCTGAACAACACCTATTAACGTAAGTTTTTCTGCATCCCAGTTACCCGGAATGGTATAGGTGTATGTTTTACTGAATTCATCGCCGTTTTTAACCGATTGAGGTATAACACTTGCTGTTCCCCATGCACCACCAAGTGCTTTGCGGAATACGTGATTATGCACAAACCCCTTTACCGGACTACCCTTGCCGTACCACGGATGGCTTTCCTGTCCTTTTAAAGCATTGTATGCATTAGCTTGGTCCCAGCCGGTTCCGTTCCCTACAAGTCCATCTTCAGCAATCATCAAATTAAAACGCAAATCGCCCGATACATCTTGCGCAAACTTTGCCCATACGGTAGCCGTTAGCTCGCGGGTTGCTGCGTTAAATTTTACATTGGTAACTTTTACATCTGCCTCGGCAGGTTTTGCTAATTCTTCACCTGTTCGTTTCTCCCAATTTTCACGGTCAATTCCAACTTTGTCGGTTTTTTCTTCGGCATAATATATTCTATTAATACAACCCGCCGGGAAAAACGGAGCCATAAGTTTTAGACCTCCGGTTTCGTTGTACTCTTGTGTGGTCATCGAATCGTTATCGTGTATTGCCATGGCAATAACCTGACTGCCGTATTTTTCGTGTAGCATGGCTAATTTAACCGGGCCGTCAATACACCACGGACACCATGCGCCGGTAAACTCCTCTACAAGTACACGCTTTAATGGTGTTTGTGCAAACACACTTCCGGTACAACACACTGCAATTACAACAAGAAGAAATCGGGTTGCAAAACGTATCATAGTACACCTTAATATTGATGAAGAAAGATAAACCAAGTTGCGTTGCGATAGGTAATTACGCACTGTTGTAATAATAGAGATGTATTCAATAATTGGCGGTTCCCCTTGCGTAATACTACAACATAACAAAAAACCAGCTACGTTGTACCATATCCGGTAAAAATATACATAAAGCAAGCTACTTATATAGCAAATAGTTAGCTATTCTTTGCTATTGCAGGACGGCACCAACATGCCCATGTACTACACGGCGTATACTGCCGGAAACAACAGCACTACTCCATATAAAACATGTATCGTGCAATTAACCGTTACGCTTCATTTCGTTTTGGAGTTCTTTAAACTGGGCAAGGTCGTGGGCTAAGTCGGTAAGGTTGCGTATTACGCCGCCGTTCATGCTTAGGTAGATGTCGTGAAAACGTTGCAGGATTTCTTCTTCGGTTTCTTCTACTAATACAGAAAGGTTGCTTCGGAGTTCATTCATGGATGCAGCAAACTCGTTTTCTAATTGTTTGTAGCCCTCGCTTTGCGGTGTTTGTTTTCGCAACACACCAAATACCTTCCACAACGAGGTTCCCGAAAACACTATGGTATTGATTATCTCCGCTGAGTCTTTTGTTGCGGCAAGCTCAAAGATTGTAGCCATGTCGTTTTTCTTACGCAGGTTATTGCCCGAGTAATTATCAAGATATTCTATTACGGCTTGTGTATCGTTTGAGATTTCCATGATTGATGTTGTACTAAACTGATATAAGAATGTTCAACCTGTATAGCAATATTTCCTTAACGTTTTTTGAACTGCTCCCTTATCCTGTTACGACACGAGGCATCGCGTCGCTACGATAAAACAGATATTCACACTTGATTGTTTCTACATCGTATCGGTCTGGCTACGTTGTGATAAGTACAAGTATTCCTTATCGTTTATTCACGATAGATGGTGTTTCTTGCACAGTGGTTCTGTCGCCGCAATTGATGGCGCTATGCAGGTTGTAGTTCGGTGCGGCTTTGCGCAGCAGCACAACGTACTTCCAATTCTTCTTTTAGTTTGTTTAACTCCGTAAATACTTGTTCCTTTATATCGCTGAAGAACGGTGCTATAGTAGAGAAAAGTGATTCGTAATATGCGATACCTTCCTCTAAGTTAGTGCGGAATAGCTCGAAGTATTTTGCTTGTTGTTCGGATACATCGCCCGCACATCGTTCTATGCGCACGGCTATGTAATCAATATACATTTTGAGTTCTTTGATAAAGAAGTTGGGGCGATCGGTGCGGGATATGATATTGATGCGCCCGTAGATGTGGTCAACCATTTCTCGTAACGATACAATTTTATCGAAGTATGCAATGTTGGGACCCGGACATATTGCAACACCTTTTGTTCCTTGATACATTTCCATATCGTTTTTGATTGCCGCACCATTACCTAAGCCAACACACAAACATTGTTTTACTGTTATCTTATCTAATGCTGCCTTATACTCAGGCTCCGGCAGATTAAGTTCTTTGAGTTGATTAATTTTATGTTTTTGGTATTGCTTGGAAGCAAGGCACAATGGTTTTTCGCTAAACTCTGTGTTAAATGTTAAGAACTTTTTAAGGCATGCAAATCCGTACTTTCCTTCTTGCACACGTTCTAGTTTTTCGCTCTCGGAGGAACTGCCACGTACGCTGTTAAACGGCACGCCAAGTGGCGATACATCGCTTAGGTATAAATCGTTTTCTTTGGCTTGGCGAACTACTTCCATTGTATAATCATCAATACATACAGCTTCCGGCACCAACAGAAAGGGCGATCCCCAACCTACTATATCTACATTATAGTACTGCATCAGGAATTGATGTTCTTCCTGAGTACCTACACCACCCTGTACACTTATCTTAACAGGTGGTGGTGCTGTAAATTCAAATTTACCTGCGGACTTTAATGCATCTTTATAAACCTCAAATAACGATGCCACAAGTTCCTGACGGTTGTCCTTAAACTTTTGCATAATTGGGCCAAGTAAATCGCCATCGGTTGCAAACGCGTGTCCGCCACAATTTAGCCCCGATTCAATTCTGAATTCCGAAACCCATAATCCTTTTTTAGCCAGAAACTTTCCTTGTATTAATGCAGAGCGGTAATCGCTTACTTTCAGAATTATTCTTTTCTTGATTACCCCATTTGCATCGGGGAAGAAGTCATCGAACGTTGCTATATACCCGTACAACCGTGGGTTCATTCCGGCAGAAAATTCCACGGCAGAGTTTAGTTTACTTAATGCAAACCCCCTAAGCGAAGCATGTGCATCGTTGTATTCGGTGGGTAGTTGTTCGCGGTTCTTTGCATAGTTAGCACTATCAACCTTCGTCATGATGTTTACATCAATATCGCCGGGTTTGATGGATTTCCGTAAGTATTCCTGAACTGTCTCTTTCTCGCTGCCATCTAACGCAAGCATACGATTGTATTCTTGTTTTAATGGCGAGGAATCCGGAAGCATCTCGAAGTATTTTGTGATTTCGCTACCGGGCTGGAATGGCGTTTGTAACAGTGCCGCAAAATTTTTATCCACTATATCTTGTACTAAGTCAAGATACCCTGTTATCGTACGGGCACGTGCATCGTGTTCGTCGTCTTTAATTGGTGTAAACGGAATCCCTTGCTGTTGGGAATAATAGTGCCGCATTTGTTCCACAAGCTTGTGGTCTATAATGGACATTACCGATGTAATACCGTAATGGGCAACTTTAACAGGCGTATCAATAGTGTACGCTGTTCCCATTACCGGAATATGGAAGATATGATCAGTTGAATTTGGTGTCATAAGAACTGCTGCCTGAAAAACAAAAACATACCATAAATACAATTACCGCTACCTTAGCGGCGTATCCCCTGTACTCTCTACTACAAAATACAGGAAATCAACGAAAAAGCAATAACCCCATACCACGAAAAAAGAATCGCACGGCAATTTTCTTTTACGGAGTTTTGTAAGAATCAATTTTAGGATTACCGAGAATGCCATACAAACCAACGTCTGCAAAACCACGTAAACAACCGTTTTTTAAGCGGGAAGAACCGCAAAACCCTCGCGACTTTTCTGTTATCATGGCAGGGATTTCGGGTATTCCCACCCGAAATGCCGAACCGTTTGCACAAGAAGACTACCAAAAAGAATGCGAGTGGAAAAACGATGCTATCCAGAAATTCTGGAAGGTTCACCGTTTGCGTGGTAATCCTAAACCGCTTATCCCTTCGCCTAAAGCACGTGGTTACCGCACAACAAGCAAACGCCGTGTATGGGACGACCACGGAACATTATCATTGCGTTTTGCCGATGGCTCCGGTACCATGAAACGTGATGTAGCAGAATCTGCGCTCGATTGCCCCGAACACCATAATATCTACCACACCATTGCAAACAAACTTACTCTTAACTCATATATTGCTTTAGCACAGGTCATGAATTACGTTGTTGTGCGTGGCACATACACCGAGTTTACTGTTATACTTAACGTTGGCGATATTGATGCACAAGTTGTACGCAAACTAAAATCACTTGCCGAAATACTAAAAAAAGAATGCCCAAAAGTTGTATCGTGTTTTGCCTACCACGACCCAACTCGCTCGGCGTATTACTTAGACCAAACACCACTCGACTCTAAAACCATACGCCTGAAAAAACTCTTTGGGTTTGATTACATGCGCATAGCATTAGCAGGCAAAACATTCTTTGTACCGCCAACCGGATTCACTCAGGTAAACGAATCCATGGTAACACCCTTTGTGCAATCCATTCGCAGTATGCTTGCGCCAAGCGAAAACCAACGCCTGCTGGATTTATACTGCGGGTACGGACTCTTCTCGTTTGCATACGGCGATGCCTACAAAGAAATAGTAGGTATTGAGCAAGAAGGCGAGTCTATACAGGCGGCGCGCATCATGGCAGAAAAAACAGAACACACCGCCCGCATGAAATTCCTAACCGGCAACATTAATGGTGATTTTATCGAACACAAACTACCCCGCAAAGGACCCGAAGAACACATCATTCTCGACCCCCCACGCAAAGGCGTAGAAGAAAACGTAATACAAACAATAACCGAGCGCAACCCCGAAAAAGTAGTACACATCTTTTGTGGTGTGGACGAAATCCCCGATTCGTTACGCCTGTGGAATCAACACGGCTACGCAACAAGAGACATTCAGCCGTTTGATATGTTTGCCGGCACCGCCAACATGGAAATCGCAATCCTTCTATCAAAGTAAATAGGTTGTTGCTATCGCAATCCGCACCGTGCCTTGCACGTAACCACAACGTCTGTTGTGCGGGAAAGAACAATGCCTAACACCAATATGATGTAGAAATGATAACATTATATATTTCATTTTTCGTAGCGACGCGATGCTTCGCGTCGGAACAGATAAAAGGCAGCTGTTTACAGAATGCATGATAAAATCAATACTCAGAAGTTGGATATTCATAAATCATTACACCAAACAACCACAACTCCATCGTGTTATTACAATGAGTACACCAAGCGAAAAGTTCTTACTGAAAGACCATTTGTTCAACAAGCAGAAAGTTGCGTTTCTTGCTGAGCGCATATACAATGTCCATCCACAATTCAACGTGCAACAGTTCAAACACGATGTTCTTGCTGAGTTTCCACAGTTGGAGTTAAAGCAACGCATAACACACATTAGTACATGTTTACAAAAGCATCTTCCAGATTCGTATCCAACGGCTGTGCACATCATCTGCAACGCACTTCCCGAACCGCTTGATGAATCGTTAACCGATAACGACTTTGGTGATTTTATCTATGCACCATTTGGTGAGTTTGTTGCAAGGTACGGTTGTACTTCAACGCATCTTACTATTTCGTTACAAGCACTAAAAGAAATAACAAAGAGATTCTCTACCGAATTTGCAATTCGTTTTTTTATCAATGCGTTTCCGCAAGAGACAATGGCGGAGTTGAGCAACTGGTGTAACGATTCGAACTATCATGTGAGGCGCTTGTGTAGCGAGGGGACACGTCCATCGTTGCCGTGGGCACAAAAGGTTACACTTGATACAAAAACTACATTACCAATTCTTACTACATTGTTTGCCGACTCAACACGGTATGTTACGCGCAGTGTTGCAAACCACCTTAACGATATTTCCAAAACCGAACCACAAGTTGTACTTGATACTCTATCAGCTTGGAAAAATTCCGGCAAGCAACAACCGGAAGAAATGGACTTTATCATTAAACATGCGCTACGCACCTTAGTAAAACAAGGCAACCCCGAAGCATTACGTTTGTTAGGGTTTGGCAACAGTAATCATATTCAATTACACAATGTGCAACACAGCACAACTGTATTGGTGGGCAATGCGCTTGAGTTTTCGTTTGAGATAACATCCAAACAAGAGAAATCAGCCATTGTAGATTACATCCTGACCTTTACAAACAAGCAGGGCATTACGGCAAACAAAAAGGTGTTTAAGCTTAAAACTTTATCACTGCAAAAGAATACACCGGTGGTGGTAACCAAGCGTCACCCGCTACGAGCAAACATGACCACCCGTCAATTATATCCGGGCACGCACACGGTTGATATTCAGGTAAATGGAACGGTATTGCATACGTTTAGCTTTGAGTTGGTTATGTAGTAATTTCTTGCGGCGCACAACGTGCGGCTCGCGCCGGGTCTGCGCGCTGGCACGGTTGCTACGGCACAGGCGGGAAACCAAAATAAACCCGTTTACACACATTTCTGTATTTTTGCGCCGCACTGAACGTAGTGCACGCCATATTTACTAACGTTTATAGTTACACCAATGCTTGATATGAAATTTATCCGGGAGAATCCGGATGCAGTTTTGCAAAATGTTGCCAATAAAAACGAAAAAGTTAATGTTCAGGAGTTACTTGACCTTGATGCACAACGCCGCACTTTGGTTCAGGAAACCGACGCGCTAAAAAACCAACGTAATGTTACAAGCGAAGAAATTGCCAAACTGAAAAAGAATAAAGAAGACGCCACTGTTAAAATTGAAGAGATGCGCACCGTTGGCGACAGCATAAAAGCTAACGATGATAAGCTACGCGAGATTGAAGAACAAATGCAGTTTATTGTTTTACGCATCCCTAACATGATGCACAGCTCGGTTCCTGTTGGCGCATCGGCCGATGACAATGTGGAAGTTCGCTCAACTGCACAACGCATTCCGCAAGAGTTCCGCAAAAACCACTTAGAGATTGCAAAGCAACTTGGCATTCTGGATTTTGAACGCGGCGCAAAAGTATCGGGTAGTGGGTTTGGATTTTATACAGGCAAAGGTGCAACGTTAGAACGCGCCATGATTAACATGTTTTTGGACTTGCACATTGCACAACACGGCTATACCGAAATGATGCCGCCGTTTGTGGTAAACCGCGCTTCGATGCTTGGTACAGGACAAATACCAAAAATGGAAGATGATATGTATCACTGCACGGTGGACGATTTGTTTTTAATCCCAACAGCAGAAGTTCCGCTTACCAATTACTACCGCGATGATGTATTAAACGAAAAAGACCTTCCTACAAAGTTTGCCGGATACTCTGCATGTTTCCGCCGCGAAGGTGGCAGTTACGGTAAAGATACACGCGGCTTTTTACGTGTTCATGAGTTCAATAAAGTAGAACTTGTAAAGTTTGTAAAACCCGAAACATCGTACAACGAGTTAGAATTATTAGTAGGCGATGTAGAAGATATATTACGCGCATTAGAATTACCATTCCGCGTGTTGCAGTTATGTACAGGCGATACCGGATTTAGCAGTGCAAAAACGTACGACCTTGAAGTATGGTCGCCCGCCGAGCAAAAGTTTCTGGAGGTTTCCAGTTGTTCCAACTTCGAGAGTTTTCAGGCACGCCGCGCCAACATCCGCTTCCGCAACGAGCAAGGCAAATTAGAATTTGTACACACGCTTAACGGTAGTGGCTTGGCAACATCGCGCATTATGGTTGCCTTATTAGAACACCACCAAACCGAAGACGGACGCATCCGCATACCGGAAGCATTACGCCCATACACACGGTTCGATTGGATTGGATAAGGAATTAGTATTTGCTAACGCAAACCGCACCGCGCCTTGCAGCAATGCAGGGCGTTTGTGTTTGCGGGAGAGAACCTTCTCAACATAGCAGCCTTAATCGTTCTGAACTGAAGAGAGGTACTTCTCAATATAAGCTTTTACCTTTTTAAAGCGTTCCTCGCGGTTGGATAGCGGTGGCTGCTCAATCATCTTGGTAGATTGCATGATGTAATAACAAAATCCCTCCCAATCATCTTCATCATTAAGCGCCTTCATAAATGGTTTGTAAATTTTATCAAAGCGAGTACGCATTGGTATTTTGTTGGTAGCTGAATCGGCCCTTGTCAGAATAGAAACAGCCAAACCTATATTATTACTCATCTTCCCCATTGGTGTTCGTTTAGCAGCATCTTTCTCGGAAATAGGCTTAGTTGAATCCGGCGAGAGAGGAATAGAAGCTAATGAAAGCCACATATCGGCACTTGCATACACGGCATTGTCTTTATCATCCATCGCTTTGGCATCTAAATAAACCGTAAAGGATGTAGGTCCTGATTTAGTAAACGAGTTACATACCAAATTATACAACTTCATTGCAATTTCGGGCGAGCGTTTAGAGTTTGGTTCTACGGCAAGAAAGTGCATATAGGTTAACACTTTTTTCGAGTTACTGTTCATCACACTTCCATCAACCATTCCAACAGATAAGTGGCTGGATGGATGTGCGGGATTTAGCTCCAGTGTTTTATAAAAGCAATCTTTTGCATCAGCAATCTTATTTATACGCATGTACGATAATCCCAAATTGTAATGCAGTAAATACAACTGGGGAACAATATCAATTGCCTGCTTATACACATTAATAGCATCTTTCGTTTTACCAAGGTCATCCAGATTATTCCCAATTATCATATACAGCTGTGGCAGCATATTCATATCGTTGTACTGCGCACCGTGCATAGCAACTTGAATAGCATCTTCAAGACGCCCTAATGCACTTAATGAGTACGATTTTTCGTAATACGCATTAACACAATCAGGATTCACCGAGAGTACTCTGTTATAATATTCTATTGCCTCCTGATATGCGCCGGCATCGTGCTTATGAACTCCCTTGGTAATCAGTTCACGTTGCTCATCAGTTAGTTTGGAAGGAGATTTAGCTGGGTTGGGTAACTTATAACTTGTAGCGCAAGATTGCAATACAATTGCGGCACATAACACCACAATAATTTTTAGCAGAGGCATAGTACATCTTTCCGGCTTATGGGTAAAAGATATGTTAGTTTTTCTTATCACAATATAACATAAAACTACATACATAGTACACGTATTTGCTAACGCAGACCGCACCGCGCCTTGCAGCAATGCAGGGCGTTTGTGTTTGCGGGAGAGAACGTTAAGGTTCTCATGTACATCTATAGGAACAAAAAAACTTATCGTGGTGTAGTCATTAACCGCATCATGATTGTATTTACTTTTTCTTCTTCCCAAAGGAATTCAATTCCTTTATCAAACTCCATTTTAATTTTATCCATCGTTTTTACAAACGTATCCTGATTCTCAAATCTGTTTGTAATTAAGGTATGAACATCATTCCACATACGTACTACAACTTTTTCTTTCATCAGCATATCTACCACAATCATTACATCAATTTTCTCGAACCACGTCATAGTATCGTAGGAAAGTTTAGACTTCTCAACTATTTTTTCGAACAACACTACCATTAACCCTGCATTCGTATAATCATCAATCAACTCGTCCTTATTCATAACA
Source organism: Bacteroidota bacterium (assembly GCA_019695345.1). GTDB lineage: Bacteria > Bacteroidota > Ignavibacteria > Kapaibacteriales > NICIL-2 > JAIBAE01. Next base: position 7,140 of record JAIBAE010000022.1, on the reverse strand, counting down.
CACTCTCCGGAAGATTTGTTTAACAAAGGATCACACACGTAGCTCTTCCCATTTTCCTAATGCAACATAAACAAAATGATGAAGTCTGAAAAGAAAACTATTTGATGTTTAGCCATCCAAGAATATGAGAACTTAACACCTGTTGTTCTTTAATAGTTCCATTGTAGAAAAAACTATTCGCGATGCTGAACGGTGGGCTCGCACCGGGTTTGCGCGCTTGAGCTTTGCTTCGGCAGAGGCGGGGAACATACCTTTTTAAAATCAACAAGGTCGGCTTCTTGTTGGAAACCGACCCTGCACGTTTGCGTTGTGTTCAGGACTGCAACAGTTTATCCTACCTTACCACAGGTTACAACGCAAAACGGATTGATAGTACAAAATCGATTGAGCTGAGTTTATTTGTTGCACTGATTGTTGTGTTTGTTAACCCTAAGTTATACCAGATGGACGGAACTACAAAGATTTTCTTGAGGATGAACTCGTACCCAAGCCCGAGCTGTGCACCAAGATGGAACTTGTTTGTGTTTGCCATTGCACCCGTGGTTACCATGCGCTCGGTTGTTGTTGAGTTTGCCGCCCATGCCGCAGTACTTGGCAACGTTGCTTTGGTTTCCAACGTATTACTTATTATAAGCGATGGGTTTAGCCCCGCCATTAGTACCAATGGTGTATTGCCAAGGTTGTGCTTATACATTATACCAAGCGTTAGGCGCGATACTTTACGCTCTGCAAGGAATTGAGCAAGGGCGGAAGTTGTATCGGGGCTGTTTGCTTTGAATGCCGCAACAGTACCACTTGTTGAGAATGTTGCAGGAGTGCTGTGATATAGTGTGGTTATGATTAGTGATGCTGTTGAATACTTGGGTCCACCCAATAGATACTCTGCACTTAACCCCGCCATAAAACCATTACCTGTACTGCTTACCTGTTGTGTTGTACCATTCAGCATATCAAATGTAGTTGTTTGAAATGATTGGCTATACCCAAATACAGGACCAACGTATAAACGTGATGGAGCACAACACGGCATAAGTGGATCTGCACCGTCTACCCCGCCGCCGCCGTCACTATCCCCAGACGACGTAACAGCAACCGACTGCGTAAGCGTTGGTGTGGACTGTGTTGTTGATTGTGCTACCGTGCGTTGTGGTACAACTGCCTGTGGCTGTTTAGCCGGCTCGGTTTGTGGCTTTGCTTCCGGTATTACCGCTGTTGTTGTTGGCGGAGGGGGAGGTGTTACGCCTTGTGTTTTAGGTTGTTGCTCTGTTGGTATTGAGTTAGTAGTTGTGCTCTTAAATGTTGGTGCAGCATTGCTATTAGCTTGCTCTAATGATTCTTTTGATGGATTGTGCTTTTCATCAACCTTAGTTGTTGTTTGGTTACGGCTATCTGTTGGTGTTGTGCCTTTAGCATCTCTTGCTTCTGAACTATTGTTAGCCTTACCTGTTTTCATAACTGTATTTACCACGCCGCCTAATGCGTTTCCATATTGTGCATTTGCATTCCCGGTTACTACTTGTACATCTTCGGTAGCAAATGCGCTTGAAGTAGGTGTGTAATTTGCACCTGCTGAAGATGCTGGAGTACCCAGTGTACCAGTAACAACATCGGTTAAGTCTTGGCCATCTACAAGATATTTATTATCACTATTACGACTGCCACGGACAACCAACCCACCGCCGCTTGCTTGCACACCAGCTTGTGTTGTTGCAATGCTTACTGCGCTTTCGCGGGTTGTTGCTAAGGGTTCTGCGCTAACACTCTTAATTTTTCCAACTTCTTTAGCATCTACGTTCTCTTTTTGTGCAGTTACCGTAACCTGTTGCGGTGCAGGTTTAGCAGGTTTACTTTTTGGTGAAGATGAATTACCAACTGATGTTGATTGTTTTTTACCTACTGTTGGGGAGTTTGTACCGCTTGGGGTTTGAGGTACTTGACCAAGTGGTTCGGTTACCTCATCAGTGATGTCTTCTCCATCTACGATATATTTTCTTAAATACGAAGGTTCGATGCAAGCCACATGTAGCTTCCCTGACGTATCTTTTTTAACCACAGGTTTCTTAACCGGTGTTGTGCTATCAACAGCAATGAACGATGTGTATTTGGTAAGCAGGTTATAGTTTAACCCAATTGATGTTATAAGCTGTTGCTCATCGGGTTGGGCGGCGCGCTCGTAGCCCCAGTTGCCAACCATACCGTCTTCAATAAATTTAATACGGTTACGTGCCCACAGGTATTTCAGTGCGGCGTGCTCGGGTAGTTGTGGTTGTGCGGCAATGTTTACATCGAAGGTGTAAGCGCCATCGGCTGCATTACCTGTTAAGCGTAATGTTCCGGTTGCATCGCCTTTCCATTTACCATACACTACTATTGGGCGTTTGGATGTTGCCGATGGAATTGTGCCCGGGTCAACATCATACACATTCATATTCCCCCAATCTACTTTTACGCCTGTAAGCACAGGTGCCTCTATGTACTGACGGAATTTTTCTGCCATTGCAGGTGCTTCGCTTAAGTTGGTAACAATAAACGATTCGGCATTACCTGCGCGGGCAAGTCCTTCCATTAACCAACGGTTTACGCTTGTGCCTATACCGAATGCGTAGAAGTTTGCATTGTTTAAGTTGTTACGTACCAAATCAAATGCTTCGCGCTCTACGGTAACATAGCCATCGGTTAAGGCAATAAAACTGCGGGCGTAGCCGGGCTCGGCTTTCATAGCAAGCGCAACCTTTAATGCAGGAAGTAATTCCGTTCCGCCGCCGCCGTAGCCACTTGTTAAAAAGCCATACGCACGTTTAATGTTATCGGGCGTGGCCTCTACTGAATTTGGCGAGAACACCATATTGCCACCGCTGAACATCATGATATTGAATTTATCGGATGGGCGTAATGTTTTGAACAGGTTGTTCATCATATCGCGAGCAATAACTGTTGGCTGGCCTTGCATCGAACCGCTTACATCTACAATAAATACAAACTCACGCGGAACGATATTTGGTATCTCAACATTTTTTGGTGGTTGCACCATTAGCATAAAGAAGTTTTCTTTCTCGCCTTTGTATAATAACAACCCCGATTCTATTGCACGGCCTGTTAAACGGTACCGTAACACATAATCTCGGTTGAGTGCATCGTTATGCGCCATGCTTACCGATGTTATGCTATTCTTTTTTGGTGTTGAAAGCAACGCACGGCTAACGCCATCGAGTGTTGTTGTTTTTACCGAGTGCGATGGGCTTGTTACCTCGGCAACGGGAACACCTGCCGAGATATTGGTAACAATGTTAAATGTTCCGGGAACTTCTTTGGGTAAATCGGAACTGTTAAGAACTTTATCGTATTCGGATGATGGCACACCGCTAACATAGCGTGGGCCAACAACACCGGGATATACAAATTCGTATTCGCCTTCGCGTAGTTCCAAAGCTTCGGTGTAGTGCATATCTACCACAACGGAGTCGTGTGCGGGGATGTTACCAACCTGCATCTGGAATACGTTTGGTTTTATTTGGTCTAACAAGGTTGCAGTTCTGCCTTGTTGTATGGCGGCAGTGTATTCTGCACGCGCGGCTTGTTTTTCTTTGATTACTGCTTTAACGATGCGCGGGCCAATGGTCATGGTTAAGCCATACACTGCCGCACGTGTTGATGCTGGAAATATGTAGGTTGCTTCTACGGGTGTTGCGCCGTTGTTTACATATACCTGGCGTACGTTTACATCGGCTATTACACCAACTACATTTACGGTTACATTGGTAGAGCGTAACCCAAACGCATTTGCTTCGCCTTGCGATACAAGAAACCGTGGTGAGCCGCATCGTGCAATTACCGGTTCAACCTGACCGTACTGTGCCGTTAATGTTGAAGCAACAAGTATAAGCATCATAACAACCACACTTACCATTCCGTGCGGAAGACGCAGGCGGGTGGGAGCGGACAGGGTTGCCGCGCAGGCGCGCCCTGAAACCCGAAGCGGGTTACCATTATCTGTTATACGTTGTTGGGTATGTATTTGTTGAGTTGTATCCGCAATCAGAGTTGAGAGTCGGAACATGCCTTTATGTATCGGGTAGTTTTGTTGTGTTTTCATTTCGTTTCTCCTCTCTCTCAGTTCTGAATTATCAATCGTTGAATGGCTTGTTCGCCGCGGTCGGTTACCAGTGTTATCAGGTATGCGCCCGATGCAAGGTTGTTTAGTTGCAGTTGTGCTTCGGTTTCGCCGGTGTAGGCGTTGGCGGTTGCAAGCTCTGCTACTTTTGCGCCCTGCATATCGTAGAGTACAATGTGTACGGTGCGTGGCTCGGATACTTTATACCGTAGTGTTGCGTTTTCGCGTGCGGGATTGGGTCCTACCGAGAGTATTTCTACTGCTCCGCTGCGTGAGCGTGCTACATCGGTGTATTGGTATTCGCCTGCATAGCGTTGTTGTATGGTTGCGGTGCCGGAGTCTTTTTCGTTCTTTTGTTCTATTTGTTCTATGCGCTCGGATTCTTTGCGAATTTGGTCGGCATAGCGTGATGGCAGTTTGCTGATAAATTCATCGGTTGGGTAGTACCACAGAATTATCTCGGCGCTTCCGCTGTTTGGCACTGCGTGTTGTATGCGCACGGGAATCAGTTTACTTATTAATGGGAAACGTGCAACATTGCGTTCGGTTTGTTTGTGTGCAACAGGGTTGAACACATCAAATAACGAAGCAACATCATCGCGCAGGCGGTTCATCTCGTTTTCGTTTTCGGGTTCGCCAAATATCATTACTTTGCTTGCCTCGCTTCCGTTTACATCCTTACTATCGTGCGAGATGATAATGGGATACACCGTTGCGGATGTTGCTTCGTTTGCCTTTATCAGTGTTGCTTTTGTATCAAGTTCATCGAGTGTTACAGTAAAGTTCATAACACTTGCTTGTTGTGTTGTATCGTATTCAAATTGTGCGAGTTTTGATTTAACCATGTTCTGGTTTACTTGTATGCTTGTGCGGTGGTTATCCGCGTTTGCATAGAAGGCATTTACTGCATAGGGTTTGTTGTAATCAACTCCAAGCTTTGCAATCAACACATAGGTGTTGTTTTGTTTTTTCACACCAAGTTTTTCAAGTTCCTGTGTTGTTAGGTCAAGCACTTTTGGTGCTTTGATTTTCTCGGGTATTGGTACAACGTTATCAGCTATCTGCGGTGACGCGTTGCTTTCGGCTACGGTTCTTTCCGGCATGGCAACGTTACTGTTAGCGGCAATGCCCGGTGCCGATTGCGATAGCGAGTTATTAATTTCTACCTTTGTTTCTGCCTGCACATTAGCCCGTTGGTTTGCATTGTTTTGTTGTGATTGTACTGTGTTCAATGCAACATCGGCGTTGGTATCTATTTGTTCTGCATTGTGCGGCATAAGCCACAGAACAATTGCCGTTGCCCCGGCAAGGAGTGTGGTTCCAAACATAATGTTCCTCCATGTATTGGTGAGTGGTTGAACTGTGCGGCCCGCCGGAGGAGGAGTTGGAGTAACGGGAGCGTTCTTAAGCAAATCGAGCAACTCATCCTCCGACCAGAGTGCCGTTTTGTTCTCGAACGCCGCCGCGTTGTTCAGTAGGTTATTAAGATTCTTTTTCATTTCGGTGTTTTAGTTTTTTATTCGATGTTCTGTTGCAAAAAAGTACCGTTGGTGATTTATTCTTCGCCGCTTAGAGCCAGCGATTGCACGCCTACATCTTCGTCGTACAATGTACTGCCCATCAGTTTTGCAAGTTTGCGTTTTGCGCGGAAGATGCGCACTTTTACTGCCGTTAACGAGCCGCCTTGAATTTCCTGAATCTCTTTGTGGCTGAGTCCGGTAATTTCCGCCATCACGAGTGCATCGCGCATATCGGCGGGAAGTTTATCAAGTTGCTCGTAAAGCATTTGAATATCGTAAGCAACATCGGGAGCTGTGTAGTTTTCAAACAGGTCTTCTATTTGGTTTTCGCTCATTCTATCGGCGCGGCGGAATTTCCGTTGTTGGATAACCCGCGTTGCAATAGTGAACAAAAAGCTTAAAAATGCCTGTTCTTCCCGTAATTGTTCAAAGTGTTCAAATGCTTTCAGTACGGTTTCGCCTACAACGTCCTTGGCTTCGTCGCGGTCTCGTGTAAGCGTCAGTGCGTATCGTTCCAACCGCGGTTGAAGCGGCTTAAACAGAAGCATGAAACGTTCTTGTTTTGAGTTCTGGTTCATGGTCGGAGTAATTCCCAGATTCGTAAAGGTTCGTTAGTTAATCGTGTAAGTTCTGCGCAAAACTCAAACAGTAAGAGAGAACACCAAAAGGAAAGTTACATTTCATCCGAAAAAAAATTTAGGCAGGCAGAAATATGGGTTTGCTAACGCCTGACCGCACCAAATGCCGTGCAAGTAAAAACGGTGCATGGCGGTAGGGAATGCCGTACAAAAAAGTAAGGCTATCATGTATCTGGAATGCACCCTTTATTGAAAACCAAATGTGTATATTTGTGTATATTATGGCGATACTGAATTGTTTAACCACTCTTTCTTCAGTCTGTATGAAATACCTCCTCACGCTAACTCTTTTGTGTATAATCACAACCGTATCGGTGTTCTCTCAATGGAAAGAAATTAACAACGGCTTAAATGGCGGTGCTGTTACGTCGCTTATAGAAAATAAGGGTGTTCTCTATGCCGGTTGTGCATGGGGTGGCTTATATGTATCTAAAGATAGTGCCATAACATGGCAACCTATTGATTCTGATTTACCAAAAAGTAGAATTAGCAGCATTGCAAAATCAAATGGTAACCTTATTGCAACTGTCGGCACTACGATTTATTATTCCACCGACGAAGGTAAACACTGGAGTCCTTCGGACTCAGGTAATATTAGTATAAGGTCAATCGCTGTAATAGGCGATACCGTTTTTGCAACTACATGGAAGCAAACAGGGATTTATATCTCAACGAATAAAGGCGTGTCGTGGTCGCTGTGTAGTAATCAAGGACTAAGCAACTTAGATGTACGCGAGATAGGTATATATAAAACCAAACTCTTTGCCGCAACATACGGCGGGGGGATGTTTATGTCCTCTGATTTTGGCGAACACTGGGTTGAGCGCAACAACGGGATGATAGACAACAAACTTGTTTCTTTAAGCGTTTG
>JAIBAE010000098.1 GCA_019695345.1 Bacteroidota bacterium | reverse complement strand
GCGGTACTATTTACAGTTGTATAACAACCCTCAATAACCCAAGTGGAACACATGCAATGAATTGGTATTATAACAGTCAGCCACGTCCGTTTGACTCGTCGTTTGTTCTTAACTTTGATATACCTGAATATGGTTGGCTTGCCCATATAACGCAAGGATATTTTAATTGGGGAAGCGAGATTCAATACATCGAAAATGCAGAACACGCACAATTGGCGCAACAACCATTTATAACCGACGATTATTACTGGACGTTTGTACGAAGAGTACAAACCACACCAAGTACTGCTATCAACAAGAACATATTTTCATCGGCAACCGAATTACTCAAACGTAGTAAACATACAGAACCCTCGCATTACTTGCTGTCGGGATTTCAGTACGGCACGTCGCGTTTTGCTTTGGCAGATATTCTTAGTCATACAAAGGAGAGTACTATTCGTAGTTCAAGGCAAAACAAACAAGACCGTACTGTACTTCGGGATTCTCTTGCAAGCGATTGGTTTAGTGTCTATCAATCAAAACTCATACAATTTGTGTTAGCAGATAATGATTACGATGTTGTTAGTATGAACATTGAAAACAAAAGAACAGGAATAAGAGTACCGATAGATGTACGTTCTCTTTCGCCACAGGATGGGAGAAAAATACGTGCAGGGAGAATTGCACTTCGCAATGGTGGAGGTGATGAATACAGGTTTGTAATAGGTAAAACAAACGAGCAAGCACAATACTTTGAAGATGTATATATAGGTGATATTCCTGAATTATTGGGCAAGGCAACAACCGAAGATGATTACACTGTTGATGTATCACCAACATTACAAACAAAAGAATCTGAAAATCTACTTGTCTATCCAAACCCTGCGGTAAAAGAAGTTGTAGTTCGCTTTACAGGATTACCTGAAGATATTACAACACCCGATTTTGAATACACGTTAGAATGTACTGATGCTCTTGGTAAAGTACTGGATAAACAACTTATCAAGGCAAAGGATTCTGTAACATTACAAGTTGAGAATTTTACAGATGGAGTGTATTACATTAGAGTAAGAGGTTCAGCATCAATAGTAAGCAATTCATTTACAATATTGAAATAGATTGAGGTAGAAGTAATTCTATCTTAGTCGAGGGTGGCTGTTGGCAAGGGAGCGGTCACCCTTTGTGTTTTGTTTCGCTTCTATCCGGCACAGTAATATTGTGGTGTAATTGGCCGTGCGGTGCCGTCCTGCGATAGCAGATACTACACCATATAAGTATGCTTACTTTTTCTCGGATTCTATGATTCCCATTTGCGATGTTTCGAGTGGGATGTTTTCTTGCTTAAAGCGCGAGTGGATGCGTTTCATCAGTTCGTGGCGCGCGGGGCTAAGCGAAGGATAATCGGCTACGGCAAACATGAGTGCAAGTTCTATTACGCCGCCTTTAAATTCGCCAACGCGTACAACCGATTGCGGCTGTGTTAGTAACCCGCGTATTTTGTTTGCAGGTGTTTCGGTGGCTAATGATTCTTCGGTGCTGTCAAATCCATGTTCCTGAATCATGCGAAGTAGTAATTCTTCTACTTGGTCTAAGTTGGCTTCCATATCTAAGGGCAGTTGTATGCGTCCGCGAAAGATTTGTCCCGGGATGGGGAAGCTGGTAATAATTGCCTGCGAGAGTTTGCTGTTAGGAACAATAAGGAGTGATTCGTTTCCTTTGCGGATAACAGTTGTGCGCCAACCGATGTCGGTTACAATGCCTTCGTATGTTTCGAACGATACAAAATCGCCTACGTGAATTTGGTTGCTAAGTGTGATATAAATTCCGGCAAAGGCATTACTGAGAGTATCTTGTAAGGCAAGTGCTAATGCTAACCCGCCAATACCAAGTGTTGCTATAATTGTGGTTACTTTGATATCAAACGTATCGAGCACCATTACGCCTGCTACAACATAAATGGTTATCTGTACAATTTTTTGAATGAGCGTTGTGGCAACACGCGCACTGCCTTTACGTTCGGCGCGGCGTTCTATAACACCTTGGGCAATGCGTGCAAGCACAACACCAAGTGCTACAATCAACGCCGACCATAACACCGGACGCACGTAGGGTTGAATCCACTCATGTTTGGGGAGTATGGTAACAGTTATAGAGAGTGCAAGCAATACCGAACACCACAATATTGCTTTATTGATGTTGGTAATGATAATATCGGTATAGGCAAAGCCCGCGCGGTTTGCAATGCGGGAAATCCAGGTGGAAAGCACCCACCGAATGATATATCCGCCAACAATGCACGATGCTACCGATATGGCTATTGTAAGTAATGGTATTGATTGCAAATATTCTGTCATGGTTATGTAATACGTTATTCTTCTACATCCGCGTGGAATGAATGTAGCAAGCGGTGAAATATGGGTGCAATAATAACTCCTGTGGAAGAAATAAAAACAATACCGCTAAACAGCGCATATCCCGAAGCAAATAATTTACCCGTTGTTGTTTGCATTGGCGTTGCCGGACCCATTCCCGATAAAATCATGGAGGCATTAAGGATTGCATCTATCCAATTGAGATTCTCGGTTATGCTATATCCTACTGCACCAATTATCAATGCACTCAATATCATAACAGCCGAAACCAGAAAACTCCGGAGTAACCGTTTGGCAAAGTCCTTTGTTGGTAAAAGCGGTTCTGTTTTTTGCTCGAACATGATGCACCCTGGTTATAAAATAAAAAACCGAATTTCAAGAGGGTTGAAATCCGGCTTCATAAACGGCTGAGGTTTATTTATGAATTAGTATAAATCATCGTCGTCGTCGTCGCTGTAAAACAACGAGTCAGCTTCGTTTTCGTATTCTGGCCAAAGGTCTTCAATGCCTTCGTATTGTTCTTCGTTATCGTCGAGTTCCATCAGATTATCCAATACCTGCAGTGGTGCGCCGGTACGGTTGGCATAATCTAATAATTCTTCTTTTGTGGCCGGCCACGGAGCGTCCTCTAATGCTAATGCAAGTTCAGGTGTCCAAAACATACAATGTCCTCCGTTGAGAGATAAAATTTATTTGTGGTTCACGTAATGCCGAGTAACCGCTTTATACGGCAGGATTTTGGTTATGGTAAACAACCTGCGCAGTAGTGCCGTAGTGCGATTGGGCGCGAAAATAACAATGGTACTCACTATTCCAAAAATTATTTTCTGATGCCGGAAAATAGTTGGTTTTTCCTGTTACCGGAAACGTTTATACTATATTTGCGGCTGTTGTTCTTTACCACTCATGTATTGGCGTTTTCCGGCGTAGATTACACCTATACGGTTCATGCTGTTACAGAGAGCAATGCTTCTTTCCCGCCCGGCGCGGGTTGTATGTACATACGGATGGAAGCGGCTTGCGCGGTAGCGCAGATTACCATTACTCTTTACAAGTATTTATGATTGACCTTAAAACCATTACCCTGCAAAACGGATTACGTGTTGTAGTTGCCCCAAACCATAAAGCCCCGGTTGTTAATGTTACCGTGGCGTATAAAGTTGGCAGTAAAGACGAACGCATTGGCAAAACAGGATTAGCCCATTTATTTGAACATCTGATGTTTGATAATATTAAGGGCAAAAAAGACCTGAAGTTTGATGTGTATTTAACCGAAGCCGGCGGCGAAAGCAACGCATATACTACATACGATTACACGTTGTACCACCTGACAGTGCCATCTACCCATGTGGAACTTGGCGTGTGGTTAGAAGCACAACGCATGGCGGAGTTTGTTGTTCCGCAACGTGCATTGGATACACAGATAAACGTTGTAAGCGAGGAGATTTTACAAACAGTTAAAAACCAACCGTATGGTTCGTGGCGGGAACTTCAGGCGGCTACTGCGTACAGCCCCGATTGCCCGTACAACTGGGAAGTACATGGCTCGCGCGAGGATGTTCAGGGAGTTTCGTATCAGGATGCGCTTGCGTGGTACCAAGGATATTACCGTCCGGATAACGCGGTATTAGTGTTAGCCGGTGATATTACCGTTCAAAAAGCAACCGAACTTGCAGAGCAATACTTTGCGCCAATACAACACAACAATAACAATATTCAGCGGAATACCTTTGTAACGGCACAACGCAAAACAGGGCATGTTACCGAACAACAAAACGTTCCGCATAACGCCGTGTTTTTATCGTTCCACTTTGATGGTTTTACCAACGAGCAAACTCTTGCCGCCGATGTTCTGGCAATGACGCTGGGTGGCGGACGTTCTTCGCGGTTGTTTAAGAAACTGATGTTCGAAAAACAAATGGTGTTGGATATAGGATGTTATGCCGATAAGCGCGAACATCACTCGTTGTTAACTGCTTATGCGTTTGCCGCCAACGAATCCATAACGTGCGATATGCTTGCCGATGCCTTAACCGAAGAACTACAAGATATAGTAACCAACGGTGTAACCGAACAAGAACTGCGTAAGTGCCAAAACAAATTACGGACATCGGTTGCTTACGAGTTACAGCATTGTACCGGAGTTGCAGAAGCTGCGGCGCAATCGGTATTGTTTTATAACGATGCCGAGCGCATAAACACATTGCTTAACAAGTATGCATCAATTACCATTGATGATGTTCGCGCCTTTACACAACAAACATTACAACTTGATTCACTCATCCGTACCGATATAATAGCAGCATAACACATACATCATAATATATATGAATACACTACAACGCATAACACAAACAGGAAATACAAACCTTGCCATTGCGCTACTTCGTATTTGGATAGGAGCCATGATGGTATATCACGGCTTTGTAAAACTTTTCCCGCCATCGCCCGATGGCATGATGTTTAACCCATGGAAATTTATCACAACGCTTTCAACCGAGCGTGGTATCCCGGAATTCTTTGGGTGGTGTGCAATACTTGCAGAGTTCCTTGGCGGGCTATGTCTGGTTACTGGTTTCCTTACACGTCCGGCGGCGTTGTTTGTAATAATTACTATGCTGGTTGCAGTGTTTAACATACACATGCACGACCCCTGGGGCAAAAAAGAATTTGCACTTGCCTACTTAGTAAGTGCGCTAGCCTTTGTTGTATCGGGCGGTGGAATGTACAGCATAGATGCGCGCTTAAGCAAACGTTCGGAATAACAAATACCATTGTTCCCCACGTCTGCCGAAGCGCACCATACTGCGCCGTCACCCGGGCGGGACAAACCTTTACAGCGGCACGGCAGACACAGTATAAATATGTACGAACTATCTAATTTTACCTCTATGAAACTCTCAATTGGCTCGGACCACGCAGGATTTACCTACAAAGAAGCAATCAAAGAAATGCTTATTGCTAACGGACACGACGTACACGATGTTGGTACTCCGTCGCCCGAGCGGGTTGACTACCCGGACTACGCATATCTTGTGGCAAAGTCCGTTGCAAGTGGCGAAGCCGAATACGGAATACTTGTATGTGGTAGTGGTATTGGTGTATCCATTACGGCAAATAAAGTTGCAGGTGTACGTGCGGCTAACTGCATAACAACCGAGATGGCACAACTTGCCCGAGCGCACAACAATGCGAACGTTGTTTGCACAGGCGAACGACTTGTATCGGTAGAACTTGCTAAAGAGATTGTTACTACTTTTCTTGCATCGCAGTTTGAGGGCGGGCGGCATACTGGTCGTGTAGAAAAGATTCACCAATTAACCGGATGTTGATTACCATTATACAGCTACTACCATGATTGATATAGATGTACTTGCTATTGGCGCACACCCCGACGACGTAGAAATGAGTGCCGGTGGAACTATTGCAAAACTTGTTCGCGAAGGTAAACGTGTTGCCGTTGTTGATTGCACCCGTGGCGAAATGGGAACACGCGGCACAGCCACCCAACGCGACGGCGAAGCGCAACGTGCAAGCGAAATTCTTGGAATCCATGCCCGCGAGAATCTGAACATGCAAGATGGCAACATAGAGCAATCGGAAGAGAACATACGCAAGGTAATTTCTGTACTCCGCAAATACCGTCCGGCAATTGTTATTATGCCGCCGGAACATGAACGTCACCCCGACCACGAAGCAGTTCACCGCTTATGCCGCACGGCGTATTTCCAAAGTGGGTTAACCAAAGTAGAAACACACGATAGCGGCACCGAACAAAAACCACACCGCCCCAAGCATATGTTCTGTTATATGCAGTCGTATCATTTCGAGCCACAATTTTTTGTGGACATTACCGAAACGCAGGAAGTAAAAATACAATCGGTTCTGGCGTTTAGCACACAGGTGCATGTTCCGGGAACAACATCATCTAACGAGCCCGAAACATTTATCTCGCGTCCCGGTTTTATGGAGTTGTTAGAAGTGCGTGCGCGTTATTTTGGCGAACAAATTGGCGTGCGCTATGCCGAAGGATTTACCGCAGTAAAACCAATTGGTGTGCATAGTATGAGCGTGTGGTTAGAGTAATGCTTCACCCTTAGTAACTGCGAAGCAGGTGGTGCGGTTCGCACCGGGTTGGCGCGCTTGCGGGTTGTTACGGCAGAGGCCGGAACCATAAAGAAATTGATTGCATGAACGTGAACTCTGTTGTAGTTTACCACCGTCTTCCGTTTTATTTGTGCAGGGGAAATTATGTTTGGTGTTTCGTTGTATGATATTGTTATCAATTTATCGTACCTATTGTTTCTGGTTGGCTTTGCGCTGAAAGATATTTTGTGGCTGCGCATTGTTATTATTATTGCAGCATCGGTGGATATAATTGGTCGTGCATGGCTTGCCCCCGAGCCGCTTTACTCCGATATTATCTGGTGTGCGTTTGATGTTATTGTAAACGGCTTTCAGCTTGTAATGATTGTGCGCGAACGTAGCACCCTTAAGTTTTCCGACGAAGAAAAACACTTGCACAAAATGGTATTCCGCAACGTGCCGGAGTTGCAGTACCGCCGCTTACTAAACATTGGTGCGTGGCAAACCATAAACGATGCAACCGTAATTGTTGAACAAAACAAAGAGTTGGATTCGCTGGTGGTGATATACGAAGGTCTGGCAAAAGTTGAAGTAAACGATACCGTTGTAACCTATTTACGCAACGGCAACTTTGTTGGCGAGATGAGCTTTTTATCGGGCAACCTAACTACTGCCAAAGTAACAACGCTAATGCCTACACGCGTACTTACCTGGAAAAAATCTGTTCTGCAAGAGCTTATGAATAAAGACGAAGAGTTACTAATGGCAATGCACTCGGTGTTTAGCGGCGATTTACTTGCAAAGCTTACCAAGCACACAAGCGGAACAACTACGGTAGTGCAAAAGTAAATTTTTTGCTATCGCCAGACCGCACCCCACGTGTGGCGCAACACAACGTTTGTTGTGCGGAACAGAACGGTACCTGCGTAACAAAAGCAGTCAGATTGTTCTTCGTTAATGATTTGCTATGTTGATTATAACTTTGAGTTGTTATTCCCGAAAATGCAAAGCATATATTGGGAATCCATCAGTAAAATCATACTCATAAAGCATTGTCTATTTCTATTTTAAAATAACCTTACAAACTTTATCCCTTTATTTATGCCTGAAAAAATAACATATCTACTTGGTGCTGGAGCAAGTGCTAATTCTATACCAGTGGTGAATCAATTTGCATCGGGGGTATTGGCTTTATCTGACACACTAAACATTGCTAATGAAATAAGAGACGGATACAAAAGTGTTTGTACGGATCCATCTAAGTGCGTATACTATTTAACATCTTGTATACACTTTGTATGGGAGATTGCTGGTTTGTAATTTTGATTATATAATTTTTATTCAATTCGCAGAACTCTTAGAGTATCTTTGTACATCTAATTAAAGTCAATTTATCCGAATGTCAATATTATGGTAAGTGCTGTTGAAGATAGTATAATTTCAGAATATCAAAATAGAATTGTTCAAGGCGATTGCCTTGACGTAATGCGACTATTGCCCAGTGAAAGTATTGATCTTGTTGTTACATCTCCGCCTTATAACTTGAAAAATTCTACCGGAAACGGTATGAAGTCGAATACTAAGACAGGTAAATGGGCTGGAGCAGCACTCCAAAATGGATATAGTCACCACGATGACTGTATGCCACACACAGATTATGCAAACTGGCAACGTGAATGTTTAAATGAAATGCTTCGTTTAGTTAAGAATGATGGTGCTATTTTTTATAATCACAAATGGAGAGTACAAGATGGATTGCTACAAGACAGGCAAGATATCGTATCTGGGTTACCAATACGACAGATTATCATTTGGAAAAGAAAAGGTGGGATAAACTTTAACCCCGGATACTTTTTACCAACATATGAGGTTATTTATTTAATTGCTAAACCCGGATTTAAGCTAGCTCCAAAATCAAATGCCTATGGTGATGTATGGGAGTTTAAGCAAGAAATGAAGAATGAGCATCCGGCACCCTTCCCGATAGATTTAATTGATAGAATAATTTCTTCTACAAATGCAAAAATTATACTTGATCCGTTTATTGGTAGCGGGACAACTGCAATTTCAGCTCTAAAGAATAATCGTAAATATATTGGCATAGAACTCTCCCCAGAATACTGCGCTATGGCAGAAGCAAGAATTAAATCTTATTTTCCATCAAAACAGATTGAGGATAAGCATGAAGTCAACTGAGTTCATTAGTCAAATAGAAAACAAGTGGCATAACGTATACTGGTTTTCAAGGATGCTTATAAACAACGATAAGTATGCCGCCATTGGAAAAAGAAGTGATTTGTTAACTCTGATAGCAAGCAGTCTTAGAGTTATCTCTAAAGAAATTAACAATGATGCTGATATTATACAGTTACAAAAGCAAACACTCAAAAATATTCTCGGTGACAGATTTAAGCGAGAAAGCTCAATTAGTTCAAGAGTAAAACTCTTAGTATCTGACTTAGATACCGAAATTCGAACTGCGTCAGATATGGAAGTATTTATACTTACATGTGAAAATGTTATGATACCCTTAAATCAAGCAATTGATAATATTCCAAGTGATGACAAAGTATTTGCCTTGCATATCGCAAGGTCTTATCTTGATCTTAACGGAGAGAACGGACTTGGCACTGTAATCAAGTTATGGGATGATTTAGGTATAAAAGGGTGTCTCACTGCAGAGCGTACCGAAATTGTCAAAGCTTTTACAACTCTAAAAGCAATATTATCAACTATTAAATCTATTACTGAAACAGATAAAGATATTATACTAACAGCATTTACTCAAGAGTTTGAACGTCGTGCAGGACAAAAAAGGAAAAGTAGAGCGGGTGGAAGTCTTGAAGATGTTACAGACTTTATATTAGAGTATTATGGTATTCGGAGATCTAGATCCCCTGAACACTTTCAAGCAGATATTGAAGTTGATAATTGGGTTAGAACAAAAGATAAATGGTTGATAGGCATTTCCTGCAAAAGAACAATTCGAGAGAGATGGAAACAGGTTTCGTCAGCAGAGTCTTCTGTATTGAGTAGATATAAGATTAAAAATATCTATCATATAGTAACTTACGATGAAGATCTCTCTGATGATAAACTGTCTCTACTAGGCGGACAACGCCATGTCTTTTATTTACCCGACGATAGTCGTAGGTTAAAACATGCAAGTTCACATGTTGGGCTTAAAGAATATGTACGCCCAATTTCTCAACTCATAAAAGATATAAAGCAACAGGTTTAACAATAAATAGTTGAATAAATTGCTATTTCATAGTACAGGCATAAGCTAAGCATAGCGTCACATGCCGAAACTGAGCATAACCTACGTTACTCTCCAAACAACAATGCAAATAACTGCGTTGGGTATAGTGGAGTTTCTTCGGTGAAGTCTTCTGCTGTTTTCCATTCTGCTATAAACTCTCGGGTTCCTTCTACGCCGTTTATGTGAGGTGCCAGATATAGCTCTGTATTGGTAAAGTCTGCGTTGCACAGGGCAATGATTTCGTGTCCTTGTTTGCCCTCGTACGTAAAGATGTTTTCTACCCACATAAGCAGATTGATGTTGCAAAGCTCTGCGCCAATCTCTTCCTGAATCTCGCGCCGTATGGCATCCAGATACGTCTCGCCAAACTCAATGCCACCACCAAGCGGACGGTAATAGTATTGTTGTTTAATAGAGTCGTAACCTTTGTGTACAAGAATCGCATTGTTATTTCTGATAACAGCCAATGCAAGTGGGCGTATATGTTGGGGCGGTTGATATGCCATAGCGTTACACCATGTTCTTTTTTGTAAACCGACGCATAAAAATCAGCACAACAACTATTACAATAGCTGCAACAACTGCCATAACAACGGGCAAGAACACCGATGCAACCGAAGCTACTACCGAACCAATGGATTCCACCAACGCAAACAATGGGTTTGCCATCCCCGCCGTTGTTGCAGTAGAACCCGCACGCACGGCAACAGTACCAAGTTGGGTTATACCTGCGGCACCGCCGCCAATAATAAGCCCAAGCGTCCATTGTGTTAGCGGGTCTATGTGGGTAAGAAACGACGCGCTGATAACAGTTCCGGCAACAACGCTTGCAGGCGTTGCAATAGTATCTAACAAATGGTCAACGTATGGAATTTTATACGAGATAACTTCTACAAGTGCGGCAACACCAAACGTTGCAATTGCCATCCACGATTGCAACCATTCAAAGCCGTTGCTTAGTGGCAACCATCCGTACTTGCCGGCAACTGCCGCAACCAGCAACGGAACAAACACCCGTAATCCGCAACTTGCACTTAGTCCAACGCCAAGTAACAACGCCATTGCAATTTCTGTTGCCTGCATAACACCTCCGTAAAATTTGCACCTGCAATGCAACTTACAACTTTACGGTTTATATGTGTAGGTGTTTTTGCTATCGCCCGACCGCGCCGAACGGTGTACGTACGGGCAGAAGATTTTCTGCCCCAACAATGTTGCCTTGCGGAACAGAACACTTCTCTATGCAGAGCATTCATCGTGATACGATAGGTGAACATGGAGAATCGGAGGTACAGAGACACAGAGTTCGTAGATAACAATGGACGTGGATGATGTGAGTATTTATTCCCCCGACTTCGTCTGCTCCCTTTGGGAAAGGGGGCTGTCCGTTAGGACTGGGGGAATTGTTATCGTATTATTCAGCGACGCAGAAGGAACGGTTCGCACCGGGTTGGCGCGCTTGCGGTATGCTTCGGCAGATGTGGGGAACCCAACTGTTAATGTCGGGCTACACCGCCATCTACGTTTATGGTTTGCCCTGTAATAATACCCGATGCCGGTAATGCCAAGAACGCTACTACGTTTGCTATATCGTGCGGTTCATCGCTGCGGTGGACACTTTGCGCGGGCAAGATGTGTTGCAGGATGGAACTGGAAAGCGGGGAATCGGTTGCACGTTGTGTTGCCGTTAATCCCACCGTAATTGCGTTAGAGGTAATGCCATATTTACCAACCTCGGCAGAGAGTGAACGCGTAAAGCCGATGATTCCCATTTTAGCTGTTGCGTAGTGTGTAAGGTATGGCGTACCAAGCCAAACAATATCGGAGGAGAGGGTAATGATACGTCCGAACTGGTTTTGCTTCATGATTGGAACAACGGCGTGTGTTGTTAGGAACAAACTGTTTAAGCTGATATCTAACATGCGGCGCCATTGGGCAAATGTTAACAGCTCGAATGGTTCTTCTTCGTAGATACCAACGTTATGAATAAGGATGTCTATTCTGCCAAATCGTTTTACTATGTTTTGTACAATGGTGTGTACTTCTGCCTCGTTGGTTAAATCACCCTGAAATGCTTCTACATGTGGCGTAATAAGTTTTACCGCTTCTACGGTTTCGGTGGCATCGGCTATATCGGCAATGGCAATGTGCGCACCTTCTTCGGCAAGGCGTTCGCAAAATGCGCGACCGTTTCCTAATGCTGCCCCTGTTACTAATGCGACTTTATCTTGTAATCCACGTTCGTATTTATTGATTTGCATAGCTGGTTATTGTTATAGTTATTGTTTCTTCATTTCGGCGGCAGTGATTTTCTTCTGCCATTTTTGTTTTCCGTTTGCATCAAACACTGTAAGTGTAAGTTCACGCGCACCACGAATTCCCGTTACATCTATTGTTGCAAAATTATGTTCGCCAACAAATGTTCCGTCCACGCGGTATGTATTTGCTTCGGTTGCGGCGTTTGGGTTTGTTCCGGCAGTTAATGGCGATACCGTAAAATCGTACAGCGGAACTGTGGTACTATCGCGTAATACCGAGAGCTCAGTGTGGTGCCTATCGCCCGATAAAAACATCACGCCGGAAATCCGTTCCTTCTGTATTGTTTCAATAAGTGCTTTGCGTTCTTCGGGGTATGTGGCGTAGTTTTCAAATTGTGCTACCGAGTTTAGTACTTGTCCGCCAATACACACTAACTTAAACGTTGCTGTAGAGGAAGCAAGATTATCAATAAGCCATTCAAATTGTTGTTTGCCCAAAATAGTACGCTCGCCGGTTTTGCGTTTATCGGGCGAACGGAACCAACGGTCGTCCACTAAAAACACATCAACATCTCCCCACTGGAACATCGAGGTAATACCGCCATTTGCATCTGCCATACCATAACGTGGGTTAGCCCAAAACATCTTAAACGCATTGTATGTTTCTTCTTTATTCCAGAAGCCACGGTCGCAGTCGTTGGGACCGTAATCGTGGTCATCCCAAATTGCATAGTTAGCACATGCTGCCAACAGTGGTTGCATTTGTGGCAACGAGCGTGTGTGCGTGTAACGGTGATAAATCCCTGTGCGTGTATTCCAATCGGGTTCACGCATGTACACGTTATCGCCAAGCCACAACATTATATCGGGCTGTTGTTTTGCAAT